>NZ_JAGINT010000002.1:2105329-2406090 GCF_017876295.1 Kribbella aluminosa | reverse complement strand
AACGCGATGGCCGTCGGAGTGCTGCAGGCCCTGCAGGAACGTGGTGTCCGGGCCGGCCGCGACGTCGGCCTGGTCACCTTCGACGACGCCCCGTGGGCCGCCTTGGTCGATCCACCGCTGACGGTGGTCGCACAACCGGCGTACGAGCTGGGCGCCGTCGCCGCCCGCCTCCTGCTGGCGAGGATCGCCGACCCCACGCGCCCGCCGACGGCCACCACCCTCGGCGCCCGCCTGATCGAGCGGGCAAGCTCGCGGCGGTGAGCGGACCTGCGCGCAGGCAGAAGTGGCATTGAACGGCCGCAAACCGGGGTCTTCGGGAGGTTCTGCCTGCGTGCCGGTCCACCCGTCACCCGTTGGGGTTCTCCTCGGCGTAGATCTTCGCCGCGTTGGACGGGTCGATCAGGCGCGTCGGGAGCGTCTGCGTCTTCGGGATCGTGCCGCAGTCGATGAGCAACTTCTTCGCGGCGGCGATCGCTTCCTTGCCGTTCGTCGGGTACGTGAACGTCGCGGACAGCCGCCCCTGCTCGACCGCCTTGATCCCACCGGACGGGATCGGCAGCGCGTCGATGCCGGTGAACTTCATCTGCTTCTCCCGGCCGACCGCCTTCGCGGCCAGGTACGCGCCCTCCGCCATCGGGTCGTTGTGCGAGAACACCACGTCGATCTTCGGGTTCGCCTTCAGCAGCGCGTCCATCTGCGACTGGCCCTTCTCCCGCAGCCAGTCACCGCTCGCGCTCGCGATCACCTTGACCTTCGGGTTGCCCTTGATCCCCTCGACGAATCCCTCGTGCCGCTCGGCCTGCGGCGTCGCCCCGGCCAGGCCCTTCAGCTCGACGACGTTCCCGCCCTGAGGCAGCAGCTTCTCCGCGATGTACTTGCCGGCCTCGCGCCCGATCTGCACGTTGTCGCCGCCGATGAACCCGGTGTACGCGTCCCCCTCGACCTTCCGGTCCAGCACGATCACCGGAATGCCCTTGTCGTACGCCTTCTTCACCACCGCGGTCAGCGGCTTCGCCTCGTTCGGGCTGATGATCAGCAGGTCGATCTGCTGGGTGATGTAGTTCTCCACGTCCGCGACCTGCTTGGCGTTGTCCTGCGCAGCGTCCGCGAACTTCACGTCGAACTGCGGCACGTCCTTGGCCGCGTTCTTGATGTCGTCGTCCATCCGCTGCCGGTACGGCTCGGCGACGTTCGCCTGGCTCATCCCGATCGTGTACTTGCCGTCGGCCCCCTTGCAGGACTTGGACGCGCCGGGCGACGAACCCGCCGTTCGCTCGCTGGTGGTCCCGCAACCGGCCAGCACGAGCGCGGCCACAGCTGCCGCGGCCAACGGAATTCTCACAGAACGCATGACAGAGCCTTCCTTACGAGGTGGGGCGGAGCCGTTGCAGCGCGGCGGCGGCAACGATCACCAGTCCCTTGATCAGGAGCTGGATGTTGGAGTCGATGTTGTTCAGGGCGAGGATGTTGTTCAGTACGCCGAGCAGCAGCGCGCCGGCCACCGTCCCGGCCACCGAACCACGGCCGCCCGCGAGACTGGTGCCGCCGATCACCACCGCGGCGATCGCGTCCAGCTCGTAGCCGATACCGTCGTTCGGGCTGCCCTGGTTGAGCTGGACGGCGTGCACGATGCCGGCCAGCGACGCGAGCAACCCGCAGATCGCGAACACCGCGACCTTCACCCGGACCACCGGTACGCCGGACAGCCGCGCGGCCTTCTCGTTGCCGCCGACGGCGTACAGGTGCCGGGCGAACGCGCTGACCCGCAGGAACACCACCGCGGCAGCCGCGACCACCGCGAAGATGATCACCGGGATCGGCACCAGGCCGCCGAAGGTGCGCTCGCCGAGCAGCGCGAACGACGCCGGCGCCTCGTTCGGCCCGTTGCCGTACGCGATCGCGACGCCCTGCCCGCCGGACCAGATCCGCGCCAGACCTCTGGCTATCTGCAGGCCGGCCAGGGTCACGATGAACGACTGGATCCCGATCATCGCGGTCGCGATCCCTTGCAGGGCACCGAAGACCAGGCCGATCGCGAGCACGAGCACGACCGACGGCAGGAAACCCCAGTCGTTCTCGACCATCAGTACGGCGGAACCGACCGCGGCCAGGCCGAGCACCGCGCCGACCGACAGGTCGATCCCGCCGATCAGGATCACGAACGTCATCCCGACCGCGATGATCCCGATCTCGGACACCGCCCGGACCACGTTCGCCAGGTTGTCCGCGCTGATGAACAGGATCTCGCCGTTCTTCCGCGGCGAGAAGATGATCGCCGCGACGAACACCGCGATCAGCCCGAAGACGCTCTGGAACCGGAACAGCGTCGCGGCCACGCTGCGCTGCCCGGCCGGCGCGCCCACCGCCGGCCGGTCCTGTACGTCGGTCATCGCACTCCTCCGACTTCGATTTGTCCCATCGCGGCGGCCAGCAGATCGCCCTCGCCCGAGTCCGCCGTACTGAACGACGCCACGTCGCGCCCGTCCCGCAGCACGACGACGCGGTCGCAGACTCCTACCAGTTCGGGGAGCTCGGACGAGGCGAGCAGTACGCCGATGCCCTGCCCCGCGAGCTCGCCGAGCAGCCGGTAGATCTCGGCCTTCGCGCCGACGTCGACGCCGCGGGTCGGCTCGTCGAGGAGCAGCAGCTTCGGCTCGGTGAGCAGCATCCGGCCGAACACGACCTTCTGCTGGTTCCCGCCGGACAGCGTGCCGACCTCGTCCTGCATCCGCCCGAACTTCAGCCGCAACCGATCCGCCATCGACGCCGACGCGGCCCGCTCGAGCCGGCGCGCGACAATGCCGAACCGGCCGAACCGGCCGAACCGGCCGTACGCCGGGAGACTCGAGAGCACCGTGTTCGCGAGGATCGAGTGGAACAGCACGAGCCCGGACGCGCGCCGGTCCTCCGGGACGAACCCGATGCCGTGCGCCAGCGCCTGCCGCGGGCTGCGCGGCCGGATCGGCTTGCCCTGCAGGAGAATCCGGCCCGTCAGCGTGCCGCCGGGCGCGACGCCGTACAGGGTCTCGAGGAGTTCGGTGCGGCCGGCGCCGAGGAGTCCGGCGAGGCCGACGATCTCGCCGGCGCGGACGGTCAGCGAGATGCCGTCCGGGTCGCGGCGGCCGGGGCGTTTCGCCTTCACGACGAGGTCCTCGATGCGCAGCAGTTCGTCGCCGGTGTCGCTGTCGGGGGTGGTGAACATGGTCTGTACGGGCCGGCCGACCATCGCCTCGACGACTTCCGCCGTACTGAGTTCGCGCGGGTCGAAGCTGGTCACGATGCGGCCGTTGCGGAGGACGGTCGCACGGTCGGCGACCTGGGCGATCTCCTCCATCCGGTGCGAGATGTAGACGATCCCGACGCCGCTCTGCCGGAGCTCGCGGATCACGTCGAAGAGCCGCTCGACCTCGGAGCTGGTGAGCGCGGAGGTCGGCTCGTCCATGATCAGCACGCGGGCGTCGAGGGAGATCGCCTTCGCGATCGTGACGAGCTGCTGCTCGCCGACCCGGAGCTCGCCGACCGGGCGGCGCGGATCGAGGCTGACGCCGCTGCGGTCGAGGAGGTCTCGCGCCTCGCGTTCCATCCGGCGGCGGTCGACGGTCCGGTACGGCGTCCGGAGCTCGCGGCCGAGGAAGATGTTGTCCGCGACCGACAGTGCCGGGACGAGGTCGAGTTCCTGGTGGATCATCGCGATCCCCGCGGTCTGCGCGTCGGTGGGGCCGTTGAACCGCACCGGTTCGCCGTTGATCGCGATGCTGCCCGCGTACTCCGTGACGTCGCCGGACAGGATCTTCATCAGCGTGCTCTTGCCGGCCCCGTTCTCCCCGAGCAGCGCATGCACCTCACCGGCCCCGAGCACGAAGTCCACCTCGTGACAGGCCCGCACTCCGCCGTACCGCTTCCCGATCGCACTCATCGTCACGAGGTCAGGCCGTGTCATGGGGCCTCCCGGCCTGGACTGAGGAGCGGCGGGAGCGAAGCGACTCGAGCGACGAGGGAAGGCCGGGAGCCCCAGCCCCATGACCCCGCCGCGCCGGAGGCGTGGCAATTCAACACAGCACCTCCGCGATCGGGCGAGTAATCGATTTCCCGGACGCTAGACCGCCGCCCGCGGGCCCGTCAACCCCTCACCAGGTCAACGGACCCATCCGTGACCCAGCTTCGCCGTCGAGGTCCGGTCTCGGCAGCCTTTCCATCTCGGTCGAAAAGTGCGGACCGCCACCACTCATCAACCCGTGCGGACAGACACCGGCGCCGCCCCCGCAAGCGTGAACTCGTGGGCACGGCGCCGGTTGCTGAGTGCTGCAGGTCCGCTCCTACTCCTCCAGCCAGGCGCGGACGGACTCGTTGTGCTCGCCCAGCCGGGGCGGCGGGAGGTTGGTTTCGCGGGCGCCGGCGTACGGGTTGTCGTCGAAGCGCAGGGGTGGACCGGGGAGCTGGATGGTGCCGAGGGTGGGGTGCTCGACGTCGACGAGGAGGCCCTGGGAGCGGGTCTGGTCCCACTCGTAGACCTGCCGGAAGTCGCGGACCTTGCCGGCCGGGATCCCCTTCTCCGCAAGGCGTTCCAGCCACACGTCCGCCGAGTCCCCGGCGAACGCGGCCTCGATCGCGGCGGTCAGTTCGTCGCGGTGCGCGACCCGCTCCGAGTTGACCGCGAAACGTGCGTCGTCCGCAGCCAGTCCGACGATCGGCGCGAACAGCCGCCACAGTCCCTCACTGCCGACCGCCACCTGCACGATGTCGTCGCGGGAGCGATAGAGCCCGTACGGCGCGATCTGCGCGTGGTGGTTGCCGACCCGCTCCGGCAGCTCGTGCGCGACCGTCCACTTCGTACCGTGGAACGCGTGCACGCCGACGACCGCGGCCAGCAGGCTGGTCCGCACCACGCGGCCCTTGCCGGTGATGGCCCGCTCGTGCAGCGCGGCCAGCGCACCGTAAGCGCCGTACATGCCGGCCAGCAGGTCCGAGATCGGGGCGCCGACCTTCGTCGGCTCGGTCTCGCCGGTGATGCTCATCAGGCCGCCTTCGCCCTGGGCGATCTGGTCGTACCCGGCGCGGCCGCCCTCGGGGCCGTCGTGCCCGAAGCCGGTGATCGACAGGATCACCAGGCCGGGGTTGAGCTCGTGCAGCCGCGCGGTGCCGAAGCCGAGGCGGTCGAGCACGCCGGGGCGGAAGTTCTCGATCAGTACGTCGGCCTTGCGGACCAGCCTGGTGAGGAAGTCCTTGCCGTCCTCGGACTTCAGGTCCGCGGTGACCGACTCCTTGTTGCGGTTCGCGGACAGGTAGTACGTCGACTCACCGTCGACGAACGGCGGGCCCCACCCGCGGCTGTCGTCGCCGCCGTTCGGGGTCTCGACCTTGATCACCCGTGCGCCGAGATCCCCCAGCATCATTGCCGCGTGCGGGCCGGCGAGGGCGCGCGTTAGGTCGACGACCACGACGTCCGAGAGAAGGTTCTGCACGGGTCGAGCGTAGGCGAGTACGCCGTAGTGGGCCGTGATGAGCCTCTCAGGCGGACGCCTTGCGGACGAGCCAGACCAGATCTCTCAGGTGGACGCCTTGCGGACGAGCGAGGCGAGGCGATGGGTGATGTCGCGGGGGCGTTCCTGCATGAGCATGTGGCCGGCGCCGGGGTAGATCCAGAGCCGGGCGGTGGGGAGCTGGGCGGCCATCCGGTTGGCGTGCCGCGGCGGGAGGAGCCGGTCGCAGGTGCCGTGCATGATCTCCACCGGCAACTGTTCCAGCACCTTCAGCGCGTCACCGCGGTCATGCTCGAGCATCGTCTCGAAGAACCCTCCGTACGACGCCCCCGGCACCACGGCCAGGTCCTCCATGAACAACTCCACCTCGGCCGGATCCGCCTTCTTCCCGAACACCACCCGCCGAAGCACCGGCCCCTGCAACCGCGCCGCCCGCACCGCAGCGCGCCGCCCAACGCCAGCAAGCCGCGCCACCGACCCCGCCGCGGGCACCCTGTCCCGGCGGCCTGCGCTCTCCTGCCCGCTCCGGGCAGCGCCGGTTCCGGTCGCGGCCTGGCGGCCTCCGTCCACCAGGGCGGTCGCCTGGTGGAGTTCGCCGGCCGCCTCCGAGCCGCGGCTCCCGGCGGCCGCTCGTGCTGCTGCTCGGCGGTCGATTCTTCGGCCTACCGCGTTCAGGACCCGCGGGGCGATTCGGGCGGCGGTGGGGTCGAGGCGGGCCGGGATGCCGAGGGCGCCTTCGGTGAGGTGGCCGGAGGTGGTGCTGATCAGGGCGGCCGCGCGGATGCGGGTGCCGAACAGTTCCGGGTAGCGGTCGGCGGCGGCCATCAGGGTCATGCCGCCCATCGAGTGGCCGGCGTACACGACCGGCCCGTCGCCGACGACCTCGTCCAGCACGGTCACCAGGTCGTCGGCAAGTTGGTCGAGCCGGGTCGACCCGGGCGGCGCGGCGTCCGAGCGACCGTGGCCGCGGTGGTCGTACGTGACCACGCGGACGGCGTCCGGCCCGAGGATCTGCGGCAACCCCTCGACCTGGTTGTGCCAGGAACGGGTCGAGCACGTCCAGCCGTGCACCAGCAGCACCGTCACCGGTGCGTCGGCCGGCCCGGTCACCTCGACGTTCAGGCGCACTCCATCAGAGGTGGTTACCCCGGAGCGCTCGAGCTGGATCGTCACGCAATCTCCCGTTCCCGTTCATCGGCGGCCAGATGAGCCGCTCGCATCCGTCCGCCGCGGGCGCCGCGCCCGACCAGCCAGGCGATCCCGGCCACCTCGAGCAGCCCGACCACCGCCAGCAGCGCGTACCCGGCGTTCCACATCCATCGTGGCACGTCGGTCCGTTCCTCACGCCGCAGTACCTGCTGCTCGTCGATGAACTCGACCGTCTGCCCGTTCGACACCTGGACGACCGGTTTCGCGATCGCCGCGTCCTCCGGCGCGTACACCCAGGCCGCGACCATGTCCCGCTGCCCCTGGTGCAGCCGGACCATCGACTTCCACTTCCCGTACATCGGCAGCGCGCCCCGCGACCGGTAGGTGCCTTCGGCAACCTTCTCCATCGGGTGGTACACCAGCCCGCCGCCCTGCCAGGCCAGCGCCTCGAACCAGCGCGCACTGTCGACCTGGGCGGCTGCGTCCGCGGGGGTGAGGGAGATCGTGACGTACGCCGTCGGCTCGGCCCCCGTGGCCACCCGCTCCAACGACACGACCCCGCTCACGCCCGGATCCGCGGACCGCGGCACGCAGAAGAACACCGTGGCGGCGACCGCCACGAGCCCGACGGCACCGAGTTGATGGGTACGCCGGACCGCGACCGCCCGGACGGGCTTGATCCCGGTCGCGCGCTCCTCGCCGGCCACCTCGGCGTACCGGGTCGCGAGCCAGGCTCCGACGAGACCGGCCCCGGCGCCGACGACCACGCCGTACCCGATCGCGGACGGCAGCATCGACGACGGCCAGGCGATCGGCATCCAGACGTGGCTCCAGGCGTACTCCGCGACCACGCCGACGGTCCCGATCAGCACGCCGGCGACCAGGCCGAGCCGGAAGCGGTTCTTGTTGCCGAGGGCAAACGCCGTTACCTCGACGAGGACCGCCTCGACGATCAGCAGCGGGAAGTGCCCGACGATCTGGCCGAGCGGCTCGGCGACGGCGTACGCGATCCCGCCGCGGATCAGCAGGTACACGCCCAGCGCGACGAACGTGGACCCCGGCCCGCGCCGCGCACGCAGGATCGTGAACCCGAGCGTGGCGCCGAACGCGATCAGGATCGGCTGCAGGATCAGCGGGAACTGCGGTACGCCGTAGTTGAACTCGGTGCTGAACAGGTCCCAGGCGATCAGCAGCGCGCCGACCGACACCATCTCCTGGAAGATCCGGCGCTTGTTCGGGCCGGCCAGGTCCTGGCTGGATTGCCAGACAGGACCTAACTGTTCCACCTCGGCGATCGCGAGCAGCCGGGCGAAGATCGAGAACACCACGCCGCCGATCATCAGCAGGTGCGTCGGCCCCCACAGCGTGACGTCCTCACCGAACAACCGGTGCCAGACGTCGTCGAGCGGGAATCCGACCAGCGCGAACGTGCCGCAGACCGTGACCAGCGCCGCGCTGCACGGGATCCGCCAGCCCTTGGTGAGCTTGATGATGCGGGCCGGCAGTGGTTTGCGGGCGAGCGCGATCGGCAGTACGCCGGAGACGATCACGCCGAGGATGCCGAAGAAGATCGGGTAGTGCGCCGCGGTGCCGAACGGGCCGGTGTCGCGGCCGCGGTCGATGTGGATCGCGATGTCCCACCAGACCCCGAACGCGCAGGCCAGCAGCGAGACCGCGTGCAGGTACGGCGTGAGCGCGGCCCACCGGGGGGCTCCGTCCAGTCTCCCGATGGTGTCCGCGAACCTCCCTACCAGGGTTCCGTGGCCGGTGCGTTCCCGCCACAGGAGCACGGCGAGTGCGACGTACAGGCAGCCGACCACGCCGGTGACGATGGCGATCTGGTCGAACGTCGCCGTACCGGTGGTCGCCAGCGGGATCGCCATCGGCGGTCTCCTCCAGGGGCATTCAGTTCAGGGCATTCGGGACATGCGCCATGAAGCATGTTACATACACTATGTAACGTGGAGTCTGGAAGACTGTCAAGGGTGGAACGAAAGCCGGACGAGGAGCTGACCGTCGACCAGCTCGCCGCGAAGGTGGGCATGACGGTGCGGAACGTGCGCGCGTACGCCGGGCGGGGGCTGATCGCGCCGCCCCGGCTGGTCGGCCGGACCGGGTACTACGGACCCGAGCACGTGGCCCGCCTGACCCTGGTCCGGGAGCTGCTCGACAAGGGCTACACGCTGGCCGCGGTCGAGCGGATGATGGGCGAACTGCCGGACGGCGAGCTCGCGCTCGGCGTGTTCGAGACGCTGGTGAACCCGTGGACCCCGGCCGAGCCGGAGGAGCTCGACGAGCACCAGCTCGCCGAGCGGGCCGGCGTACCGCACGATCCGGCGGTGATCGCGCAGATCGTCGAACTGGGCATCGCGGAGCGGCTGCCGGACGGCCGGCTGCGGATCCGGAACCCCGACCTGCTCCGCACCGGCCTCGAGGTGATCAAGCTCGGCGTCCCGATGCAGGCGATCTTCGAGATGCTGCCGAAGCTGTTCACGCAGGCCGACGCGGTCGCGAAGACGTACGTCGAACTGTTCCGCTCGACCGTCTGGCGCGACTTCACCGCCGCCGGGATGCCCGCCGACGGCTGGCCCGACATCCAGCGCACCCTCGAAGGCATCATCCCCCTGGCCGGCCAGGCCCTCGTCGCCGCCTTCCGCGAAGCCATGGCCCGCGAAATAGAACAAGTCGCCTACGAAGAACTGGGCCTCGAGCCCAGAGGCCTGCCCTCAACCGGCTGAGCCGGGCAGGGCTGCAGCCAGGTCGGTGTGGATGAAGTCCTTGCCCTTGAACAGCAGAGGCTCGCCCGCTTCCTTGGCGAGGGCATACGCGAAGCAGTCACCGAAGTTGAGGCCCGCGGGATGGCCGCTGCCCTTGCCGAAGTCGCGATAGGCCTCGCGGGCGATCCGGACCTGCGCCTCGGCCACCGGGTCCACCTCGATCTCGGCCGCAGCGACGAGCTCGTCGAACCGGCGACTCACCACGGGATCCCGGGCGCTGTCCATCGCCACCGCGGCCTCCAGGAAGTTCGCTGCCGACATCCGCCTGGACGTCGCGGCCTCGATCGCTTCGGCGAAGTCGGCCGCCTCAGCCTCGGCCCGCACCGAAGAAGTACCTCCCGACCCCGAGATCCATCCCCCGGCACCCGGGACCGGCGACCACAGGCCTCCGCTCGTCCGTCGTCTCCTCGCAGCGGGTGCTTGCGCGGGAGGCGGCGGCTCAGGCCTAGGGCCGATTCGCCGTAGATCGTGGTTTCTCCGTCGGTTGGCTAGGGAACCGGTACGGCGGACTCAGCGTCTTCCCTTAGGGAAAGTCAAGGGATGGATAGGTAATCCTCCGCATGTGTGAACCGGGCCTCATGCGGGAGCGTGTAGCTGTCAGACAAACACCAGGCAGGAGGAAGAGGATGCGCCAGATCCAGATCCGTCGGCGGCCCCGCACCAGCACGACCCGCCGCCAGACGCAGGACCAGACCCTCGACCTCCGGACGCCGTCCGGCCGCAAGCTACCGTTCTGAAGGCAGCACTCAGATGAAGCTCCGGCTCCACGTCCACCACGTCCGCACCGGCGGCTGGTGTGCCGACATCGACGACGACAACGACCGGCAGCCGGACGACCCGTACTGGTGCGTCGACAGGTGGCCGACCCTGGAGTCCGCCCTGGCGGCCGGCTGCGCCGAACTCGCCAAGCTCGTCACCAGCACCGACCTGCCGCGCCTCAGCGGCACCTACGAACCAGCTCTGGCTGCCTGAACCAACGGGGAACGGAGTGGGGCCCGGCGGACCGCAGGGGGTCCTCCGGGCCTCACTTATGGGGAAGATCGCCGAGGTCCGCGTCCCAATCGTCCTCGTCGTCGGGGAGGGTTGCCTCGTTGCGGCGGGCGATGCGGATGAAGGCGATGATCAGGAACACCGGGCCGAGGACCATCGCGGTCTCGGGGATCCCACCCAGGTGCAGCGCGATCATGAGGCCGTCACCAGTGCGATCCCGCCGGCGGTGAACGCGACCATCGCGGCCAGCATCGGGTACTGCGCCCGCCGCAACTGCCGGCGCCGGAACAGCGCCGTCGCGCGGTCGTGCGCTGACACCACGCCCAGCACATGCCCGAGCACGATCGCGCCGATCTGCACACCCGCGATCAGACCGGTCCCGAGGAACGCGTAGTCGATCCGCGCCCCGCTCGTCCCGAACAGGTCCCAGCCGCGCCCGAACGGGTCGGTCGCGAGCAGCCAGCCGTCCTGCCCCTGGAACATCGCGAACGAGAAGTAGTGCGCCACGGCGTACCCGATCGCGATCGGCACCAGCGAGTGTACGAACGCCCCGGGCAGCCCGGCGGATCCGATCCGGCCCGGCCGGATCTGCGCGGCGCCGGTGGTCCGCGCGGCGAGCAGGAACAGCCCGGCGACGATCGCCACCGCGACGATCAGCCCGAGTGTGTACACGGCAAGATGCTGCGGGCGATCGAGCTCCCCCGTGCGCTGCGACCACGCCGACCAGCGCGAGATCCCGTCGAAGACCGTTGACCCGAGCAACAAACACAGCAGCCCGACGATCCCCGGCCGCTGTGGCAGCGTCGCCAGCCCGGCGAGCGGGTTACGCAGTACGAGCTGACCATTGGTGCGGCCAACAGGACTCAGCCGCGCCAGTACGTCGGCGTACACCTCGAAGCTGTCCCCGATCGCGAACCAGGCCGGGCCGTACACGATGCCCGCGGCAACATTCACGACGGCGTAGGCGGTGACCGCGATCGCGACCACCCGCGGGTCCGACCCGTCCGGGTACACGAGTTCCAGCCAGAGGAACCCGGCCAGCCCCACGACGGCCGGCCAGTACGCGACCCGGCCGGGCAGTCGCCGGTACGACGGACGCCGTACCAGGCCGGCGATCGTCCGCAACGGGTTCGCGAGCCGCCAGATCGGGCCGCAGAGCAGGGAGAGCGGGATGATCCCGACCCAGATCCACACGTACAACCAGGTCGGCGCGGGATTCCGCGTCGGGTTCCCGAACCAGGCGGCGCCGAGCAACAACGCGAGCGCCGCGACACCGAGCGCCTTGAGCACGATGCGAACGATCCGATTGTCGACAATCCGCGTGCAGACAGTCAGCGGCGCGCCCGCGGTCCCCTCGAACCGCGGGCGCGACCAGAACGCGGCCAGCGCGAAGAACGACACCGCGACCGCGGCGCCGGCGGAGTAGATCGCCAGCCACAGCGGCACCGGCAGGTCCCCTCGACCGCCGATCCCGTGCAGTGGCAGCACCGTGCACTCCGATCATCCGGACTATCCGACCGATCGAATGTAACACGCTCGATGTCACATAACGAGAGTCTGATATTCCGAAGGATCGAAGCGCCGCGTCAGCCGCCGGAACCGGAACGTGAACGACGGCCAGAGCGTGGTGTTCCGGCCCTCGGAGTCGAGGTACCAGCTGCTGCAGCCGCCGCGGGTCCAGACCGTGTTCCGCATCGACGCCCGGACCCCGTCGACGAACGCGCGCTGCACGTCCCGCCGTACCTCGACCTCCCGCAAACCCTGCGCATCCATGGTCCGCAGCGCGTCGACGATGTAGGCGATCTGGGACTCGATCATGAACACCATCGAGCTGTGCCCGAGGCCGGTGTTCGGCCCGATCAGCATGAAGAAGTTCGGGAAGCCGTTGATCGCCGTACCGAGGTGGGCCTCCATGCCGTCGGTCCACGCCTGCCGCAGCGAGACCCCGTCGCGGCCGTGCACCATGTCCATCACCGGCAGGTCGGTGACCTTGAAGCCGGTGCCGTAGATGATCGTGTCGACCTCGTGCTTCACACCGTCGGAGGTGATGATGCCGGTCGGCGTCACCTCGGCGATCGCGTCGGTGACCACCTCGACGTTCGGCCGCGCGACCGCCGGATAGTAGTCGTCGGAGATCAGCACGCGCTTGCAGCCGAGGGTGAAGTCGGGGGTGAGCTTGGCCCGCAGCAACGGGTCGCGGACCTGGTGGGCGAGGTGCTTCTCGGCGACCTTCTGCGCCTGCTTCATGATCGCGGGCAGCTTCGCGAACCCGAGCACCATCGACTCGCGTCCCCAGTAGATGCCGGCCCGGATTGCCTTCTGCGCCAGCGGGAAGCGCCGGTAGATCGCCTTCTCGGCCGCGGAGATCTTCCGGTCCGGCCGCGGCATCACCCACGGCGGCGTCCGCTGGAACAGGTGCAGTTCCTCGACCTCCGGCTGGATCGCCGGCACGAACTGGATCGCCGAGGCACCGGTGCCGATCACCGCGACCTTGCGGCCGCCGAGGTTCAGGTCGTGGTTCCAGCGGGCGGAGTGGAAGACCTCGCCCTCGAAGTCCTCGATCCCGGGCAGCTTCGGGTGCGACGGCTCCGCGAGCGGGCCCATCCCGGAGAGCAGGACGTCCGCGGTGAAGGTGCCCTGGCTCGTCACGACCTGCCACTTGCCGTCCACCCAGTCGGCGGTCTCGACGGCGTGGCCGAAGCGGATGTGCGGGCGGACGCCGAACGCGTCGGTGACCTTGCGCAGGTAGTCCTCGATCTCGGGCTGCGGCGAGAACGTCGACGACCACTCCGGGTTCGGCGCGAACGAGAACGAGTACAGGTGCGACGGCACGTCACACCGGCAGCCCGGGTAGGTGTTGTCCCGCCAGGTGCCGCCGACGTCGTCCGCGCGCTCCAGGACGACGAAGTCGTCGTACCCGGCCTGCTTCAGCCGGACCGCCATCCCGATCCCCGCGAATCCGGTGCCGACCACCACGATCCGGTGCTGCTCGCTCATTCCGGGCCTCCCTCGGCTAGAACTTACTCCCAGTAAGTTACTCGGAGTCAGTTAGACTTCGCAAGTGACGTCCACCACCGCACCCAAGCGCCGGCGCGACCGGGCCGCCCGCGAGCGGGAGATCCTCGAGGCCGCCGAGCGGATCTTCGGCGAACGCGGGTACCAGGGCACCTCGATGGACGACGTCGCCGCGCAGGTCGGGGTGTCGAAACCGCTGATCTACCAGTACTACGGCTCGAAGGACGGCCTGTTCCTCGCCTGCCTGGCGCGGCTCCGCGGGCAACTGCTGGACACCGTCGCCGACGCGGTGATGGCGGCCGCGAACGCCGAGGACGCGCTGTACGCCGGTTTCCTGGCCTGGTTCCGGTTCCTCGACGAGCACCCGCAGGCGTGGTCGGTGCTGGTCGACGAGGGCATGCTGAGCGCGGGACCGGCCGCGGAGGCCACCGACGAGGTACGGGCGGCCTTCATCGAGCTGATCGCCACCATGGTCCGGATGAACGTACCGGCGGACCGCCCGGCCGACGACGACGAGATCCAGATCGTTGCCCAGAGCATCTCCGGCGCCACCGAACGGCTCGCGATCTGGCGGACCCGCAGCGCGAACCCGCCGACGCCCGAGAAGGTCGCCCGTACCCTCCAGGACCTGCTCTGGCACGGCCTGCACACCCTCAAGACCAGCTGATGCGGATCGAGTCGTACGCCGAATCCGCCGTACCCGAAGCCCTCCGCCGCCAGGTCCACGCGCTCCAGAACCAGGCCTGGCCGGGTGATCCCACGGACGGACCCGTCCACGACCCGGCACTCCGGCCGCTGTCGATGCTCCTCGTCGACGACGGCGTGGTGGTGGCCGCCCTGGACATCCTGCGCAAGGAGCTCCGGCACGCCGGCAACACCTTCCAGGCCGGCGGCCTCAGTACGGTCGTCACCCGCGCCGACCTCCGCGGCCAGGGCCACGGCCACCGCCTGGTCACGGCCGCCCGCACCACGATGATCGACGAGCACCTGGACCTCGGCATCTTCACCTGCGACCGCCCACTGCTGCCGTTCTACGAATCCGCCGGCTGGCACCACCTCCCCGGCACCACCCTGATCGGTGGCACCCCCAACGACCCGTTCCCCAGCGACCAACCGGCCTTCGACAAGGTTGCCCTCGGAGCCTTCTTCAGCCCCGACGCCCAACAGGCCGCGCCGTCCTTCGACAACGCCCGCATCCCGCTCCACCCAGGCACCATCGACAAGCTCTGGTAACCAGGTCGGGAATCGCCCCGCCACCCGCCGCTCCGACGTACCGGCATCTCGACGAAAGGACGTCCAGTTTCTTCGCCCTGGCGTCGGTCTCACTGGACGGCTTTCGGCGCGGCCCGGCCCTGAACGGTATGCGGCGCACGGCACGCAGCAGGTGGCACGCAGTGGAAGCGGCGCACAGCACGCGGGCGGCGCGGGTACTTGCCTTTGGCAAGCGCTCGGCCGAGGGCGCACCCTCGGCCGAGCTGACATCCGCATACTCCGCACCAGCACGCACCAACAGCCAGAACTCACGCTGCAACTGCCGCGGCAACCCAGGCCACGGGCCATCCACAACACCTCCACAACTCAAGTGGCAGTTCCGGGGCCCGGCCCGGCGCAGTCCTCTCCGCGCGAAACGACCAGCACGCCGGCCTGGACGCGTCGATCCGGCTGCCGCGCGGAGCGCAGAAGACCCGGTTCACCCTTGAAATTGCCCGTTCACGCCCCGCATACCGTTGGTAAAGGGGCACGGTGACGGCTGAA
The DNA here is from genome assembly GCF_017876295.1 of Kribbella aluminosa. Lineage (NCBI taxonomy): Bacteria > Bacillati > Actinomycetota > Actinomycetes > Propionibacteriales > Kribbellaceae > Kribbella > Kribbella aluminosa. The sequence goes on along the minus strand of NZ_JAGINT010000002.1, from coordinate 2,390,924 downwards.
CCTCTCGAATGGCCTCCGCTGCAAGGGGAGCTGGCACCAAAGCAGCCTCGGGTTTGCGTCAGAGGATGTCGTACGGCTCGAGGGTGGGGCCGATGGTGGAGCGGCCTTCGACGAAGGTGGGCTGGACGTAGTGGATGCCGGGGGTGGTGGTGCCGCCGATGGCCTGCAGGAGGCGTTCGGCGGCGCGTTCGCCGACGATGCTGAGGTCGGGGTCGAAGGTGCTGAGCGGGTGGTCGGGGCGCATCACGCCGGCCAGCCGGTTGTCGTAGCCGACGATCGCGATGTCGTCGGGGACCCGGACGCCGTGCCGGTGGAAGGTCGCGAACAGGCCGATCGCGATCTCGTCGTTGGCGGCGAAGATCGCGTCGACGGGCCGGCCGCCGGCGAGGATCCGCTCCCCCGCGTTCAGGCCCCAGCCCTGCCGGTAGCTTCCGTACAGCGGGCCGCCCATCGCGATCGGCATCCCGGCGGACCGCATCGCGTCGGTGAACCCCTCGACCCGCGCGTCGACGGCCGGTTCGTGGACGGCCGCGGTGACGTGGGCGATGTTCCGGCGGCCGAGCCCGATCAGGTACTCGGCGGCCGCCCGCCCGGCGCCGCGGTTGTCCGGCGCGACCACGTAGTCGGTCTCCGGTGTGGCGGACGAGGACGCGAACACCACCGGTACGGCGAAGTCCTCGGACAGCACCAGGCTGGCCCGGTTCGGATCGTCGCCGACGACCAGCAGGCCGTCGATCCGGCGCGACCGGAGCCGTTTCAGGTAGTCGTTCAGGACCCGCGGCGTACCCCGCGCGTCGAGCGTGACGGTGGCGATGTTCTCCCGCCCGAGATAGTTGGTCGCCCCCATGATCAGCGGCATGCTGAACCGGCCCAGCGCGGACTCGGCGAGGACGCCGACGATGAAGCTCCGGCCGGTGACGAACGACCGCGCCAGCATGTCCGGCTGGAACTGCAGCCGCTCCGCGGTCTCGATCACCCGGGCCCGGGTCTCCGCGGACACCCGGCCGACGCCGTTCAGCGCCCGCGACGCCGTGGTCAGCGAGACGCCCGCGACCCGCGCGACGTCACTCATGCTGGCCCGCTTCGGCATCGGTCCTCCTGTCGGCTCGTCCCGAACCCGAGTGTAAACAGTTGCGCATGAATGCCCTCTGACCGGGGAGAATTGGCCGCGAAAATACTTGCGCACACGGACTGGAGCAGCGATGCCGGACCTACCACCCCTGCCACCGCTCGGACCCGACCTCGTCGGCGAGTTCACCCGCACGATCTACGGCTGTACGCCGCCCGGCGGCGAGCTCGCGGACGTCGTGCTCCAGTCCCGCGAGGACGGCGTACTCGACGGCACAGCGGACCGCCTGAGGCACCGCGCCACCGTCAGGTGCCCGCTGGGCGACCTCGAGTTGGACACCCTCCTGCACCTGCCCACGCGCGAAGACGCCCCGGTCGTGGTGATCCTGAACTTCGACGGGAACGACCAGACCCTCACCGACTGGCCGTACCAGAAGATCGTCGAGGCCGGGTACGCCGTACTCACCGCTCAGTACCGCCAGATCGAACCGGACGACCCCAACCCGCCGACCCCCGGCGTGCGCGGACTGTTCCCGGCGGAGTCCTGGGGCGCGGTGGCCGCCTGGGCGTGGGGTCTGTCCCGGCTGCTCGACATCGCCGGGACCGTCGACGGCATCGACCCGGCGGGCGCGGTCGTGATCGGCCACTCCCGGCTCGGCAAGGCCGCGCTCTGGGCCGGCGTCCAGGACGAGCGGTTCGCGCTGACGGTCTCGAACGACTCCGGCTGCTGCGGCGCCGCGCTCTTCCGGCACCCGGGCGGGGAGGACATCGAGGCGATCACGAGGAAGTTCCCGCACTGGTTCGTCCCTTCGTTCGCGCAGTACGCCGGGAAGGAGGACGAGCTGCCGGTGGACCAGCACCAGTTACTCGCGAGCATCGCACCACGCCGGGTATACGTATGCAGCGCGGAGGACGACGCGTGGGCCGATCCGGTCGGCGAGTACCTGGCCGTCGAGGCGGCCCGGCCGGCGTTCGGTCCCGGCGGGATCGGGTACCACGTCCGGCCCGGCGGGCATGCGCTGCTGGAGGAGGACTGGATGAAGGCCTTGGCCTTCTGACGCCGGCGGGCCGCCCTCCCCGTGGAAGGGCGGCCCGTTGCGCGGTCAGTTCTGCTGCAGGGACAGGTAGAAGACGTCCTCGTTCTCGGTCTGGTTGAGCGCTTTCACTGTCCCGTCCGGGTCGATGATCGGTACGTCGACCTGGACCTGGTTCTTGCCGATGCTCCTCCACTGCAGCGGCGTACGGTTCCCGTAGAGGTCCACACGCTCCAGCGACTTCACGTTGGCAGTGAGATTCCGGAACGTCACCGTCATCGTCGGGTCGCCGAAGTTCAGGTGGATGGTGTCGCCGGTGTTCGGGTCCTCGAAGATGTCGGCCTGGTTCTGCCGCTTCAGGTCGATCGCGAGTACGACGCGCTTGTCGTCCAGGCGGAAGCCGTTCGCGGTGGACAGCGCCTCGTTCAGCTCAGGCTTGAGCTCGGGCGTGGTCGTGAAGTTGTCGTACGCCTCCGCCTTCGTGCCGCGGAGCAGGTTGGCCAGCGTGGTGAGCGTCCTGCCCTTCGGGCTGAGGTTGCTGCCGGTCCGCAGGGTCCGGTTGTAGCCGAACGCGTTCGGGTCGTCCGGCGCCCACTCGGCGAAGTACAACAGCTTGAACCGGTCGAGGTTGTTGCCACCCTTGCTCAGCGCCCAGCGGAAGGCGCGCGGGTAGACGTCGGCTACGAACTTGTCCTCGGTGGTGAAGCCGAGCTCGGTCTGCCAGACGGCCGGGTCCTTCACGCCGCGCTGCTGCGCCGCCGCGTAGATGGTCTGCATGGTGCCGAGCGGCATGTAGTGCATGTCGAACACGTCGATGCCCTGCCAGGCCCTGTACTTGTCCAGCAGCGCGATGTACTCGCTCAGCGGGGCGCCGCAGATCCAGCCGCCGTACACGGCCTTGACGCCGTTGTCGTGCAGCACCTTGGCGGCCGGCAGATGGATGTCGGTCATGTACTGATCCATGCCGCCCTCCCAGAACCCGGAGCCGGGGTAGGCCTCGTTCCAGATCTGGAAGTACGTGATACCGAGCGGCTTCAGGGTGTCGACGGCGATCTTGACGAAGTTCTTCCAGTCGTCCGGGTTCTGCGGCGGCGTACGGCCGATGCTGGTCTGCACGTCCTTCGAGGACAGCACCTTGCCGTTCTGCTTGATGGTGAGGTGCCGGGTGAACTGGCCGTTGTTCTCCGACGTGACGGCGCCGTACTCGTAGGTCTTGCCGTGGAAGTCGTACGAGTAGCCGGTACGGTTCGCGGCCCAGCCGGCGGTGTACGCGAGGACCGGCAGGATCGTGATGCCGTGAGACTTCGCGAGGTTGAACTGCCGAACGTACTCGGCAACCGCGGCCTTGTCGATCTGGCCCTTCCTGGGTTCGACGGAGCCCCAGTCGAAGTCCATCCGGTCCCACTGCATACCGGCGACCAGCCCGGTCTGGCTGCCCTGGTTCTCCCCGGCGAACGCGCGGAACGGCTCCTGCAGTACGAACGGCAGGTCGGCGACGACGCTCGGCGCATCACCGGTCGCGCCGGCGACGGCCTTGACGTCGGTGTCGGCGGTGATCGCGATCGGGCCGCGGTACGGCTGCGCGGTCGTCGACGTGGCCGGGTCGCTGCCGTCGGTCGTGTAGGTGACGCAGGCGTTCCGCGTCGCGCTCGCGAGCTGCACGGTCGTCCCGGTGGCGACCGCGCCGGGGCCAGGTGTCGCGGTGACGGCGGCCGTCTCCGGGGCCAACTCGGTCGTGATCGAGGCCTTCAGCTTCCCGGGCACCCACCAGGTGCTGACCTGGTCGCTGACGAACAGGATGTCGTCGCCCTTCGCGGCGACCAGGTTCAGGTCGAACGCGGCGGCTGTTCCCGAATACGTATACAACTCGGTGAACGGACCGGTGACCTTGGCCGAGTCGCCGTCGTGCGCGAGCAGGACCCGGAACCGGCCGCCCGGCGAGCTGAACGAGCCGCGGACGTGCACGGTCTTGCCGTCGGCCTGGTCGGCGACCGTGTAGGTCTCCGAGATCGACCGGTAGTCGGTGCCGATCGAGCCGTCCGCCTTCACGAACCAGGCGTGTTCCGGCTTCTGCACGTCGGCGGCCCACTCGTCGGCCGCGAACGCGCCGGAGCCGCCCTTCCCGAGCAGGCCGGTGGCGTTGCCGTCGATGAACTGGTACGACCAGCGGCCCGGCGCCACCACGTTCGTGTCCAGGCGGTAGTCGGCGACGTTGTCGGTGGTCGGGTTGGCGGGTGCCGGGGTGCAGTCCACGGGCGGCGCGGGCCGCGCGGGCACCGCCGGATCCGCGGGCAGGGCTCGCGAAAACGCTTGCACGGATGGTGGGGTAGCGATTGCGCAGAGCACCACAAGGGCGAGCCCTGCCGAGAGCGGGCGAATCTTCACGAGGACTCCGTCGTTCGAGGAGGTTCACGCAGGAATTGGCTGATGATCGGGGACGGTAGAACCGCTGAGACAACCTTGTCAACGGCGGGGGCCGAGCTCTTGACGACATCCCACCAGCGGCGCAACCTGAGTTGCGCACACGATTGCGCACACCACCTCGTCCGCACCCCGAGGAGCTACCGCATGCCCGAATCCATCTCCCGCCGCGTCCTGCTCGGCACCGCCGCAGCAGCCGCCGTCACGCTGACGACCGGCGTACCCGCCACCGCCGCGTCGCTGGGTGACTCGCCCAACGCCTCGCCCGACGGCACGACCATCCCCTCGGCCACCTCGATCACCGACAACGGCGGCAACGTCTGGACGCTGTCCGGCGGCGTCATCTACCGCAACGGCGGCACCGTCGGGAACACCTTCAACGTCACGGTCCTGCTCTGGTACGGCGGGATGGTCTACCACTGCGGCACCGGCGGCCAGTGGTACGTCGTACTCAACGACGCCTGGCTGAAATGCGCCGACCCACGCGTCCCGCTGTCCGTGCCGGCGGGCCTGATGTACGGCGTCAACGGTCACCACGACACGCAGCTGTCGCCGGCCACCATCGCCGCCCGGATGTCCGATCTCGGAGCGACCGTGTTCCGGGTGAACACCGGCGGCGACGCGAGCACGATCGGGGCGGTCGCGAACATCGCGAGCTACCTGAGCAGCGCCGGCAGGACCACGTTCCCGGTGATCGATGCCGGCCTCCGGGACGCCGCCGGCAACCTTGCGTACGGCAACGAGTCCGACGCGTACTACGCGGCGCGCGCGGTCGGCACGCAGGTGGCTCAGGCCTGCGCGCCGCACGGCGTCACGATGTACGAGTGCGGCAACGAGCTCACCCGGGACCCGTACATCATCCTGCCCGGGCACCAGGCCGACGCCGGCACCAAGGCGATCGACTTCAACAACGCCAACTGGCCGATCATGCGAGGGTTCATGAAGGGGCTGATCGACGGCGTGAAGACCGCCCAGCCGAGCGCGTTGTGCGGGATCAACTTCTGCAACTCCGACATCGCCGCGGCCGACGCCCTCTGGGACGGCATGCAGCCGGACGGCACCGGCGGCTACCCGCAGATCCGCTGGGACCTGACCACCTGGCACAACTACGAGGGCGACGGCGACATCTTCCACATCGGCACGGACGGCGCGGGGCCGTCGTTCAACCTGCCGGTGTACGTGAAGGCTCGGTTCGGCAAGCCGTTCCTACTGACCGAGTGGAACTCCGACCCCAACCAGGGCACGACACACCGGGCGGCGTACCTCCAGACCCAGCTGGCCGGGTTCCAGGCCGCCCGGACCACCGACGGGTTCCTGTCGTCGATGTTCTACGAACTCGACGGCGGCGCCCAGTGGGGGCTGACGGAGGCGGACGGTACGCCGCTGAACCCGCCGTACAGCGCCTTCCAGAGCTTCGTCTCGGCGCATCCGGATGTCTGACCTCGGCGTCCACCGGGGGTTAACCACCCTACGGATACGGGAGGTAGCACCCTAGTTGCCGCGGACGTGGTCTCCTTAGCCTGTGCGACATGTCGAGAACAGCCCGGTTCTGCCTCCTTCCTTTCGCCTGCCGTTCGGGTGGGGTTCACCCAACTCCGGATCCGGACGGCAGGCTGGTCGCGTTTGCGGTCAGGACCGGCGGGAGCCCACGGAAGGACGCGCGAGATGAGCGTTGATCAGGCGCCCAGGTTCACCGTGGTGATCCCGGCCTACAACGAGGAGCGGTTCATCGCGGACTGCCTGCGCTCGCTCGCGCAGCAGGACTTCGCGGGCGCGTACGAGGTGGTTGTCGTCGACAACAACTGCACCGACGGGACGGCGGAGATCGCCCGGCGGCACGGCGCGGTCGTGGTGGCCGAGGAGCAGCCCGGCGTCTGCCCCGCCCGGCATCGGGGCAGTGTCGCGGCCCGGGGTGAGATCGTGGTGTCGAGCGACGCGGACACGGTCTTCGACAGCGGCTGGCTGTCCCGGATCGACCGGACCTTCCGGCAGGAGCCGGACCAGGTGGCGGTGGCGGGACCTTGCCGGTACGTCGGCGGGCCGTGGTGGGGCCGGGCGTACGCCGCGATCCTGTTCGGGCTGGTGCATCTCGTCTACCGGCTGACCGGGCGGGTCCTCTACGTCACGGCGACCAACATCGCGTTCCGCAAGGACGCCTGGTCGGGCTACGACCTGACCGGCACCCAGGGCGCCGACGAGCTGGGCCTGCTGTCCCAGCTGCAGGCCCGCGGACGCGTCGCCTTCGACCTGACGAACCCCACCTTCACCTCCGCGCGCCGGTTGACGCACGGGCTGGCGTACAACCTCGTCGTGTCGTTCATCTTCTACTACGCGCTCGCGGTCGCTCTGAACCGGATGGCCGGCAGGGCGGTGATCGGCACGGCACCAGCATTCCGGAACTCCGTGCCGGGCTCATCGCGACCGGCCCTGTCCGGCAGTTCCCAGCCGTCCTCGCGCCGGCAGTGGTTCAGGGCGCGGGTGGTCGGCATGGTCTGGCTGGCAGGAATTGTCGCCGTCGCGGTCGTCGCCGCCGAGCTGGTGCAGGACACGTGGCTGGCGAAACGATGAGCCTGCGACGGGTCGCCGTCCCGGCAGCGGTGGGTGCAGCGGCCGGCGCGGCGTACTGGTTCATGATGTCGCCGTACTCGCAGGCGATCGGGCCGTTTCCCTACCGCGGTCCGGACAACCGGCGGACCGTCGCACTGACGTTCGACGACGGGCCGAACGAGCCGTACACCTCGGAGCTGGCGGACTACCTCGAGCGCGAGCGCATCCCGGCCACGTTCTTCCAGGTCGGCCGCGCCGTCCAGCGTCACCCGGACGTGACGAAACGGCTGGTGGACGCGGGGCACGTGGTCGGTCTGCACGGTCACACCCATGAGTTCACCCGGTACCTGCGTGCGCGCTCGCTCGCCGCCGAGCTGGACCAGGGCATGGCCGCGTTCGCCGAGGTCGGGCTCCGGCCGGCGCTCTACCGGCCGCCGTGGTTGCTCCGGATCCCGGCGCTTCCCGGCCTGCTGGACCAGCACGGGCTCCGGGTGATCTCCGGCGAGTTCTGCCACCTGCTCGAGGTGGCGCAACCCAGTCCCGAGAGCATTGCCCGGCAGGCGTTGCGCAGCACCCGCTCCGGCTCGATCACGATCTTCCACGACGGGTTCGACGGGAAGGGCGGTGACCGGGCCGCGACCGTCGCAGCAGTCAAGCTCCTCGTCCCGCGCCTCCGCGAGCAGGGCTACGACTTCACCACGGTCGACCACCTCCTCGGTCTGCCGGCGTACCAGTAGCCCCTGCTCGACCCCTGAGGAGCCACCCCGAGAAGCCACCCTGAGAGTGGGCTGACGGATGTCATGGGTGAGTTGTGACGGGTGGTCCAGGTGATCGGGGGCGGGTTTCGGGATGCTCTTGGTATGACGACAACGACTGCGGTCAGCCTGCGGGGTGTGACCAAGAAGTACGCGGACGTGCAGGCCGTCGCCGGGGTGGACATGGACATCCGGGCCGGTGAGGTGGTGGCGCTGCTGGGGCCGAACGGGGCCGGGAAGTCGACCACGATCGAGATGCTGCTCGGGCTGGTCCGACCGGATCAGGGGACGGTGCACGTGTACGGCGGAACACCGACCGACGCGATCACCAAGGGACAGGTCGGGGTGATGCTGCAGAGCGGCGGCATCATCGAGGACGCCAAGGTGGGCGAACTGCTGAACCTGGTGGCCGGCCTGCACAAGGACCCGATGCCGGTCCAGGAAGCCCTGGAGCGCGCCGGGATCGCCGACCTCACCAAGCGGACGATGAAGGGCCTGTCCGGCGGGCAGAAGCAGCGCGTGCGGTTCGCGATGGCGATCATCCCGCAGCCGGACCTGATCGTGCTGGACGAGCCGACGACCGGCATGGACGTCGAGGCCCGCCGCGACTTCTGGGCGTCGATGCACGCCGAGACCGCCCGCGGCCGGACCGTGCTGTTCGCCACCCACTACCTGGAAGAGGCGGACTCGTACGCCGACCGCGTGGTGCTGATGCGGCAAGGCAAGGTGGTTGCCGACGGCACCGCCGCGCAGATCAAGGCGAGCGTCTCCGGGCGTACCATCCGCGCCACCGTGCCGGGCGCCGACCTGGCCGCGCTGGCGGCGCTTCCCGGCGTACGCAACGTGGAGACCCGCGGCGAGGTGGTCCTGCTGCAGTGCGCGGACTCCGACAACACGCTGCGGTACCTGCTGGACAACACCCAGGCGCACGACATCGAGGTGACCTCGGCGGACCTCGAGGACGCCGTACTGGCCATCACCGATCAAGACAAGGCACACCAGGACAAGGCACACCAAGACAAGGCACAGGAGACGCTGGCATGAACCGCGACTATCTGATCTTCGACATCCGCCGCACCCTGCGGAACCGCCGGGTGATGATCTTCTCGATCCTGATGCCGGTGGTGCTGTTCCTGATCTTCGGGCTGACGATCCCGAAGGAAGCCAGCGAGGGCGGGATCTCCGCGATCGCGTACGTGATGGTGAGCATGGCGATGTTCGGTTCGATGTCGGCCGCGATGAGCAGCGGCGGCGCGATCGCGGCCGAGCGCGACGGCGGCTGGAACCGGACGCTCCGGCTGACCCCGCTGAAGCCGCAGGCGTACGTCGTCAACAAGGTGATCCTGAGCCTGCTGCTGGCGATCCCGCCGCTGCTCGTGGTGTTCCTGTTCGGCATGACGTTCGGCCACGTGCACCTGAGCGTCGCGCAGTGGGTGACCGTCGCGCTGGTGTCCTGGCTCGGCGCCCTGCCGTTCGCGGCGATCGGCCTGGTCATCGGGTACGTCGCCAAGCCGGACAGCGTGCAGCCGATCACCGGACTGAGCACGATGCTGATCGCGGCGTTCGGCGGCCTCTGGCTGCCGGTCGACCAGATGCCCAAGGCGATGAAGTACGTCGCTGAGCTGACGCCGGCGTACTGGACCGGCCAGACGTCCCGGAGCGCGCTCGCGCAGAGCGGCCTGGACACCCACGCGCTGCTGGTGGTGATCGGCTGGACCGTCGTCCTCGGCTTCATCGGCCTGCGCCGGTTCCGCGCCGACACCGCCCGCGCCTGAGGCAGAGCAGCCCCAGGGCGAGTCCCGAAGGATTACCGTGACCACCGTGAACACGAATCCGACGATCCTGGACGGCGTGGCCAACCGGATCGGCAGAGGCCCGGGCCGCTGGGCCTGGGTGGGCGGCGCCATCTGGCTGTTCTACCTCTCGCAGCCGCTGCAGAGCGTGGCCGACCGCCAGCACGGCGCCGTCCGCGTGCTGGGGTTCGTCACGGTGATCCTGTTCGCGGCCAGCTACCTCGGGTTCTTCGGGCTGGTCCGCTGGACCGTCAAGCACGGGGACCTGCTGCCCTGGCAGCGGATCGGCTACCTGGCCGTGATGCTGCTGCTGTGCCTGCTGATGATCCCGACCGCCGGGCAGACCGCGCTCACCGGGCTGGTCTACATCGCGGCCTGCGGGGTGATGCTGCTGTCCCTCCCGGCCGGAGCCGCACTGGTGCTGACGCTGCTGGCCGGGGCGGAGATCTCGATGCGGGTCGTGCCCGGCTGGCGCGACGACGGCAGCTACGGTTTCGCGATCTTCCTGGGCGCGCTCGCGGTGTACGGGATGCGGCGCGCGATCCAGCGCAGTATCGAGCTGGACGCCGCCCGCAGGGACATGGCCGAGCTGGCCGTCCAGGAGGAGCGGAACCGGTTCGCCCGCGACCTGCACGACATCCTCGGCCACTCGCTCACCGTGATCACGGTGAAGGCCGAGCTGGCCGGCAAGCTGATCGCGGCGAACCCGCAGCGCGCCGCGTCGGAGGTCGCGGACGTCGAGAGCCTGGCCCGCGCGGCGCTGGCCGACGTACGGGCCGCGGTCGCCGGGTACCGGGAGCTCAGCCTGGCCGGTGAGCTGGTGTCCGCGCGGTCCGCGTTGCAGGCGGCCGAGATCAAGGCGGACCTGCCGACCACGGTCGACGAGGTACCGGAGGACAACCGGGAGCTGTTCGCCTGGGTGGTCCGGGAGGGTGTCACGAACGTCGTACGGCACTCGGGCGCGAAGCGCTGCACGATCAAGCTCAGCGCCGGGGAGATCGAGGTACTCGACGACGGCAAGGGTCCGACGCCCGGAGGGGGCGCGTCGGGTCACGGGCTGGTCGGGTTGCGGGAGCGGGCCGACCAGGCGGAGGCCGCGGTACAGGTCGGCCAGGCGCCCGGCGGCGGGTTCCGCCTCGCCGTCAAGGTCGGCCGGTGAGGGCCGTGGCGGGACGGGCCGCCCGGTGAGGGCCGTCGCGGGACGGGCCGTGGCGACGTACGAGAGCTGGGCTGTGAGGATGGGTCTGTGAGTATTGGGGCTGTGAGTATCCGACTGCTGATCGCCGACGACCAGGCGCTGGTCCGCGGCGCGCTCGCCGCCCTCCTCGATCTCGAGCCCGACCTCGAGGTGGTGGCCGAGGTCGGCCGCGGCGACGAGGTGCTCGACGCCGCGAAGAACTCGCACCCCGACGTCGCGCTGCTCGACGTGGAGATGCCGGGCCTGGACGGGATCGAGGCGGCCGCCGCGCTGCGTACCGCCGTACCGGGGGTCCGGGTGCTGATGGTGACCACGTTCGGCCGGCCCGGGTATCTGCGCCGCGCGATGGAGGCCGGCGCCGCCGGGTTCGTCGTGAAGGACACGCCCGCGACGCAACTGGCGGACGCGGTACGGCGGGTGCACCAAGGGCTCCGCGTTGTCGACCCGTCGCTCGCGGCCGAGACGCTGGTGGCCGGAACCAGCCCGTTGACCGGACGCGAGTCCGACGTACTGCGGGCCGCCCGGGACGGCGGGACCGTCGCCGACATCGCGAAGGAACTGCACCTCTCCGAAGGCACCGTCCGCAACCACCTGTCCGCGGCGATCGGCAAGACCGGCGCCCGGACCCGTGCCGAGGCCGCCCGGATCGCGCTCGACAACGGGTGGTTGTAGCCGGTCCCTACCTCTAGGGTTGGTCCTGGGGAGGGGGATCCGTATGACTATCGGCGATTTCAGTGTCCGCGGGAGGCTGGCGGACACGGGTGAGGGGATCACGCCCGACGAGCTCCAGCTCGCGGCGCGGAACCACGCTATGCCGCTGGAGGGACTGCGGTACGACGTGACGCCGCCGGGGCTGCACTACGTACTCGTGCACTACGACATCCCGGCGACGGACGCGGGCGACTGGCGGCTCAGCCTGGACGGGTGCGTCGAGGAGCCGTTGTCTTTCGGGCTGACCGAGCTGCGGGCGATGGGGCGGCGGACGATCCGGGTCACGCTCGAGTGCGCCGGGAACGGGCGGGCGACCCTGCAGCCGCGGCCGATCAGTCAGCCGTGGCTGTCGGAGGCGGTCGGTACGGCGGAGTGGACGGGCGTGCCGCTGGCGGATCTGCTGCGGTCGGCCGGGCTGCGGACGGACGCGGTGGATGTGGTGTTCACCGGCGCGGATCATGGGGTCGAGCGCGGGGTCGAGCAGGACTACCAGCGGGCGTTGACGGTTTCGGAGGCGCTCGACTCGGGCGCGATCGTCGCGTGGGAGATGAACGGTACGCCGGTGCCGCCGCAGCACGGGTATCCGCTGCGGCTCGTCGTACCGGGGTGGTACGGGATGGCGAGTGTGAAGTGGCTGCGGTCGATCGAGGTGATCGACCACGCGTTCGACGGGTTCCAGCACGCGGTCGCGTACCGGTTCCGGACCGGGCCGGACGACCCGGGGCGCGCGGTGACGCGGATCGAGCCGCGGGCGCTGCTGGTGCCGCCGGGGTTCCCGGACTTCATGAGCCGGCACCGGTTCGTTGCCGCGGGCCCCGTTCCGCTGTTCGGCCGGGCGTGGTCGGGCTGGGCGCCGATCGACCGGGTCGAGGTCAGCACCGACGCGGGGGTGAACTGGCACCCGGCACGATTGGATGCCCCCGGCAACGACGACTTCGCCTGGCGGGCCTTCGCATACGACTGGGAGGCGACGCCGGGCGAGCACGTGCTGACGGTCCGCGCGTCCGACACCAGCGGCCGCGAACAACCCGTCGAGGCCGAGTGGAACCGCGGCGGCTTCGCGAACAACACCGCCCAGCGCATCACCGTCCTGGTCACGTAGGCGTGTCGTTCACCGGATCATCCGAATCGTGGTCACATCCTGGAGTTGGGTACACGGTTCTCACTCCAGGAGTGTGGCGGTGAACGACAACCATCTACACGCACGGATCTTCCGGACCACCGACGAGTGGTACGCCGACGTCGACGACGAACTCGACCCCCAACCCGACAACCCCCTCTGGCACGGCACCTACACCACCCAACCAGCCGCCCTCCAGGCCGCCTGCACCCACCTCGCCACCCTCACCCAGGCGTCCTGACTACTCCGGCGTGTTGCCGGCCTTGCCGCCTACCCGGTACGGGGTGGTTACGCCTTCGTACATGAGGTGGGTCATGAGGCCTTGGGAGGCGTGGGGGAGGTTGTGGCAGTGGTCCATCCAGAGGCCCGGGTTGTTGGCTACGAAGGCTATTTCGTAGGTTTCCTTGTTGCCTACCTCCAGCGTGTCGGTCCACCAGGGAGTGCCGGTGGCGGGTACGCCGTTGCGGGACAGGACTACCGCGTGGTGACCGTGCAGGTGCATGGGGTGGGCCTGGCCGCTGGTGTTGGAGATCTTCATGCGGACGACGTCCCCCTCGGCCACCATGAACATCGGTACGTCGGGGAACATGTGGCCGTTGATCGTCCACCACAGGCCGGGCTTGCCGTCCAGGAAGCCGGCCGTCCGGCCGATGCGGTAGTCGAAGTTCCGGTTCGCCTTGGACGGGTCGAAGCCCAGCGGCGCCGGCGTTCCGTACGTCAGCAGGTCCACCGTGTCGCCGGGCAGGTCGCCGGTCGGCGGGTCGGTGCCTGCGGGGGCGATGCCGAGCGACAACGACGACGCACCGGCCACCAACCGCATCCCTCGTGCTGGTACGACCGCCTCGAGGTCGACGCGGCCGCCGGCAGGTAGCGGATAGGCAGCCGTCACCGGCGTAGGACCGTGTACGTCGTGACCGTCGACGGCGACCACCTTGTACGGCGTCCCGAGCAGCCCGACACGGAGGATCGCGTTGTCGGTGTTGATCACCCGCACCCGCGCGGCCGTACCCGCCGGAAGATCCACCCGCGCCGCCCCGGTCCGCCCGTTGATCGTGCGCTTCCCGTCGTACGTGTGGATCGTCGCGATCACCTCACCAGGGGTGGCCGGCGCGATCACGATCGGGCCGAACAGCCCGCCCTTCACCTCGTCGCTGGACACCTGGTGCGAGTGGTACCAGTACGTCCCCGCCTGCTCCGCCTTGAAGCGGTACACGTGTTTCCCGCCCACCGGCACCGCGTCCTGTGTGACCCCGGCGACCCCGTCCTCCGCGTTCGGTACGTCGATCCCGTGCCAGTGCAGCGTGGCGCCGTCCTTCACGGACTCGTTCACGAACGTGACCTGCACCAGGTCCCCGACCTTCGCGCGGATCAGCGGGCCTGGCGACGTCCCGTTCACCGTGTATCCGTCGACGGTCTCGCCGGACGCGAGCTGGAACTTCTGCTTGCGCGCGACCAGCGTCACGTTCACGTCCGGCGTACCCGTCTTCGGCCCGGTCAGGTCGGCGACGCTCATCCCGCCCATGTGGTCCATGTGGTCCATGTGCCCCATCGAGCTGGGGCCGCCGCCGTAGTCGGCGTACCCCATCTCCGCCGGGTTGTACGAGCCCGGGACCAGGCTGGTCGCCCAGAGGTAGCCGAGCGGTACGAGTACCGCCAGGACCACCCCGAGTGCGACCAGTCGGCCCCATTTCCGTTTCCTGACCTCAGGCACTGGTCACGGATTCCTTCGGTACGGCGGCCCGCCGGGCGCCGGCGCTCGCGATCCCCGCGATCACCAGGCCGTTGATGCCGTGCAGGACGCCGAGCGCCGGTACGCCGAAGGACACCACCGCGAGCAGGAACTGCACGACCACCAGGCCGACCACGATCCCGGCCAGGACCCGGCCGCGCGGTACGTCGGTCAGGAACGACACGATCAGGAACACCAGCGCGAGCAGGCCGATCACCGAGCCCGCGATGCTGTGGTACGCCTCGCCGAAGTTGCTGTAGTCGGCGCCGATCGAAGCGCCGTCGTTCGCGTCCTTGGCGATCGTGAAGCCGGACAGGGCGATCGACGCGACCTGCAGGACGACCGCGATCGCGATCGTCATGCCGACGATCCGGTACACGTTTCTCATGCCCGGCGCTCCATCCGGCGCTTGCGGATCACGAACACCGCGGCGACGATCAGCGCGATCGGCAGGATCGGCGGGTGCCCGCCGCCCACTACGCAGCCGATGGAGGCCAGGACACCCAGTACGCCGAGCAGAATCAGCAGCGGAAGCGGTATCCGCCCGATGAACCCACGCCGGGCCCACTCCGGCCGCGGCCCACCGAACGGCCCGCCGAACCCGGCACCCTTCCGCGCGTTCCCCGGGCCGCTGGACGCCGCCGCGTTCTCCGGTGCAGTCCACGGCGGCTTACGCCAGCCCCACGGACCGGCCCAGCCCTCGCCGCTGTCAGGGCCCGCTCCACCTGGGCCACTCGCCGCGGCGTGGTGCGGACCCGGAAGGTCCGCGAACAGAGCGGTCAGGTCGCTCTCGGTCTTCGCCTTCAGCGCCTGCTCGACGCGCTCGGAGTGTTCCTCCGCGCTCAGCCGGCCGGCCTGGTAGTGCTCGCCCAGACGCGTGACCGCGTCCTCGCGCTCACGGTCGCCGATGCGGATGGGTCCGCCCGGCTGCTCCTCGTTCATGACTCTCCTCGGTGCTCGAAGGTTCTCCGATGGCACCAAGGTTGTCGCCGAACACCCCCGATCCGCGTCGCCTCAGCGGCGGCACCTCCGCTACCCCCGGAGGAGCACGCTGCACCGCTGGACGCAGTACGACGTACTCCCCCGGGCGTACACCTACCCCGAGGAAACCCCGAGGTACTTTGTGCACCCACCGACCGGATTCCGGCGACCGAAACGGTTGGTGGGTGCTCAAGGTCGGCCTCAAGCGTTCGCGGAGAGGATCTTGTTGACGTCGTTGTTCGCCTTCGCCAGCGACGACGGCTCGGCCACGAACGACATCACGGACTCCATCGCCGGGGTCATCACCGCGGTCACGTCCGCTGCGTTCGGGTTGGCCGGGTACGGGAACACGTCGCCCGCCTCGACCGGCTCCAAAAACGGTGTCACGTCCCAGCCGCTCTTCGCGAACGCCGCCTTGGCTGCCGGCATGCTCGCCGCCACCGCCGGGAACACCACCCCCGCCTTGGCGACGATGTCCTGAGCCGCCTGCGACCCGAGGAACTTGACCCACGCCCACGAAGCCTCCCGCCGCGTGGTCCCGGCCCAGATGGTGTCCGCGAGGCCGTTCATCATCGACATCCGCTTGCCGATCGGGCCGATCGGCAGCCGCGCCAGCTTGGTCTTCACCTGTTTCAGCTGGCCGTACGTCCCGAGCATCCAGGAGCCGTTCGGGGTGATCGCGTACTTGCCCGCACCGAAGGTGGTGGTCACGTCCACCCCGGACTTCGCCTGTGCGTACGTCGGCATCAGGCCCTTGGTGATGAGGCCCCGCCACCACGCGATCGTGTCGGTGAACTTCGGGTCGCCGTAGAAGAACTTCGTCCCCCACGGTTCGCCCTCGGAGTACTTCCAGCCGTTGCTCGCGGCGTACCAGCTCCAACTGGTCTGCCCGTCTCCGCCGCCGGCGTCGCCGTACCCGAGTCCGTAGACCTTCACAGTGCCCTTGTCGAACCCGGGCTGGTCGCCGCGGCGCCCCTTCGAGTCCACCGTCAGCCGGCGGACGATCTGCTCGAACGTCCCGCCGTCCTGCGGGTTCCACGTCATCGAGTTCAGCTGCTCCGTGCTGATCCCGGCGGCCTCGGTCAGCGCGCTGTTGTAGAAGTAGACCTCGGTGTCGAAGTCCTTCGGTAAGCCGTACCGGTGGCCGTCGGCACCGATCCAGCGGTCCGCGAGACCCTTCTGGTAGATGCCGAGGTCGACGTTGTCCCGCTTGACGTAGTCGTCGATCGGCAGCACCTGGCCCTTGTCCGCGAACAGCGGGTACTTCGAGGAGTGCCCGGTGAAGACGTCCGGCGCGGTGTCGGAGATGAATCCGGTGACGAGCTTCGACCAGTAGTCGTTCCAGCCGTACTGCTCGATCTTCACCGAGTACTTCGGGTTCTGTTCGTGGAAGAGCTTCGCGCACTCGGTGTACATCGGCAGCTGCGCGGAGTCCCACAGCCAGTAGATGATCTCGCCGTCGCCCCGGGCCGCGGCCCCGTTGTTGCAGGCGGCAACAGCCGGTACGGCGAGCGCGCCGAGTCCTGCTTTCAGCAAGGTCCTTCGTGAGAGTCTCATTTGATCCCCGAGAAGCCGATGGAGTTCGTGATCCGCTTGGCGAACGCCAGGAACAGGATGATCATCGGCAGCGCCGCGACCAGCGTCGCCGCCATCAGCCCGGCCCAGTCCGGACCGCCCTGCGGCGTCTGCGACCGGAACACGCCCAGCGCGACCGTCAGCACCCGGACGTTCTCCTGCTGCCCGACGAGCAGCGGCCAGAAATAGTCGTTCCAGGAGTTGATGTAGGTCAGGATCGCCAGCGTCGCGATCGGCGCACCGCTCATCGGGATGATCAGCCCGAAGAAGATCCGCCGGTGCCCGGCGCCGTCGATCATCGCCGCCTCCTCCAGTTCCCGGTTGATACCGAGGAAGAACTGCCGGAGGAAGAAGATCGCGAACGGCGTCATGAACGCGCCCGGCAGGATGATGCCGGCGAAGCTGTTCAGCAGCCCGAGGTTCTTGATCAGCACGAAGTTCGGCAGCGTGGTGAAGATCGGCGGCACCATCAGCGCGGCCAGGAACAACGCGAACACCTTGTCCCGCCCCGGCCAGCGCAGCCGGGCGAACGCGTAGGCCGCCATCGCGCTGAAGAACACCTGGCACACGGTCGTGACCGTTGCCACTACCAACGAGTTACGCAGGTACAGCCAGAAGTTCACGGCCGCACCGGAACCGCCCTGTGCCTGCGCCTCCTTGATCGACGCCAGCCCGAGCACCCGCCGGAACGCGCCGAGCGTGGTCTCCACCGGCAGCAGCGAGTGCGGGTGCCCCGGCAGCTGCGTGTTGTCGGAGAACGCCGTACGCAACATCCAGTAGAAGGGGAAGAGTGTCACGATCAGCAGGATGAACAACAGCACCCAGGCGACCGTGCGGCCAACACTGACCTGCCGCCTCATGCGAGATCACTCTCCTTGGCCCGCAGCAGCCGCAGCTGCACCAGCGACACCACGGCGAGGATCGCGAACAGCACCAGTGCCATCGCCGACGCGTACCCGAAGTCGAACCGGGTGAACGCGCGCTCGTAGATGTAGTAGTAGATGACCCGCGTCGCGTTGATCGGACCACCCTGGGTCGTCACCGCGACGGTGTCGAAGATCTGGAACGACCCGATCATGGTGACCACCAGGACCATCACCAGCACGGGCCGCAGCAGCGGCAGCGTGATCCGCCAGAACGTCTTCCACTCGGTCGATCCGTCCACCTCGGCGGCCTCGTAGACGTACGACGGAATCGTCTGGAGTCCGGCGAAGACCAGCAGCGCCGTGTACCCCATGTGCCGCCAGACGTTGATCCCGGCAACGGTCGGGATCGCCCAGTGCGAGTCGCCGAAGAACGCCACCGGGTCGACCCCGAACCAGCTCAGGAAGGTGTTCACGACGCCGACCTGCACGTCGAGCATCCAGTACCAGACCAGCGCGACGACCACGTTAGCGACCAGGTACGGCGCCAGGATGATCGCCCGGACCGTGATCGACTTGGTCAGCCGGTACATCAGCATCGCGATCCCGACCGCCAGCACGGTCTGCAGGCCGATGTTGATCACGACGTACTCGACCGTGACGCCGAGCGCGTTCCAGAAGAAGCTGTCGTGGATCATCCGGTCGTAGTTGGCCAGCCCGTTGAACTTCGGCGCCGAGAGCAGGCTGTACTCGGTGAAGCTCAGGTACGCGCCGCGCAGCGTCGGCCAGATGTAGAACACCACGAACCCGAGCGTGGCCGGGGCGAGGAAGATCATCGCGACCTTGAGGTCTCCCAGGCTGCGCCTCTTCCCCGGCGGCGCGGCCTGTCCCCCGTGACTTCGTTCGGCGTCTGGTGGTGCGTTGGTTGTGGTCACGGGGGATCTCCTTCTTCTGTGCCTGCGCCCGGGCGGACTACCCGAGCGCTGTTACGTCGAGCAAGATCGCGCTCTCGGGCCACTGCGCAGGCATGAGCACTCCGACCGAGGCGAGGGCGGCGCCGTTCAGTTCCACGCTTCCACCGTCGGCCGACCAGCCCGCGGACCGCGACTCGAGACCGGGTGTCGTGACCAAGCTGGCGCGGTACGTCGTCTGCGGGTCGAGCCCAGGCAGCCGCACGCGACCGACCGCCGACGTCACCGACTGAGCCACCTGTACGACGCTGAACACACCGCGGGAGCCGTCCTGCGCGACGACGCCGTGCACCAGCACGTCCTCGGGACCACGGTCCGCGCGGACCACGCGACCGGTGTGCAGCAGCGGCCGCAGCTCCTTGTGCAGCGCGACCCAACCGGCCAGCTCTGCGCGTTCCTCGGCACTCGCCGACGCGATGTCCCACTCGATCCCGAAGTGCCCGAACAGCGCGGTGATCGCGCGGAACGACAGCGTCTGCGTCCGGCCCGTGGTGTGCGCCCGCGGCGGGCCGACGTGGCAGCCGATCAGCTCCGGCGGCAGCAGCAGTTGCGTGTACCGCTGGATGGTCTGGCGCTCGAGTGCGTCGTTGCTGTCACTGCCCCAGACCCGATCGGTGCGCTCCAGGATGCCGAGGTCGACGCGGGCGCCGCCGGACGAGCAGGACTCGATCTCCAGGCCCGGGTGCCGGCGCTTCAGCTCGTCGATCAGCCGGTACACGGCCGCTGTCTGCTCGTGGATCCCCGCCGTACCGGTGTGCTGGTTGCCGCCGTCGACGAAGTCGCGGTTGTGGTCCCACTTCAGGTACGCGATGTCGTACTCGCCGAGGATGCTGTCCAGGCGCTCGAGGATGTAGTCGTACGCCTCCGGGATGCCCAGGTTCAGGCCCTGCTGGTTGCGCGCCGTCGGCGGCATCCGGTCGCCGGTGGCGAGGATCCAGTCCGGGTGCTTGCGGGCCAGGTCCGAGTCCGGGTTCACCATCTCCGGCTCCACCCACAGCCCGAACTGCAGGCCGAGACCCTTCACGTGATCGACCAGCGGGTGCAGGCCGTTCGGCCAGATGCCCTCGTCGACGTACCAGTCGCCGAGCCCGGCGTGGTCGTCGCGACGGCCCCGGAACCAGCCGTCGTCCAGGACGAAGCGCTCGGCGCCGACCTCGGCGGCCGCGTCCGCGAGCGACTTCAGCTTCGCCAGGTCGAGGTCGAAGTACACAGCCTCCCAGGTGTTCAGTACGACGGGACGCTCGCTCCGAGGGTGGTTCGGCCGCGCCCGCAGGTACTCGTGGAAGCGATCCGCGAGCTGGTCGAGGCCCGCGCCGTACGAGCCGTAGATCCACGGGGTGCTGTAGGTACCACCGGGTTGCAGGCGGCCCTCGCCCGGGAGCAGCAGTTCGCCGCCGCCGATCACGCCGTACCCGGTCATGCCGCGCTCGGCGTACGAACGGTGGTTGCCGCTCCAGGCGGTGTGCACGCCCCAGATCTCGCCGGTGCGGAAGCCGAAGCTCTCGGTGCCGGCCAGCAGCAACAGCGTGGCGTCGGCGCCGGTCCGGCCGCGGCGGTTGTCGCGGATGTGCGTGCCCTGCGTGAACGCGTGCCGCTGCGGGTGCCGCTCACCGATGTGCCGGCCGGTCATGTCGAGCAGCTCGGTCGCCTCGGTCGGCACCGGCAGCGCGATGAACAGCCCGTCGACGGTGTACGGCGTCGTACCGGCGTTGGTCAGGTCGGCCTTGGTCTTCACCAGACCCGAGTCGGTGAGCTCGATCGTGAGCTTCAGCTCGAGTCCGGCATCGGCGGCCTCGACCTGCACCGTGTTGCCGGTCTGCGCGACGTTGGTGAGGCGGAAGCTCGCAGAGAAGTCCTGGCCGTCGCGGTGCCCGTTCAGACCGGGCAGGCCGAACCAGCCGGCCGAGTACTCCGGCACGATCGCGACCGGGAGGTCCTCGTTCAGGCCGCTGCCGTTCTGTGCCGTCCCGGCGCCGCGCCGCAGTTCCAGCAGAGCGTTCCCGGTCAGGTCGCCCAGGTCCGCACCCCAGTGCAGGACGGACGGCAACGCCGGACCGGAGCAGTCCAGCACCAGGCTGACGCCCGCGGCCCGGAGCTGCAGAATCTCGATGTTCGCCACTGTTGATTCACTCTGCTTTCTGATTGATTTCAGGACGGAACTATTTACCCGAACAGTCTCGTTGTCAATGCTTCACGAAGTTAAGTAAATACCCTAAAGCGCTACAACGTAGTAAGGAGGCTCTTCGGCCCGATGGACGGGTTCGCACCGGCGGCCGAGGGCGTCGGCGCAGGCCGAGGGCCGTTGCACAAGTGCTGGTGCATCCACCCAGGCAATAACCTGTTCAACGCCTCCGGCACGCGGGCCTATCCCCGAATCCCGGCGCGATTGCACCTCATGCCCGACTCTGCGCAGCTCAGAATCCGCCCACAGATGGGACAGGAGTGTCGAAAGAGGGCGATCAGCGCCCGAGCCCAGCGGGGTCCGGCGCCGTGCCGTGCTGCCCGACCCCGGATCCCCACGCCATCACAATTGCCCGCCGCGGACCTGCGCTCCGCCTGCGCGGGGTTGGAGGCGCCGATTGTGATCGCCTGGAGATCCGCACCTCGCGCTGCCGAAGCGGTGACGGAGCGGTGACAGAGAGCGTGCAGGTCAGTACGCTCGGTCTACCGAACTCCCGGCGTGAGAGGCCTTCCAATGCGAAGTCGTCGAGTGTCCGCAGCAGTCCTCCTACTCTCCCTGACCGGGCTCGGCCTGGTCGCTCCCCCGGCGCACGCCGACGGTCCCGGATCCGGGACGCCGTACGTCGTGACCGTTGGGGACTCCTACATCTCGGGCGAGGCCGGCCGCTGGGCCGGGAGCTCGAACGACTCCGAGGCACCGGCCGACGCGCTCGGTGCGCACGCGTACGACGACAACGCCGGTCACACCGCCGAACAGATCCCGCGCTGCCACCGCAGCCTGTCCGCGGAGGCGTACGTCGGCGGCGGCGTCGGCGGGCTGAACCTGGCCTGCTCCGGCGCCCGCACCACGACCGGCACCGGCGACTACTTCAAGCCGGGCCTGGACTTCTACGACGACGGCGCCGGGCATCTCGGGCAGGCGAAGCTGCTGCAGCAGTTCGCGGCGAGCCACAACGTGAAGCAGGTGGTCGTCTCGATCGGCGGCAACGACTTCAACTTCGCGTCGATCGTCAGCCAGTGCGTGCAGGACTTCCTGCTGTCGCCGTCCTGGAACCCGGACTACTGCAAGGACGACTCCTCGGTCGTCGCCAACTTCACGTCGGCGAACATCACCGCGGTCCGGGCGAGGATCGTGACCGCGTTCCAGAACCTGCGCACCGCGATGCGGAACGCCGGGTACGGCGACACCGCCTGGAACCTTGTCGTACAGACGTATCCGTCGCCGATCCCGTCCGCCAGCGGGTTCCGGTACAGCCAGAGCGGGTACACCCGGCAGAGCACCGGCGGCTGCGGCTTCTGGAACGCCGACGCCGACTGGGCGAACAGCACCGCGCTGGTCACGATCAACAGCACGGTCCGGGACGCGATCGGCCAGTCCGGTCTGAGCAACACCCGGCTGCTCGAACTCCAGTCCGCCTTCAACGGCCGCCGGCTGTGCGAGAAGGGCGTCGGCCTGTACGAGGAGGTCGGCCTGAGCTCCTGGACCCAGCCGACCGCCGTCGACCGGACCGAGTGGATCAACCAGATCCGCACCGTCACCACAGTCGGCTCGAACTACTTCATCCAGGAGTCCCTGCACCCGAACTACTGGGCCCAGCTGGCGCTCCGCAACTGCGTCCGCCAGACGTACACCCAGAACCGCGGCGGCACCTGCACGATCGCCGGCACCGGCCTGGTCAACGGCGAGCCCCGGATGACGCTCGGCTGAGAAACGAGCCGGCCGTCGTACCCCATGACAGGGGTACGGCGGCCGGTTCGCTGGTTAGGTCAGCTCAGGTTGACGCCCGTGTCGTCGACGACGAACGAGGTCTGCAGGGAGCTGTCTTCGGTGCCGCTGAAGCTGATCGACACCGTCTGGCCGGCGAACGACGAGAGGTTGAACGACTTGAGCGAGTAACCGCTCGCCGCGTTCAGGTTCGAGTACGTCGCCAGCGTCGTCGAGCCCGCCTTCACCGTGAGCTTGTCGTACTGCGTCGACGTGGTCGTCTCCGCGGTGTCGACGTGCAGGTAGAAGGAGAACGTCGCCGAGCACCCGGCCGGGATCGTCACCGACTGGCTGAGCGTGTCGGTGTGCGTCTGGCCGTAGCCGTTCATCCACGCCTTCCAGGAACCGCTGTGCGCGGGCTGGGAGGTGGTGTTGTCGACCACGCCGGTCGACGACGTCCACGGGGCCGCCGTACCGGTCTCGAAGCCGGGGTTGCCGAGCTTCTGGCCGGAGCAGCTGCCGGTACCGCCGCTGACGGTGATGGTGAACTGCGCCGAGCCCGAACCGCCCGCGCTCGCGGTCGCCGTCGCGGTGACGTTGAACGTGCCGCTCGCGGTCGGCGTACCGGACACGGTGCCGGTCGACGAACCGATCGTGACACCGGCCGGCAGGCCGGTCGCGGACCAGGTGTACGGCGAGGTGCCGCCGGACGCGGTCAGCGTGAACGGCGTCAGCGCCGTGTTGACCGTGCCGGTCTGGTTGCCCGGGCTGCTGACCGTGACGCCACCGGTGGCGCTGCAGGTCGGGTCACCGGACTGCGCCGGTACGCTCACCGCGTCCCACGCCGCCTTGACGGTGTTGAACTCGGTGCAGCTGCCCGGGTACAGGTTCTTCGCCGCGGTCAGGGTCCAGGTCCGGTACTTCAGGTACGAGGCGCTGCTGGTCTTCATCAGCATCGCGTTGTACATGATCTTGATGGCCTTCTGGATGCCCAGACCGGTCACCGTCGAGCTGTTGCAGGTCGGGCTGGCCGGGTTCGCGTTGCTGCCCTGGGACAGCAGGTAGAACCAGTGGTTGCCCGGACCGGCCGCTGCGTGCACCTCGGTCGTCGGGATCGCGCTCGAGTAGCAGTTCGGGTCGCCGAGCGCCGACGGGTTGTACATGTTCCGGATCGGGCCGTTGCCGACCAGGTTGATCTGCTCACCGACCAGGAAGTCCGGCGTGTCGTACGGCGCCGGCTCGTTCGCGTACCACTCGGTGGTCGCACCGAAGGTGTCCGCGACGAACTCCTGGGTGCCGTTGCCGGAGATCCCGCCCGGCGTGTGGTCGTCGATACCGTGACCCATCTCGTGCGCCACGACGTCGATCGAGCCGATCCACTGGTTCTGGCTGTTGTGGCCGATCTGCACCTGCGAACCGTCGTAGTACGCGTTCTCGTCGGCCAGGCCGACGCGGATCGGCCAGGCGCCGCCGCTGCCGTCCATGCCGTTGCGACCGAGCCAGTCGGTCAGCATCTTCTTCTCGGTCTGCGCGGCGAACAGCGCGTCGACGCAGCCGGTCTCCTTGACCGTGGCGGTCCCGTTGCCCCAGTTGTCGTCCGGACCGGTGAACGTGGTGTTGTTCGCCGCGTCCTGGCAGGACAGGTTGGTGATCGACGGGTCCGTCATCGAGTACGTGCTGCCGGACAGCGTGGTGTCCAGGTGCACCGGGTTCGGGCCGTTCCAGGCCGACGTACCGTTGCCGAACATCACGTGTTCCTTGGTACCGAGCACCTTGCCGGTCTGCGCGTCGACGTACACCGACAGGCTCGACGGCTCCTTGCCGTTGCTGCCGCTCACCCGCGACTGCCAGGCGAGCTTCGGGGTGCCGTTCAGGGCGTAGACCGCGAGCGTCGGCGTGGTCGAGGACTTGACCACCTTCAGCTGCTTGTTCGCGGCCTTCTGCGCGGCGGCGGCCGTGACCTTCGTGGACGTCGCCAGATCCGGTACGGCGGTGGTCTGGGCGACCGAGGTGGACTTCACGGCTCCCTTGCTGTCGGTCACGACGACGAAGTCGCCACCGACGACGGGGAGACCCTTGTACGAGCGCTCGTACGGGACGTACTGCAGACCGGACCGGTCCGAGATCACCGGCTTCGCGGTGAACTTGTCGTCCTTCGAAGCGTGCAGGGCGCTCGGCCGGCCGGCCACCAGCGAGGACGCGGAGCCGGCGGCGAACGCCTTCGACTGCGCAGCTGACGGACGGGGCGGCGGGGCCGCACTCGGCGCGGCGCCTGCGGCCGACGTACCGAGTCCGGCGAGTGCTGCCGCGGCGAGGCTGGTGACCCCGAGCACGACGGCAGGCTTGCGGGAACGCTGGAACAAGACCATTGGTAGTGGTCCCTTCACAAACTGGGTGCTGGGCGGGTTGCGCGCTCGGCCGGACTGCAGGAGGTGCACCACTTCGCCTGGAACCTCCGGCCTCTTCATTCGGGAGCTGCCTCGGAAAGCCCCTTTCCATTCCATCCCGATGAATCGCGCGGCGTGACACTATGTCCGGCGCCGTGGGCGGGCAAGGCGCTTTCGTGCCGTTGGCACGCCGATGACAACTGACCGCGTTGTCATCACTACTTAGCGCTGACATGGGAGCGGCCAAGCTGAGAATCATCACGGCGCGCGGGGGTGCCAACGCGGACAGTCGTCAAGTTGCGCGGTCAGCGAACTGCTGGTGTTCTGGTGCAGGTGCGAATGGCAGAATCGCGCAGACGGACCGGAGTTCCGCAGGCCGCTCGACAAGGCTGCGGGGCACGGTCCGGAGACGGGATGCTGCGACGAGGTGCGGCTGCGGGGCGCCGGAGATCGGCCGCCGCGGGACGTGCGGCTCGCGCGGCGCGACGGGACGACGCTGGGGTGTGTGTGGAAACCGAATTCGTGCTGTCCGCCGGCGACCAGCGCTGGCCGCTGCCACCCGGCGCCACCACGATCACCATCGGCCGCGCCTCGAACGCCGACATCCGCCTGCAGGCCGACGACCAGATCTCCCGCATCCACGCCCGCCTCACCCGCGACGCCGGCACCTGGATCCTGCACGACGAGTCCCGCAACGGCACCGGCCTCAACGGCCACCGCCTCACCACCCCCACCCCGCTGTCTCCCGGCGACCGAATCCACATCGGCCGCTCCATCCTCACCTTCCACACCACCCCCAAGGCGGACCCGCCCTCCGCCCCCGAACGCATGCCCGCCGAACGCGGACACACCTCCCCCGACGCCGAGCCCCGGTACCCCGCTCCGCCCACCCCACCGCCATACGCCACCCCTTCGTACGCCGACCCCGCAAGCGCGCTGCCGCACGCCGAGGCACCCGCCGACGAGGCCGCGCCGTACACACTCGCCGAGGAGGCCGCGTCCTACGCACCCGTCGACGGGGTCGCGTCCTACGGACCCGCCGACGCACCGGCTCTGGCGGATCCACTCGGAGACGACGTGTACGCCGCCGTACCCGACCTCCACTCGTCCACCGAAGCCCCGCCGGCCGGCCCGTCCACGGGCTCACACCGCGCCCCCACCGACTCAGCTGCGGCCCCAGCAGCCCCACCAGGCGCCCCGGCCTCCCACCGCGCACCGACGTACCCGCCGAACGCGGACCCCGCCCAACCACCAGCCCCCGCACCAACCTCCCACCGCGCCGCCGCCCCGACGCAACCCCCAGCCACGACGCCACCCCTACCCGACGGTCTCCCACCGAGCACCGCCCCCGCGGAGTACCACCCCGGCCCACCGTTCACCGACCAGCCGCACCCCGCCACTCCGTTCCCACCCGACCACACCACCCCACCCCACCCGACCATCCCAACCGACCACAGCATCCCAACCGATGACGGCTACCCCGCGGACGACGCGGGCCTGAGCCCGTTCGCGCCCGATGGTCTCGCAGCAGCCGGCGGGTCCGCCCCGCGGACGGATGGTTACCCGCCGAGCGACGGAGGCCGGAGTCCGTTCGCGCCTGAGGGTCCGCCGGATGGAGTTGGCTCCGGTGACGCCGCAGCTGGCAATCCCGCCGGTAGCGCGGGGCTGTTCGCGCCGGAGGGTGGTGGTGGGTACGTCGGGCGGGAGGACGGGCCTGTTGGGTTGGTGCCGGGGTTCGAGGGGCGGGGTGGGGGGACGTGGGCGGCTTACCCGTCGGCGGACAACCCGGAGCCGGTGCGGTCGCCGTGGGAGGTGTCGGGGCAGATCGAACAGTCGGCGCCGAACTGGAACGAGTCCGACAGCTGGCCCGCTGCAACAGACCGCCGTACGGGCGACGACCGGCGCGGAGCCGGCACCGACCAGCAACCCACCGACCAACACTCAGACCTGCACCCAGACCAAGACTCGGGCCAGCACCCAGACCAACCCTCAGACCAGCACCCAGGCCAGCACGCAGACCAGCACGCAGACTTCCCGGATGCGGACCACGAAGCGGTCGGTACCGTTCGGCTGTCGCGGGTCCTGATTGTCTCCGGCGGGATCGTCGTACTCGGCCTGGTCGTCAACCTGATCGCCGGCTTCTTCGCCGCCGGCCCCGGCAGCATGCTGGGCTGGCTCGTCGCGCCCAGCATCGCGCTCGTCACCGGTATGGTGCTCGCGCTGATCGACGCGGCTGCCCCGAAGCCGCACCGGCCGGGCCGGTTCGACGTGTCGGTGCTGATCGCGATCGGCGTGGTCCTGGTCGGCATCGGCGTCGGCGGGTTCGCGCTCACCGCGGGGACGGAGTACGTGTCCGGCTACCTGACCGGTAACGAGTCCGGCGCCGACCGGCTGGTGAAACCGGTCGCGAAGGCCGGCTCCGGCATCAGCGTCACGGTCGAGAACGTCACGTACACGAGCCATTTCACCCGCATCGAGGTCCAGGTCGGGAACAGCGGCAAGCAGGCGTTCACGATCCCGATCGACGGTACGACGTTCACCGCCGCTGACGGCACCGCACTGCATGCCGACCCGGGCAAGAGCTCCTGGCCGAGCCGGATCGACGCGGGCGGCAGCGACCACGGGACGATCACGTTCAAGGGCCACCTCCCGGACAGCGCCACCCAGGCGGTGCTCACGTTCAAGTCCGGCACCACCACCTTCGCGGTCTCCGGAGTGCTCCTCAGCAAGTAAACATCGAAACCAGCCTGGTCGCGAAACTCGAGCAGGACGGCCTGCAACGGACGTTCCGGCCGCTGCGTTAGGTACGCCGGAAGTACGCCGACGTGGCCGCGTCCGCCGGGAGGTAGGTCTCGACCGCGATCTCCTCGAGCGTGATATCGAACGCCGTACCGAACGTGGTGACCGCGGTCAGGAAGGTCAGCTCGACGCCGCGGTGCCGGATCCGGATCGGGAGCGCGATCTCGGCCGGGTCCGGCAGCGCGGGTACGACGGGGCCGTGGGCAACGAGTTCGTCGTACAGCTGATGCAGCACCGGGTCTCCGGTCGTCGCGGCCTGCCGGGCCAGACGGGGCAGCAGGTAGCCGCGGACCTGCTCCAGGTTCGCGATCCGCGGCGCGAGGCCGTCCGGGTGCAGGCCGAGGCGCATCAGGTTGACCGGTGCCTCGAGCAACGACTTGTCGACGGTGCGGAGGAACGCGTTGAAGGAGTCGTTCGCCAGCAGCAGGTTCCAGCGCCGGTCGACGGCCAGGGCGGGGTACGGCGCGTGCGCCTGGAGGAACTGCTCGAGCGCCGCACGGACCCGCGTCAGGTCCGGGTCGTCGAGCGCCGTCTGCCGGTACACCGGGGCGTGCCCGGCAGCGACCAGCAGCCGATTACGCTCCCGCAACGGCACCGCGAGCTGCTCGGCCAGCCGCAGCACCATCGCACTGCTCGGAATCGTCCGCCCGGTCTCCACGAAGCTCACGTGCCGCGCCGACACGTCCGCCTGGATCGCCAGGTCCAGCTGGCTGAGCTTCCGCCGCCTACGCCACTCCCGCAACAACTCTCCAACTGGCCTGTCCACAGATCTCCTCTATCAGCGGTTGCGGCGGACCAGGTACTGGCGGAGCTGGCGGGCCACCTCGTCCGGGGCGGTTTCGTCGGGGGCGTTGTGGTCGAGGCCGGGGAGGATCGAATACTCGGCGCTGGGCAGGATCTTCGCCAGTTGCGGCAGTACGCCGGTCAGGTACGCCGGGGTCTTCGCGCCGCCGAGCAGCAGCGTCGGGGCCGCGATCCGGGCGTACCGGCTGCCGTCGGAGTCGAGCCGCGCGATCTCGCCGAGCTCGGCCGGCGTGAGCGGCATCAGGTCCCGCTCCTCGCGCCCGAAGAGCAGCAGCACGGAGATTGCCCATAGCAACGGAGTTGCCCGGAACGGCAACAGCTGGGCGCCTTTCAGGAACGTCGTCATCGCGGACACGAAGCGCCCGTCCGCGACCTTGCGGTTGAACGCCTCCATCCAGCTCAGGTCGAACGAGCCGTCCAGGCTGACCCCCGGCTCGTACACGACCAACGCGTCCAGCGGCCGCCGCAGCCCGACGTGCAACGCGATCAGCCCGCCGTAACTGTGCCCGAACACCACCCGCGACCCGGTCCGCTCCAGCACCCCGAGCACGTCGTCGACCTCGGCCTCGACGCTGTACGACGTACCCCGCGCCGCGCTCGCCCCACGCCCGCGCCGCTCGATCACATGCACCGTGTGCGCCCCCGCCAACTCCCGGGCAAACGCCTCGTAATGACGCGCCCGCCGATTGGTCCCCGGCACCACGACCACCCCCGGCCCGGCCCCGAAACTCTCGACCGCGACCCCACCCACCACCTCGATCTCACCCACACCACCAGCATGCCAAACCCCACTGACACCACGGTCAGATGCCGGTACTCCGGCTCGGCGGCTCTCAGCCTAGGGAGGTTGGCTACAGAGCGCGACCGGAAGAGTGTCGAGGGTCAGTTGAGACACCCGAGGTGAACGGGTGATTAACAGAGAGTGGCACAAAAGTGTTACGGGGGGTTCCGTGGGCGGGCGGGAGAGTCGACAATAAGACCAGTGGTATGTGTGGTCATCATCCTGAGGGGGGCACGGATGACCAAGATTCTGGTGATTGACGACGAGCCGGACCTGATCCGGTTCGTACGGCGGGCACTCGAGGCGGAGGGGTACCAGGTACTGGGGTCGACCGACGGGCTGGGGGGCCTGCGGCTGGCGCTCGAGCAGCAGCCGGCGCTGATCGTGCTCGACCTGGTGATGCCGGGGATGCACGGCGAGGCGGTGCTGTCGGCGCTGCTGGCGCAGGATCCCGGGTTCCGGGTGCTGATCCTGTCGGCCACGGCCGACGTACATCTCCGGATCGGCTGCCTGGAGCAGGGTGCGGTCGACTTCCTGGCGAAGCCGTTCGCGATCCGGGAGCTGATCGCCCGGGTCCGCGGCCGGCTCGGCGAGGACGCCTCGAACCGGCGGAAGAACCAGCTCCGGGTCGGCGACCTGGTGCTCGATCTGGAGGCCCGGCAGTTGCTGGTCGACGGCCGGCCCACGGTGCTGCCGAAGCGGGAGTTCCTGCTGCTGCGGTACCTGATGCGCAATCCGGACGCCGTCTGCTCGCGGCAGGAGTTGCTGTCCGAGGTCTGGGGCTACGACTTCGATCCTTCCACCAACGTCGTCGACGTCTGCGTCGGCCGGTTGCGATCGAAGCTCCGGTCGGACCTGATCGTGACGGTTCGCAACGTCGGCTACCAGCTCCAGAGCGCCTGACGTGTACCGGACCGCGAGGCCGGCGCAGCGGTTCGGCGTGCTGATCGACGTGGCGGTCGCCGCGGTCGTGGTCGGCATGCTCGGGCTGATGGTCGCGCTCCCCGGCCACGAGGCGGGGCCGTTCCACCTGATGTTCCTCGCAGTCGCGATCGCCTACGCGTACCGGATCTGGCCGGTGGTCCCGACGCTCGCGATGACGGCGGCGATCACGCTGGCCAGCGGCGGGCTGATGGTCGGGCAGGCAGCGGACGGCCGGCTGCCGAGCGCCGAGCTCGCCGAGATCCCGTTGATGCCGCTGGTTCTGCTGGTGATGGTCTGGCACGTCCGGAGGCGCGCCGCCGCGGTCGCCGAACTGGCCGGGATGGCCGACCGCCAGCTGAGCGCGGTCGAGCGGGAACGCGAGTTCTTCCGGGACGCCTCGCACGCGATCCGGACCCCGGTGACGATCGCCCGCGGCCACCTGGAGCTGGCGACCGCCGCCGATCTGGACGCGGAGGTCCGCTCCGACCTGTCCGTGGCGATGCTGCAGCTCGACCGGATGTCCGCTCTGTCGAACCGGTTGCTCGCGGTCGCCCGGATGGACGCGGGCGACGGGCTGTCCACCCTGCCGGTCGATCTGTGCCGCCTGGTCCACGAGCTGGCGGCCAACTGGTCCGCCAACCCGGACCACGTCTGGCAGGTCGACTGTGCACCCACCGGCACGATCACCGCCGACCCGGAGTGGATCGAGATGGCCCTCGACGCCGTGGTCGAGAACGCCGTCAACTTCACACCCGACGGCGGCGTGATCAGCCTGTACTGCGCCCGCTCGGGGGGCTGGTGCAGCGTCGAGGTCACCGACTCCGGGCCGGGGATCGACCCGATCGACCTGCCGCAGGTGTTCGACCGGTTCTGGCACCGGATCGCGCCGAACGGCCGAATGGGCACCGGTCTCGGCCTCGCGATGGCCCGGTCCACGGCGATCGCCCACGGCGGCACGCTCACCGCGCGGAACGCCGCGGACGGCGGCGCCGTCTTCGAACTCCGGCTGCCGGCGTAGCGCGCGAGTCCTGTCCACTCGATGACGGCCCCGTCATCTCCCTTGCCGCGGGACGATGTCCGCCGTCACCCTGCCAGGAGGGGAACATGCTGCGTACGTCGCCGACGCGCCGGACGCACCCCACATGCTCCGGACGCCGCACCGGTTCCGGTCGACGACACCCCCTCGTCGCGGCCGGCGGCGCGGCCGGCCGGGCGTACGCAGCCCGTTCTCGCCCGGTGCGCGGGATCGACTAGGTCCTGTCTGGACCACCAGACAGGACCTACGCCAATTGGGCGATGCGAACCGCCGCCAACCGGAGTAACGCTGGTGCCATGGGGATCGCTGGAAGACTGGGCGGCGTGCTCCTGCTCTCAGGGGCCGCGGTGGCGTGCCCGCTCGTCGCCCGTGGTGTGACAACCACCGTGTACGTCGACCGGACCGCCGGCTGCTCCGATGCCGGTCCCGGTACGTCGGACACGCCGTACTGCACCGTCGTCAAGGGTGTCAGCAAGCTCGCGCCCGGCTTCACGCTGTACGTCGGTGACGGGACCTACAGCGAGACCGTCAAACCCGCGGTCTCGGGAACGGCGTCCGCTCCGATCACGGTCACCGCCTGGCCCGGCCGGCACCCGGTCATCGCGCCCGCGAGCTACGGCGCGAACATCACCTCGCGCGCCTACATCACCGTCTCCGGCCTTACCTTCACCGGGACCCGGTACGACGGCGTCTATGTGTCCGGGAGCCACGACATCACGATCAGCGGCAACACGGTCACCGGCGCGGGCCGGCCCGCCTCGGGCCAGACGGCGTACGGGATCAGTATTCGCTCGTCCACCTCGTCAGTTGTCAGCGGCAACGATGTGAACCACAACAACGGCACCGGCATCCTGATCACCTCGGGCTCGACCGGGATCCTGGTCAGCGAGAACTCCGCCGCCTTCAACGCCGATGGGTTCCGCCGCAACGCCAACGGGATCAACGTGATCAGCCCGGGCAACACCGTGCTGCGCAACGTCACCCACGACAACGAGGACTCCGGCATCCAGTTCTACCCCGGGGGCAACGACAACCTGGCAGCGCTGAACGTGACGTACAACAACGGCGACCACGGGATCGACGACCTCAACGTCACCGGCGGCCGGCTGATCAGCAACACCGTCTACCGCAACTGCACGACAGGCATCAACGTCGAGGGGACCTCCGGCAACTACCTGGTCTACGACAACGTCGCGGTCGACAACGGCGTCTATCCGACGTACAACGGCATCGCCTGTTCACGGCGGGCCGGCAACATCGGTATCTGGGACTCCGCGCCCGCCTCGACGACGGTCGATCACAACCTGGTCTGGCTGACGAAGAGCGGCAAGATGTACGCGTTCGGTACGACGTACACCTCGCTCGCCGCCATGCAGGCCGCGACCCACCAGGAAGCGCACGGGGTCCAGGCCGACCCGTTGTTCGCGTCCGCGTCGACCTGGGACCTCCGGCTCCAGGCGGGCTCTGCGGCGATCGATCGAGGCGATTCGGGCGTCTCCGGAGCCCAGTCCACCGACATCGGGGGCTTGCCCCGGGTCGACGACCCGGCGACCCCGAACACCTTCGCGGAAGGCCCCCGGCCGTACGACGATCTCGGAGCGTACGAATACCAGCCCTGATTACGGTCAGTAACGATTCGGCGTCATACAGAGCTGAACAACAGATGACGCAAACATGACCGAATCATGACGTATACGCCGATCCCCTGCCTCTTTTGCCTGGTGGGGACCTCTACTGGTGCCTGGGACCGAGACGCGTGGCCTGGGGGGCTCGGCGGGGAATCCGGGGGCGGTGTGTCACCGTCCGTGGTTGTCGAGGGCTTGGCGACGTGGGCCGCGGTGGGCGGCCGACTCGGGTGGACCTGAGGGGGGTCACCCATGAGCGCTGCCGACGCGTCGCCAACGACGATCGGGTACGACGACTCACAGCACCTGCTAGAGCTGTGCCACGACCTGCGGCAGTACGTCGCCGCCGGGCTGTTCCTGTCCGACCCGGCCGCCGCCGAACTGGTGGGCCCGGGCGGGCTGGCGTTGATCCATCAGCAGTTCCGGGCGATCGCCGAACTGCTGGACTTCGAGCAGACGCCGGCGCGGCGGATCGGCGGCGTCAACCTGACGCAGCTCGCGGGCGAGTGCGCCGACCTGGTGCGGCTGACGTACCGGGTGCCGGTGATCTTCGAGCGCGCTCCGCGGGTCATGGTCGCCGGCGAGCAGGCGTTGCTGCGCCGGGCCGTCGGCAACCTGCTCGACAACGCCTGCCGCGCGGCCGGCAGCGGCGGTCAGGTCCAGCTGCGGGTCGACTCGGCCGACGGTGAGGCGTCCGTCGAGGTGTCGGACGACGGCCCTGGTTTCGGCGAGATCGCCGCCGGCACCGGGCACGGCCTGCAGGTGGTCGCGGCCGCCGCCCGGGCCTTCGGCGGCCGGATCGAGATCGTCAGCCTGCCCGGCAGCGGAACCACCGTCCGGCTCTGCCTGCCCGCCGGCAAGCCCGCGGTGAGGTCGGCATGAGGCTGGCGATCTGCGACGGTCAATGGTTGTTCGCCGCGGTCCTCTCGGCCGCCTTCGCCCGGCACGGCCACGAGGTCGTGCTCACCACCGACGACGCCCGCCAACTGCTCGACGACGGCGTACAGCCGGAGCTGTTCGTCGTCGATTCCCCGGCGACGGCCGCGCGACTCCGCGACCTCCGCCCCAGGCCGTACGTCGTACTGCTCGCCGACCCGCAGGACGACCTCGTCTGGGACGCGTACGACCGCGGGACCGCCGACGGGGTGGTGAGCAAGTCCTGTGCGCTGCTGACGCTCGTGGACGCGGTCGAGTCAGTTGCTGGCGGCAACCGTGTGGTCGCCGGCCGGCCGGTCTCCGAGCGCCGCCGCCGAGCGGCCGTCGTCGAACCGCTGACCAGCAGGGAACTGCAGGTACTGCGCCTCGTGGTGCAGGGCCACTCCACCCAGTGGATGGCCGACCGGCTCGGCGTCAGCACGCACACCGTCCGTACCCATGTCCAGCAGGTACTGCGCAAACTCGGCGTCCACGCCCGCGGCAAGATCGCCCACGCGGCCGCCTCCGCGGGACTCGTCGACGTCCAGGAGCTCGTCGCGGACGGGCACCGGTGAGCGGCCCGGACGGGATCGCGGTTCTGCTCGTCGACGATCACCGCGTCTTCGCCGAGGCGCTCGGGAGCCTGCTCGCGGCCGAAGCCGGCATCAGCGAGGTCAGCGTCGCCTCGAACCTCGACACGGCCCGGACCCTGATCGCCGCCGGCCGCCCGGACATCGTGCTGCTCGACCTCTCGCTGGCCGAGGAGTCCGGCAACGACCTGCTCGCCGAACTCGCGAACGACCCCGCCCCGACCGCCGTCGTGATGCTGTCCGGCAGCACGGATCCGCGGTCGATCGTGCAGGCGCTCGAAGCCGGCGCCCGCGGCTGGCTGTCCAAGACGACGAAGCTGAGCGCGCTGGTCGAGGCGCTCTGGCAGGTGCTGGACGGCAACGTGTACCTGTCACCGGCGACGTTGCAACCGGTCCTCCGGCACCTGATGAGCGACGTACGCCGGCAACGGGCCGCCTCCGGGTTCGTGGACCAGCTCACCCACCGGGAGCTCGATGTCCTGCGCTGCCTGGTGTCCGGGATGACCCGGGCCGAGGCCGCCGCGCACCTGTTCGTGTCCACGAACACGATCCGGACGCACATCCAGAGTCTGCTCCGCCGTTCGGGGCAGCATTCGACGCTCGCACTGGTCGCCTTTGCCCGCTCACACGGTGTGACCGGCATCGACGAGACCGAGGGGTCCGTAATCGCCACCGGCCCCGGGTCATCCGCTTGACGTAGAGGTTCTCGTCTCCTCAGCGGGCGCGGGCCGTGGTCACAGCCCGTAGCGTCGAGGGACATCAGGGCCCGTGGGGGGCTTCGAGGGGGGCATCGGGATGACTACCCGAATCACTGCTGTGCCGCGGGTCGTGACGATGCCGGCACCGGCCGGCGAGATCGCCGTACCGTTCGCGGACTGTCACATCACCGCCGACGCGCAGGCCGCCGCACTGCGGGTGCTGCAGTCCGGCTGGGTGACCACCGGTCGCGAGGCCGTGGCGTTCGAGGCCGAGTTCGCGACCGCGGTCGGGGCCACGCACGCGGTGGCCGTTTCGTCCTGCACACAAGGGATCGAGCTCGCGTTGCGGTCGCTCGGGCTGCCGCCGGGGTCGCTGGTGCTGAGCTCGACGATGACGTTCTGCGGCGCCGTCCACGCGATCGTGCACGCCGGGCTCCAGCCGGTCCTGGTCGACGTCGACCCGGCCACCGGGATGCCGACGCCTGCGACGGTACGCACCGCCGCACAGGCGTACGGGCGACCGGCCGCGATGGTCGTCGTGCACTGGGCCGGCGACGTCGCCGACGTACCGGCACTGGCCGAGGCAGCCGGCGTACCGCTCGACCGGGTGGTCGTGGATGCCGCGCACGCGCTCGGCACGTACGCCGGTGTGGTGCCGGTCGGCTCCGGCTGTGGCGCGACCTGTTTCAGCTTCTACGCCACCAAGAACCTGCCGCTCGGCGAGGGCGGGATGATCACCACCGACGACGACGCGCGCGCCGACTGGCTGCGCAGGGCGCGGCTGCACGGGATGACCGCCGACGCGTGGCGCCGGTACCTGCCCGGCGGGAGCTGGCGCTACAACGTCGCCGACGCCGGCCTGAAGGCGAACATGACCGACGTCCAGGCGGCGATGGGCCGCGCGCAACTCGCGCACTTCCCGGCCTGGCAGCGCCGCCGTGCGCAGATCGCGGCGCGGTACGACGAACAACTCGCCGGGCTGCCCGGCGTCCGGCTCCCGCACCGCCCGGCACCCGGGGACGGCACGCACGCCTGGCACCTGTACCCGGTCCGGCTGCGGCTGAACGGCGGCGGTGATCGCGACAAGGTCATCGCGGCGCTCTCGGAACGCGCCATCGGTACGTCGGTGCACTTCGTCCCGGTCCACCGGCTCGCCTACTTCAGCCAGGCCGCGCTGATTCCGTCGACCGGGCTGACCGGGGCGGACGCGCTGTTCGACCAGCTGCTGTCGCTGCCGATGTATCCGCGACTGACCGACGCGCAGGTCGACGCGGTGTGCAGGGCGGTCACCGGCATCGCGCATCGGGGCATCTCAGGAAAGGGAACGGAATGACTCAGCCTCTGCTGTTACAGAACAGCGACAGGAGCCTGCTGCTGCGGACCGTCGTCGTCGGCGCCGGTGAGGCCGGGGTCGCGCTGGCCCGCGACCTGCACCGGGTCAGCTCGTTCGGCCTGGAGCCGGTCGGGTTCCTGGACGACGACACCACCAAGCGGGGCCGCCGGTACGGCGGGCGCCGGGTCCTCGGCACTCTGGCCGACCTGGAGAAGGTCCTCGAACGCAGCCGGGTCGACGTCGTGGTGGTCGCCATCCCGTCGATGCCTGCACACGAGGTGAGGCAGCTCGGCCTGCGCGCGGCCGCCCTGGGCGCGACCGTGCTGCACCTGCCGCCGTTCCTGTCCGCACTGCAACGGCAGATCGCCGGCACCGACATGCAGGCCCTGCAGGTCGGCCCGCTGATCGGGCGGCCCGAGATGCACGTCGTCAGCCGGCATGCCCGGGACGCGATCGCCGGCAAGCGGGTGCTGGTCACCGGCGCGGGCGGCTCGATCGGCAGTGAACTGTGCCGCCAGGTCCACGGCTTCGGTCCCGAGCAGCTGATCATGCTCGACCACGACGAGTCCAACCTGCACCGCAGCCATCTCGAGCTGTGGGGCGAGGCGCTGCTGGACACCGAGAACACCGTGGTCGCCGACATCCGCGACAGCGAGCGGCTGTACCAGCTGTTCCGCGACCACCGCCCGCAGATCGTCTTCCATGCGGCGGCGCTGAAGCACCTGCCGGTCCTGGAGCGGCATCCCTGCGAGGGGGTGAAGTCGAACGTCCTCGGCACCCAGAACCTGGTCGAGGCGGCCGTCGCCCACGACGTCGAACAGTTCGTGCTGATCTCCACCGACAAGGCCGCGAACCCGACATCGGTGCTCGGGGCAACCAAACGGCTGGCGGAGCTGATCCTGGAGTCGCAGCAGCCGGCCACGACGGTGCTGACCGCGGTGCGGTTCGGGAACGTGCTCGGCAGCCGCGGTTCGCTGCTGCACGTGGTCCGCGACCAGCTCGCCAGCGGCCTACCGGTGACGATCACGCATCCCGACATCAGCCGGTTCTTCATGACGATCGAGGAGGCGGTCGGGCTGGTCCTGGAGGCGGCCCGGATGTCGCACGGCTCCGCGACGTACGTGCTCGACATGGGCGAACCGGTGCGGATCGTGGACCTGGTCCGGAACTTCGCCGGTCTGCTGAACGTCCGCGACGTCGACTTCCGGTACACCGGGCTGCGGCCCGGCGAGAAGCTCACCGAGGAGCTGTTCGGCGCCGGCGAGGAAGCCACCCCGACCGATCACCCGCGGATCTCGATGACCGTCGCGCCGCCACCGCCGGCCGGGTTCCGGGCCGGGCTGCGCGAGCTGTACGACGCGGCCGCGCACAACCGGCCCGACGAGGTGTTCCGGCACCTGTGCCGGCTGGTCCCGGAGTACCGCCCGACGACGAACAGGCTGCGAGTAGAGCATGACCACTGAGGCCAGCCCGCCACCGGACGTCCGCGTCCTCGACGGTACCGTCACCATCCCCCCGACGGTCTTCGATGACCCCACCCTGCTTCCCGCGGGCCGGGCGCCGATCTCGGCGCTCGGACATCGTGTCGAGGGCGCGGACCTGGCGGCGCCACCGGTGGTCCTGCCGGACTTCCACCACAAGTCGAAGATGGAGCTGCCGTCGAGTGTCGCGGTCGCGACCCGCGGCACCGTCCGTCCGGAGCTGACCAGCTCCTCGGTGAACTGCGGGATGGCGCTGATCGCGGTCGACTCCGACGTACCGGACGAGAAGGCCGTCGACGTGTTCATGCGGGCGGTCCGGGAACGCTACCCGTACCCGACCCGCGGCACCGCCGAGCTCAGCCGCCAGGAGGTGCTCCGGGCGGTCGGCGCCGGCTCCGAGTTCAGCGTCGAGCGCTGGGACGCCCCGGCGGCGGACCTGGAGCGGATCGAGGAGGGCGGCCGGATCGACCTCGAGCGGTACGGCGGCCTCGACCGGTTGCGGGCCGAGCTGCCCGGGGTCGCGTTCCAGCTGGCCCGGTACCGCTTCGGCACCATTGGCCCGTCCAACCATTTCGTCGAGCTCCAGCGGGTCGAGGAGATCCTGGACCCGGAGCGGGCCGCGAAACTCGGCGTCGCCGAGGGGCAGCTGACCATCCAGTACCACGGCGGTGGCGGGGTGTTCACCGGCGAGATCGGCCGGCTGTTCTTCCGCCGCAAGGACTACCCGGCACAGATCAAGGCCGTGAACGCCGCGCTGAAGCCGTGGTTCCACCTCCGCTCGGCACGGTCCTTCGCGCAGTTGCGCGCCCGGCTCGGGCTGTACTTCACCGCCGGCTGTACGCCGCTTCCGCTGGCCAGTGACGAGGGCCAGCGGCTGATGCTCGCGACCGCGGCCGCGATGAACTACGGGTTCGCGTTCCGGACCGCGACGTACGCCGCGCTGCGCCGGATCGCGGCCGACTCGTTCGGCGGCGCCGTCGGCCGGCTGGTCGTCGACTCGCCGCACAACAGCATCTACGAGGAACCGGTCGGCGACCGGACCGGCGTCGTGCACCGGCACAACTCCTGCCGGGCCTTCCCGGCCTCGATGATGACCCCGGGGACGACGTTCGCGGAGACCGGCCAGGCCGTCCTGCTGCCCGGCACCCATCGCACCTCGAGCTACCTGGCCGTGGCCGGTGACCGCGCCGCGACCAGCCTGTACTCCGCCTGTCACGGCGCCGGCACCGTGGTCTCCGACCTGGTGGCCCGCGGTATCTCCGGCGACGACCCGCTCAAACGGAAAACGCTGCGCTACCGGTACGACGACGGCGCACCCACCGACGCTCACCACTTCGACGACCGCGGTGTGAACGCGGCCCTCGACGTCCTCGTCCGCCACGGCCTGGTCCGGCCGGTCGCGCGGATGCGACCTGTCGCAGTTCTGCACTGACGTTCGGAGAGAACAATGCACAAAGGGCTACGCAACACTGCGGCGGGCACGGTCATCGGAATGACCGCGGCCCTGCTGATGGTCGTCACGAGCAGCCCGGCGTCCGCCGCCGGTACCGGCTACTGGGTCAACAACACGGTGACGTGCAGCGACACCGGCGCCGGCACGCAGGCGGCGCCGTTCTGCACGATCTCCCAGGGCACCAAGAAGGCCGTGCTCCCGGGCGACACCGTGCACGTTGCCCCGGGCACCTATCGCGAGCAGGTCACGATCAACGCGTCGGGCACCGCCACAGGCCCGATCACGGTCACCGGCGACGCTCCGGGCGTCGTCGTGCTCGGCACCCGGTCGCTGACCGGCGCGACACTCTGGACCGCGACCGGTACGACGGCCTGGTCCACGCCGTACGCGCCGCCGTCCGCACCGAAGCAGGTCTTCGTCGACAACCAGCGCCTGGCCAGCGCCACCTCCGCCACCACGACCACGCCGAACAGCTGGTTCTACGACACGACCGCCAAGGTCCTGTACGTCGACCTCGGCGGCGCGAACCCGGGAGACGGGCACCAGGTCGAGGCCGGTGCGCAGTCGTTCGGTGTCACCACCAGCAGCAAGCAGAACGTTGTCGTCAGCAACCTCGAACTCGACCGCGCCAACCTGTCCGGTGTGCGGTTGCTGTCGTCGTCCGGAATCACGGTCGACCACGTCACCACGTCCCAGTCGGCCGGCAACGGCGTACTGGTCGATACCTGCCCGAACAGCTCGATCACGATCCGCTCCGCGGCCGTGGACAACGCGCTGTCGACCGGGATCAAGCTCAACGCGTCCAGCGGCGTGACGGTCACCGCGTCCAGCAGTCACAACAACGGCCTGCACGGGATCGGGCTGGCCACCTCTCCGAACAACCTGCTGACCGGCAACACGCTGTACGCCAACGTCTCGCTGAATCCGAACGCCACCGCGAACGGCATCGACGTCGACACCAGTTCGCCGGACAACCGGGTGATCGGCAACGTCGCGTACCAGAACCAGGACAGCGGGATCCAGGTCTACAGCAGCAGCCATCGCGCCCTCGTCGCGCGCAACCTCTCGTACGGCAACGGCGACCACGGCTTCGACACCCTGACCTCGACCGGCGTGCAGTACCTGAACAACACGGCGTACGGGAACCGGCGCGACGGCATCTCGATCGAGGGCAACTCGACCGGCGCCACGGTTGTCAACAATCTGCTCGTCGACAATGGCACCACGGCGACCGAGTACGACCTGTACGTCGACGCCGGTTCGTACTCCGGTCTCAGCGCCGATCGCGACATGGCCTACAACCACGTGGTCGCGCCGACCACCAAGGTCAACGGCATCATCTACAAGACGCTGACCGCGTTCGCCACCGCGACCGGCCAGGAGGCCCACGGCCTCGCGCTCGACCCGGCGTTCGTCAACCCGGCCGGCGCGGACTTCGGGCTGAAGGCCGGTTCCGCCGCCGTCGACTCCGCCGACTCCTCGCCGGCGAACTTCGTGGCCGCCGACCAGGGCGGCAACGCGCCGGCCGACGACCCGATCGTGCCGGACACCGGCGCCGGTACCCCGGCGTACGCCGACCGCGGTGCTCTGGAGTTCCAGCCGATCGCGGGGGCGACCGACTACCCGCCGCACGCGACCATGGTGCTCGACCTCAGCGCGGTGAACGTGCCGCCGTCGACGCCGGTGACGGCCGACGCGAGCGGTTCGAGCGACGCCGACGTGAGCGGTATCGCGTCGTACACCTTCGACTTCGGTGACGGCACCGTGGTCGGTCCGCAGCCAGGAGCGACGGCGACCCACAAGTACACGACCATCGGTACGTTCACGGTCATCGCGACGGTTACCGACACCGCGGGCCTGACCGACACCGCCAGCGCGCAGGAGGTCGTCAGCAGCCGGCAGCTGCAGACGTACTCCGTCGAGCAGACGAACCCGGCCTGCAGCGACACCGGCCCGGGCAGCGCCACCGCACCGTTCTGCACGATCGGCGCCGCCACGAAGAAGGCGCTCGCCGGCGACACCGTCCTGGTCGGTGCGGGCCAGTACCGCGAGCAGGTCCAGCTGACCGCAAGTGGCGAACCCGGCGCGCCGATCACGCTGCGCGCGACGTCACCGTCGGCCGTCATCCTCGGCACGAACGACGTGTCCGACGCGGCCGGCTGGTCCGCGACCACCACCACCGCCTGGAAGCACGCCTTCACCCCGGTACCCACTCAGGTCTTCCTGGACGGGCAACCGTTGGCCAAGGCAACGAGTAGTACGACGACCACCAGCGGCACGTGGTTCTACGACACCCCGACCGCGACCCTGTACGTCGACACCGGCGGGACCAACCCGGCGACCGGACACACCATCGGCGCGGGCGCCCGGAGCTTCGGCATCCTGCTCCGCCAGGTCTCCGACGTGAACGTCAGCGGCTTCACGGTCCGGCAGACCAACCTGAGCGGCGTGTACTTCGACACCGTGCAGCGCGTGTCGCTCGGCACCATCGACACCGCCCAGTCGGGCGCCCAGGGCGTCACGGCCGACAACTCCGGCAACGTGATGCTGAGCGGCATCCAGGCGTCGGCGAACCAGTCCATCGGGGTCCGGCTCTTCAACACCACCGACAGCACCCTGAGCGCCTCGGTCACGCACGACAACAACTTCCACGGCGTCAGCGTGCAAGGCGGCGCGCGGGACACCGTGACCGGCGTGACGACGTACCGGAACAAGCGGCTCTCGGCCCGGATCGCGGCCGGTATCGACGTGTCGTCGTCCGCGCAGAACACCGTTGTCGACGGCAACTTGTCGTACAGCAACGACGACTCGGGCATCGAGTCCTACACCGGCGCCTCCGGGACCCTGGTCCGCCGGAACGTGGTGTACGACAACGGCGACCACGGCATCGACGACTTCGCGGCTCCGGGCTCGCAGGTGATCGGCAACACCGTGGTCGGCAACGCCACCGCCGGGATCAACTTCGAGGGCGGCTCGAGCGGCGCCCTCGCCCGGGACAACGTGACGACGGACAACGCCGTCGGCAGCACCCGGACGGTCGCCGAGATCCGGGTCGACAGCACCTCGACCACCGGCACGACGCTGGATCGCGACCTGGTGTTCCAGACCTCCGGCGGACCGCTGTACGAGTGGTCCGGGACGGACTACACCACGCTGGCCACCTTCCAGAGCGGCAGCGCCCAGGAGGCGGCCGGCCAGTCCGCGAATCCGCGGTTCGTCAACCTCACCACGCGCGACCTGCACCTGACCTCCACGTCCCCGGCCATCGACGCGGCCGACACCTCGCCGGCCGGCTGGAGCGCCACCGACAAGGACGGCAGCGCGCCGGTCGACGATCCGTTGGTCGCGAACAGCGGCACCGGACCGGTCACCTACGCCGACCTCGGCGGGTTCGAGTACATCGGGCCGGTCGCCCGGGCGACCGTGACGCCGGCCTCCGGCTTCGCGCCGGTGGACGTGACCGTGAACGGCACCTCGAGTGCCGGCCTGGCCGCACCGATCGCGTCGTACCTCATTGCCTGTGGCAACGGTACGACGGTCGCCCAGGCGAGCGGCACCTGCAGCTACACCTCGGCCGGGTCGTACACCCCGACCCTGGTCGTGACCGACACCGCCGGCCGCACCGACACCTGGACCGGCGCTCCGGTCGTGGTACAGCCCAACGGCGTACCGACGGCACGGCTGACGGCAACACCCACGCAGGCCTACGCGCCGCAGACGGTGGTGCTCGACGCCTCCGCTTCGTCCGACGCCGACGGCCGGCCACTGGCCAGCTACACGTTCGACTGCGGCAACGGCCAGACGACCGGCGCGCTGACGACGGCGACGACCAGCTGCACCTACACGACGGCCGGCACCTTCACGACGGCGGTCACCGTGCTCGACACCGGCGGCCTGACCAGCCGGGCGACGGCCAAGGTCACGATCCTGGCCGACCAGCCGCCGACCGCGGTGCTCACCGTCAACAAGACGATCGTCAGGATCAAGCAGT
The DNA here is from genome assembly GCF_017876295.1 of Kribbella aluminosa. Taxonomy (NCBI): domain Bacteria; kingdom Bacillati; phylum Actinomycetota; class Actinomycetes; order Propionibacteriales; family Kribbellaceae; genus Kribbella; species Kribbella aluminosa. The sequence continues at coordinate 2,347,455 of NZ_JAGINT010000002.1, read as the reverse complement.
CCGTCCAGGCGGACGCGTCGAAGTCGACCGACGTCGACAAGACACCGATCGCGACCTACACCTTCAGCTGCGGCGCCGGCGGAACCGTCAAGCCGCAGACCAGTTCGAGTGTGAGCTGCACCTACAACGCGATCGGTATCTACACGGTCAAGGTGACCGTCACCGACACCGGCGGGCTGTCTGCCTCCGCCACCAAGACAGTGCTGGTCATTCCGTGATGGCCGGCCACGGACGAAGGACGCAGCGATGACGCTCGAAGAGATGTTCCGCCGGATCGTCAAGGCCCACCTCGCGCTGATCCTGGTGTGCGTGCTGATACCGATCGCCGGCGCCGCGGTCCTGCTGGCGCACCGGCCGGATCCGAGCATCGCCTCGATCCGCATGCAGGTGATCGCCGGCTCGCCGAAGTCGACGTCCGAGGCCGAGGGCATGAACAGCCGGGTGCTCGCGGTGGCGACCACGCCGAGTCTGCTCGGTACGGCGCTGCAGGCCGCCAAGGCCGCGCGGGACGTCGACCTGTTCGCGGCGAACAACGTGTCGGCGCAGCGGATCGGCGGCTCCTCGGTCGTCGAGCTGAGCGTCACCGACGACGACGCGCTCGCGGCCGCCCGGATCGTCAGCGAGCTCGCCCCGCGGGTGGTGCTGTTCATGAACCAGGGCGACCAGGCGACGTACCGGATCACGGTGGCCGCCCTGACCACCCAGATCGACGACGCCACCGCCCGTCGCGACAAGCTGGTCGCCCAGCTGCGCGGGATCGCGGACGTGACCGCCCGCGCCGACCTCGGTGTCCAGATCCAGTCGGCCAACCAGCTGCTGAGCGAACTGAACGGCCAGCGGGCGACCCTGGTCGCGAACAACGCGACCCGGGACCAGGTGGTTCTGGTGAGCAACCAGCCCGACGTCCGGCGGGAACCGAGTTCGATCCTCCCGGAGCTAGCGCTGGCGCTGCTCCTCGGTCTGGTCCTCGGCCTGACGGCGGCGACCGTTCTGGAGACGTTCCGTCCGCGCGTCAACGGCATCCGCGCACTGGCCCGGTTGCTGCAGGCCCCGGTGCTCGGCAAGTCGACCGAGGAAATCGGCTCGCTCCGCAACACCATGGCCCTGGCCGCCCGTCGGCAGGGTGTCGACTCGGTCGTACTGATGGGTGCCGACGAGGGCGACCAGGACACCGTGAGCACGCTGCTGTTCGCTCTGTCCGGCATGTCGCACAGCTCGCAGCCGTCGAAGCAACCCGCAGGGCATGACGACAACAGCTCGGTCTTCGAGCTCGACGACACCGGCCTGTCCGGCTTCACCGATGTCCGCTTCACGGGACTGTCCGCGGTCACGCCCGCGGACGAGATGACGGCCGGGGTGGTCGTCGTGTCCGCCGGCACTGTGCTGCTGCGCCGGCTGGACGACCTGGACGACGTACTGAAGGCGGTCCGGTGGCCGGTGCTCGGCCTCGTGAACGGTCCGGCGCAGCGCCGGTTCGGCAGGTCGCGGTGAGCGCGCAGATGAATGCAGGGATGAGCGCAGGGCTGTTGCACACTGCCGGCCAGCGGGTCGCGGTGCACGGGTCGGAGCGCGTCGTAGAAACGCTTCTCGCCGCTGCGGGTGGGCCGGAGCGGCCCGGGCTCGCGGCCGCCGACCCGCCGAACGTGGTCCTGTCGGTCGAGAACACCCGGCAGCCGTTCGGGATCCGCGACGCGGAGCTGATCACCCGCGGCGTCTGGGTGACGCCCGGCGGCGAGGTTGTACTGCGGAACGTCGGTGGCTCCGGCTTCGACCAGCGGTGGGCGATCGACGCGGACGGGCTCCGGGTCGCGAGCCGGTGGCGGCCGTCGTACCGGGAGACCGCCGCCGGCCGGCTGCTTCCGGCGCGGCAGAATGCGCTGAACAGCCAGGTGCTGCTGCACTACCCGGCGCTGTGGTTTGCGCTGCAGCAGGGATTCGCACCGCTGCACGTGTCGATCGTCGAGGTCGGCGGTGTCGTGGTCCTGCTGGCCGGGCCTGGCGGGGTGGGCAAGTCCACGCTGGTCGCGCGGGCGATGGCCGACGGTTCGCGGGCGACCTGCGACAACCTGGCGGTCTCCGACGGGTCGACGGCGTACGGCGTGGCCGAACCGCTGCGGCTGCTCGACGGCACCGGCCGCCGGGCGATGCACGGGCGGCGCGAGCAGGCCTGGACGCACCGAGTCAGGTCGTTGCCTCCGGAGTTGATCGTCGTACTGCGGCGCGGATCTCAGGAGGCGCCCGAGTTGCGTGAGCTGAGTGCGGCTGCGGCCGCGCGGCGGCTCGTCGCCGGGACGTACGCGGCAGGCGAGCTCCGGCGGTTCTGGTCGATCGCGGCCGTGGTCGCGACGGCGACCGGCTGCGGGCCGGTGCATCCGCCGATCGGCGAGGTCGCCGTACGGCTCAGCTCCCGGCTGCCGGCTGTCGAACTGCTGCTCGGGCGTGAGCCGGGGGCCGGGCTGACCGAGTTGCTGCGGCATCCGCTGGCCGCGATCCGGACCGGGCGGGCCGGCTGATGAGCACGCAACCCGAAGGCGCCCCGATCGAGGGCGGCCGGATCGAGGGCGGGCGGATCGAGGTGGCCGTGATTGTCACCCGGTTCATCGCCGGTGCGGGTGGGGTCGCGTTGCGCGGTGTGCTGCCGCTCGACCCCAGCCGCTACCGGGTCACGATCATCACCGGGCAGGGCGGCCCGCTGACCGATCGCGCGGCCGCCGCTGGAATGCGCGTACTGATCGAGCCGTCCCTGGTCTCCCCGCTGTCACCGAACGACGATCGGCGGGCGCTGCGGCGGCTGACCGAGCTGTGCACGGAGGGCGGGTACGACGTCGTCCACACCCACAGCGCGAAGGCCGGCGCCCTCGGCCGGCTCGCCGCGCATCGTGCCCGGGTGCCGCGGATCGTGCACACCTACCACGGCTTCCCGTTCCACCAGTTCCAGAACCCGGTACGACGGGCGGCGTACATCGCCGTCGAGCGCCGGCTGGCGCGGATCACCGACGACGTACTCGCGATCGGTACCGGTGTCGCGACGGAAGCCCTGCGGCTCGGGCTCGCGACCCCGAGCACGCTACGGACGATCACTCCGGTGGTGGACGCGGTCACCGTTCCGCGGACCGAGAGTTCCCGTACGGCGGCCCGCGCCGAGCTGGGGGTCGACGCGACCACGCCGCTGATCGGCACCGTCGGCCGGATCGACTACCAGAAGGCTCCGGAACACCTGATCGCCGCGATCGCCGTACTGCGGCACACCGACGCCGTCGCGGTCTGGATCGGCTCCGGGCCGGGCGACCGCGAGGCGAAGGAACTGGTCCGCCGCGCGGGACTGACGGACCGGTTCCGGTTCGTCGGCGAGCGGTCCGACGTACCGCAGCTGCTGCCCGCGTTCGACGTGTTCGCGATGGCCAGCCGGTACGAAGGCCTGCCCTGTGCGGTCGTCGAGGCGATGCGCTGCGGGATTCCGGTGGTGGCGACCGCGGTCAACTCGGTACCCGACCTGGTCGTCCCCGGCGAGAGCGGTCTGCTGGTTCCGCCGGGGCGCCCGCGGCTGCTGGCCGAGGCGATCGACGACCTGCTCGCCGATCGTAGGAAGGCCCAACGAATGGCCCGGCGCGGGCAGGCCGCCGCCGGCAGCACGTACAACGCCGAGAGCCTGGCCGAGGTTCTCGACGAGGTGTACTCCGCCGGTCGGCGAACGGAGCTGGTGACGTCATGACGAGTCCGGTCGAGCACGTGGCCCCCAGCGATCGCGAGCAGAGTGAACGCGGGCAGGGCGATCGCGAGCAGGCTGATCGCCGGCAGCCAATCGCGCCGTGGTTGCAGTTGTGCCCGCCCGGAACGGTCGGGATCGACCTGCGCGACGGTCCGGTGCGGGCCGACCAGCTGTCCTCCGACGGCCCGGTGGTGCTGGTCGACCAGCGGCCACGCAGCCGGCACCGGCTTCGCCGTACGGCGAAGGAGCTCGGGGTCGTACTGGAGCGGGAGTTCGTCGTACTGCCGACGCTCGATCGGCCGATGGTCGTCGTCGACGACGTCGAGGAAGCGGTCCGGTACTTCTGGACCGCGGTGGCCACGGTACCTCCGGGGTTCGCGTTCGCCGTACCGGCATCCGCCGCCCTCGGGCTCGCGCGGCGGGCGCCGTGGCGGTGGACCGGGGCGCTCGCACCGGCGCGCGTAGTGGTCGGGAGGCGGCGATGACCGAAGCATCGAAGGCGTTCCAGCCCCGGCCGCGGTCCGTGCACGACCTGTTGTTCGCGCCCGGCAGCCGCGGGGTGCTGATCGCGACGTCGAAGGACCCGGACGCCAAGCGGACCTTCATCGTGACTCCGCCTGCCGGAACCTACACCGACGGTCCGGCCGGCCCGGTGGCGATCAAGATCCCCGTCACGGTCGCGGCCGCAGGCGCCATCTCCCGCGAGACGCGGATGCTGATCGCGATCGGCGAGGCGGACCTCGGCGAGCTCGGCAGAACCGTTCCGCGCTACCTGGAGACGCTCGACAGCGACGGGCTGCCGGCCGCCGTCACGACGGTGGTGCGCGGCGTCCCGATGAGTGTCGGGTACCACCGCTGGCTGCACACGTCCCGGCCGCGAGCCGTGGCGGAGGACTTCGCGCTGGCCGGCGGCTGGCTTCGGCATCTGCAACTGGCGACAGCCGGTACGAGCGGGCGGATCACCTGGGCGAGCGAGGTTTCCGGCGCGGTCCGCGAACGCTGGTCGGGACACCCGATGTTCGAGGCCGCGCAGGTCCGGCTCGCGGCCGCGGACCGGCAACTGCACAGCCAGCGGGTCGCCGCGACCGTCGTCCACGGCGACTACTGGTTCGGGAACCTGCTCGTCGACGACGGCCGGATCTCCGGTGTCGTCGACTGGGAGAACGGCGCCCGCAGCGGATCGCCGCTGCGCGACCTGATCCGGTTCGCGCTCAGCTACTGCCTCTACCTCGACCGCCACACCCGGCCCGGCCGTGAGGTGCACGGGCACCGCGGGCTACGGCGTACCGGGTTCGGTGCCGGGATCAGGTACGGCCTGCTCGAAGCCGGCTGGCTCCCCGATCTCGTCCGGTTGTACCTCCGCACCGGCCTCGACCACCTCGGCCTGCCGACGGTCCTCTGGTACGGCGCCGCGCTGGCCGGCCTCGGCGAGATCGCCGCGTCCGCGAACGACGACGAGTTCGCCGCGAACCACCTCGAACTGCTGGCGGGGCTGCCGTACTGGCCGCTCACCGACGGACCCGTCGGAGTTGAGGTCCTATGACGACGACGCTGCCCGCGACGGAGCCCGTGCAGCCGATCGGCATCGTCGGCTCGCCCGGCCTGCCCCGCGGCGACATGCTGGTCGCGATGACCGGCCTGACAACCTGTCTGCTGCCGTTCCTGACCCCGGCCGGCCCGGGCAACACCGCCGCGGCGGACGCCGGCATCCTGCTCTGCATCGTGCTCGGCCTGCTCTGGGCCGGACGCGAGCACCTCCCGATCCGGCTGCCGTACGCGGCGGGCGTGGCCGGGATGATGCTCGGTGGAGCGTTCGCGGCGTACATCTCCGTCGCACCGGCTGCCACCGGGCTGGTGCTGATCCAGGACCTCCTGCTGTTCACCTGGGGAATGACGCTCGCCCTCGGCCGGCACAATCCCGCGATCGTCCGCGCCGTCACGGTGGCCTGGTGCCGTACGGCGGCCGTCTACTCCGGCGTGATGGTGTTCGCGTACCTGGCCGGTATCAGCGCACTGACCGGGGTGTCCGCCAAGGACGGCGTCCGGGCGCCGTACACCTTCGGCGACCCGAACCTGGCCGGCAACTACCTGGTCGTCTCGTTGTTCGTCATCGCCGCCTGCAAGCATCCGCGCTCCCCCGGCGTCCGCCGGATCGCCTACGTACTGGTGCTGATCGCGATCGGGTTCACCGGCTCGAACGGTGCGATGCTCACGCTGCTGATCGGCCTGCTGCTGTCCGTCGTGGTGACCATCTACCGCCGCCGGGGTGCCGTCGCGGGGGCCGCGCTTCTCGCGACCGCCGCGCTGGCCGGCGGACTCGTCGCCGGTGTCGTCATGCCGCGCGTCGACCTCAGCTCGCTGCGCGCGCAGGCGGCCGGCAGCATTCCGCTGCTCCGCGACTCGCTCGGGCGCAGCGGGAGCTCCAGCAGCGAACGGGCAACGATCGTCAGCGAAGGCACGGCCCTGTTCCTCAACGGCGACGCCACCGGCTACGGTCCCGCCCGGACGAAAGCCACGCTGGAGGCGACCCAGGCGCCGTACGTCAAGGAAGCCCACAACGACTACCTCGCGACGCTGCTGGAGCGCGGGGTGATCGGCGGGATCGGGCTGCTGCTGTTCGGCGTCGCGCTGTTCGTCCGCTGCCTGCGGCTGGTCTTCGGGAACCTGCCGAAACCGTACGCCGAACTCGTCCCCAGACCGTGGTTCCTGGCCGTCATCGGCCCGGTGATGGCGACCGCGGCCGGGTTCTACGAGGTCCTGCACTTCCGGCATCTCTGGACCTGGCTCGGCCTGATCGCGGCGCTCGTGCTCGCGATGCAGGACCAGCGTGAGGAGAAGACATGATCCGGTCGGTGCTGTCCAACTGCTCGGCGCGGCTGCTCGCAATACTCGGGCTGACCCTGGCCACCGTGCTGGTCGCCCGGACCGGCGGGCCGTCGGCGGTCGGCGAGTACGCGCTGCTGCGGATGCTTCCCGGCCTGGTCGGTGTGCTGTGCGTCCTCGGCCTGCCCGGAGCGCTGGCGTACTTCCTCGCCGTACCTCGACGGGACCTTCCCCGGCTCTGGCCGACGCTGATGGCGATCGGAGCCGCCGGTGCAGCCGCCGGTACGGCGCTCTGGATCGCCGCGTCGCCGCTGCTGGCGAAGGTCTTCTTCCCGCACGAGGCGCCCTGGCTGATCGCGGCCGCGGGGGCGACCGTGGCCAGCCAACTTCTGCTGACCTTGGGCAAGACCGCTCTGCAAGGGCTGGAGGACCGGCGCGGCGGTGACGTGGTGATCGCGGCCGAGGAGCTGGCGTTCCTGCCCTGCTTCGTGCTGCCGCTCGTCGTCGGCATCCACGGCATCGGCGCGATCATCCTCGGGCTCGGGCTCGCCGACCTGGTCGTCGCGGTCGACGCCTGGCGCCGGGTCGCCCGCCGGCTCGGCTGGCGGCGCTTCGGTCTGGCCGGCGGCGACCGCGGGTGGTGGGGCCGGCCGGACAAGGACCTGACCAGGAGCGTGGCGTCGTACGGACTGCGCGGTCAGGTGGGCGGCCTGATCACGCTGCTCAACCTCCGCCTCGATGTCGCGATCCTCGGTGCGATCGCCGGCCCGGCCGTCCTCGGCGGGTACGCGGTCGCCTCGAAGTACGCCGAACTGCTGCGGCTGCCCGGTACCGCGCTGACCTGGGTCTTCTACCCGCGACTGGCTAAACTCGAGCAGCAGCGTGCCGCCGAGATCGCGCGGCGGCTGATCCGGCCGACGCTGGCCGGTGTCGCGGCCGCCGCGATCCCGGTCGCGCTGCTCGCCGGACCGGTCATGCGGCTGCTGTACGGCACCTCGTTCGAATCGGCCGTGACGCCGGCCCGGGTACTGGTCGCGGGCATGGTGCTGGCCGGGGGCTCGGGCGTCGCGAGCGCGTACCTCTACGGTCGCGGCAGTCCGGGACTCAACTCGATCGTCCTCGGCGCCGGGCTCGTCGTCACGGTCGTGCTCGATGTCACGCTGATACCCCGCCACGGAGCAATGGGCGCAGCGGTGGCGTCCACCGCGGCGTACCTGGCCACCGATGTCTTGCTGATCGGCCTGCTGCTGCGGCTGAGCGCGCCGGCGGCACGCCGTCGTACAGCCGTAGCTGTCGGAGAGGGAACACCATGAAAGCGATCGCAATCGCCACCGGTCTCCTGCTGGTGCTGGCCGGCTGCTCGGGCGGCACGCCCAGCAACCAGCCGCAGTCCACTCCGGACGGCAGCCCGCCGGCGACGTCGTCGGTTCCCACGCAGTCGCCGTCGGGTACGACGACGCCCAGCACCGCACCTGTCGTGCTGCCCGGCGACCGGTACGTCGCACTCGCGACCGCGCTGCACCAGCGCGGTGTGGCCATCTGGTGGGAAACCGACCTGGTGAAGCGCTGGCTCGACGGGCCGGCCGCGTTCCAGGGAGCGATCGCCCGGCTCGGCCAGCTGGCCGCGGTCCCCGGGACCGCCGGGTTCAAGATCTCCGACGAGATCGGGTACGGCGACGGGCTCACCTCGGTGGCGCAGGCCACCGACTTCCTCCGGCAGGCGCGGAGCAGCCTGGCACAGGTTGCCCCGGGCATGCCGCTTCTGGTGGACACCGTCGTACCGGAGCTCGGGTGCCTGCCGTGGCGCGGCGGCAACCAGGAGGGGTGCGCGCAGCGGGTCCGGCTCAAGTACCCGGCGGCGAGCGCGATCGCCATCGAGGGCTATCTGCGGGCTCATCTGATCGACCGGCTGGATCTCAGCACCGGACTGCTGAGCCCGAGTACCTACGCGAGTTGGGGTCTCACCCAGCAGGCCGCGCAGACCGAGATCTGGAACCGCGTCCGCGCCCAAGGCTGGGAAGCCATGACGATCCTGCAGTCCCGAAAGGCCCTGGCTGCGGCCGACGGCTACCAAGGAGCCGCGGCCCAGGCCGCGACCGACACGGCCACCTACATCACGGAACCCGTCGCGGCCGGGGCACAGGCGGTGGACATCTGGACCTGGCGGCAGCACTACCAGGGCAAGACCTTCAGCCTGCTCGCCCCGGACCTCAGCACCAACCCGCTCTGGACCTCCTTGCTGGCCCAGCGCCGGATCGGGGTCCGGCTGATCACCCACATGACGCCATCGATGATGCCCACCGACATCACCGCCTTCGGCCACGAGTGCGATCTCGCCGCCCAGGCGTTCACCGCGGTCTTCGTTGCCGCCGGCACCGGTTAGGAGAGAACCATGTCAGCACGGGTCGGTCCGGGCAGGCGGCTACTGGACGTACTGATGGGCGGGCTGCTGCTGGTGGTGGCGGCTCCGCTCCTGGCGATCGTCGCCGTACTGGTGCTTGTCACCAGCAGCCGGCCGGTGCTGTTCCGCCAGGCGCGGGTGGGTGAGAACGGGCGGACGTTCACCTTGTACAAGTTCCGCACTATGCGGACAGTTGCCTCGGGCCCCCAAGTGACGGCAGCCGCGGATGCCCGGATCACCCGCCTCGGAGGGTTCCTGCGGCGGACCGCGATCGACGAACTGCCGCAGCTGTGGCACGTGGTCCGCGGCCAGATGACGCTGGTCGGTCCGCGTCCGGAGAGCGCGATTCTGGCGGCGCGCTACCCGGACGCGTGCCGGCCGGTGCTGCTCGCGCGGCCCGGGCTGACCGGTCCGGCGCAGTTGCGCTACCGCGAGCGTTCCGCCGTACCGCCCGCTGCCTGGACGGACGTGGAGCGCTGGTACCTCGACGTACTCGTGCCGCTGCGGGTGGCCGCGGACCGGGAGTACCTGGACCGGCCGACGATCCGCCATACGTTGTACTACGTCCTGGTGACGGGGCTGTTCGTCGTCGGGCTGGCGGACCTGCAGCAGCCGGTCAGACTGCCTCTTCCACGTACGGCGCCGGTGTCACCAGAAGCGGGTCACAGCGGGCGTTGAGGCAGGTGCCGTCGGTCAGGTCGAACTCGAAGTTGTGGCCGAGGCACCGCAGTACGCCGTTCACGACCACGCCGGTCTCGGCCAGATCCTCGCCGGCGTGCGGGCAGTACCTGCTCACCTGCAACTGCTTGCCACCGACAACGATCGTGGTGGTCTCCTCCGGATCGCGGGCGGCCTCGAAACGCTCGACGGCCCTGAGCGCGGCCCGGTCCGCGTGCTTGAGCAGGCCGACCAGGTAGTCGTTGTACCGGTCGGGCTGCCGGCGGGCGGTGAAGCGCAGGGAGAGCAGGAGCTCCTCCCAGCGGGTCCGGCCGGAGACCACGCCGTCGAGCCAGCGGCCGTCCATCGTGAGCGTGTAGTCGGCGTGCCCGGTCCCGCCGTCGAGGTCGACGACGACGCGGTCCGGTCCGATGTGCGCGTCCCAGACACCGCCGTACGGACCGGAGACGTCGAAGCGCAGCGTCATGCCGATCCGGGCCAGGAAGTACTCCGAGAGGGTGCCGAGCGACTCCAGGTGCGCCTTGAAGCGATGGGCCAACCCGGGCCGCGACACGGGGTTCGCGGCCCAGGCGGCGTCGATGGCCGGCCGGCGGCGGGCGGCGTACTCCTTCAGGTACTGCCTGCGCTGCTCCGGTCCGGCGTCCAGGGCGAAGCCGTTCCAGTGCGGGTCCCGGACGACCTCGAGGTCGTCGAGCCGGATCCGGTCGCCCGGCAGCAGGCAGACGCCGCGCTGGTCGGGGATCCGGTCCGCGAGCCAGGCCAGCGCCTCGCCCTGGTCCGGGAAGATCCCGCCCGGTTGCAGGCCGCTGTTCAGCTCGAACAGGTCGTCGTCGAGGAAGCACGGCGGACCGGCGTACGGCATCACCAGCCGCGGCTGCACCTGCCGGATCAGCCGGGTGACGGCCTTGAACTTGCCGACCCGCTTGATCGTCGAGATCCGCTCCCGCTCGACCTCGTCGTACTCGTACCGCACCGGGTGCCAGCTCGCCCCGGACATCTGCACGCCCATCACGTCCAGCTGCCCGCCGGCCTCGGTCATCGCCCGCCGCGCCTGGGCGAGCGAGATCCGGGCGTCGTTGGTGTGCAGGACGCTCCGCGCGCCGATCTTCAGCAGTACGGCGGAATCGTGGCTCATCGGGCACTGCTCGGGGATCACGGTCAGCCAGTCGCGGTCGTTCAGCCGGTACCGCTCCCAGGCGTCGAGGACGACGATCCGCGTCCGCCCGATCGCGCGCAACCGGCGCTGCATGATCGTCGACGGATACCGCGGTACGACGACCGGCACCGTCGCGGGCAGGCCCGCGATCAGGTCGAGGTCCAGGTGGTCCAGATGCTCGTGCGACACCACGACCACGTCGACGTCGAGCGTCTCCGCCGTCAGCAGGTGCGAGTTGTCCGGAAACGGGAACCAGGCGCCCAGGAACGCCCCGCCCGGCGACAGCCACGGGTCCGCGAGAACCCGTACCCCGTCCCCGTCGACCCGCAATCCGGCATGCCCCAGCGCAGTGACCGTTCCCTCACCCATACCCTCCAGGCTCCGCGACCCCGGCGTACCGCAACATCCCCCACCTGTATGAGAACGGCTACGCCGTGTGGCTGAGGAGGGCGGGTACGACGATCGGCCAGCTGGCGCGCGGGAGACCTTGGCCGATGCCGGGGAGGGTGAGGAGGGTGGCGTGCGGGATCTCGGCGGCCAGGGCTGCGCCGTTCTGGTGCGGGAAGAAGGGGTCCTCGTCGCCGTGGATCACCAGGGTTTTTGCCGTGATGCCGGGGAGCCGTTCGCGCCAGCGGGGTTGGCAGTTGACGGCTGCGAACGTGGTGCCGAGGTGGCTCGCGCGTTGTGCCGCTGCCGACTTGCGGGATCGGTCGAACACACGGCCCGCCGCCGTCCTTGTGTCCTGCTCGTCGAACCCTTGCGACCCGGCCAGCAACCGTGCGGAGCCTGTCATGTAGTCGACCACGCTGTCCCGATCGGCCCAGTCGGGCTGCGGCCGACCGAACATCTGCTGCATCACCGCCAGTTCGTGGTCCTCGAGGTCGGGGTCGACCGGCCCGGGCGCGACCGATCGGGTCGAGACCAGCGTCAGCGAGGCGACCCGATCGGGGTGGTCGAGGGCGAGCAGTTGCGCGATGAACCCGCCGACGCCCAGGCCGACCACGTGGGCACGCCCGTCGATCAGCTCGGCCGCGTCGCTGACCAGGTCCCGGAGGTCGTACTTCGGCCCATCGGGGTCGGCGTACGTCGAACGGCCGGTGTCGCGCAGGTCGTAGCGCGTCACGTACCGCCCGGCCAGCTGGGTACACAGGTCGTCGGGCCAGCTCAGGCCGATCAGCAGCACCGGCGGATCCGCCGGCTCCCCGAACGTGTCCACCCACAACTCGACACCGTTGACTTCACGCAGCATGTCCAAATCCTTTCGTCTAACCCACCGACGAACGGGTCCGGGCTGAACAGACGTCAACGGAGAAGGTAAGTACCTGCAGGTCCGGCAACCGCCGCCTCCAGCGCCGACGACCCAGGTGTAACGATCAACGTCCCCAACTCCAGATGCCGCCCACCCTTCACCGGCCGGCACACGGAACGCTGGTCGTTGGACGAGGTGGAGACAATGACAGCCATGCCGCTGCCGTCCACCCATCTCCTCACCGTGACCGAGTACGCCGCGCTCGGCGAGGCCGACACCATCCGCTCCGAGCAACTCGTCCTGTCGCCAGGCCCCAGCCCGGACCACAACATCGCCCCCTGAAGCTCGCGCTCCAGCTGATCCCACAACTGCCCCAACATCTCGAGGTCATCACCGCCACCAACCTGTCGCTGACGCCGTCCAGGCTGCGAGGTGTCGCCGCTGAACCAGAGCGGCTCGACTCTCCTCGCGGCGGACGCCGTTTGAGAGGTTCACCCATCACATTGCCCCTTCACCAATGGCATGCGGCGGGTGAACGGGCAACCTGCAAGGTGAACCCCTGAAGTTGCGGTCGGTTCGGCACACCTCGCCTGCCTGTACGGCGAGCCCTCCACCGATCTGAGCTAATTCGGCGGCGTCGCGTTCGCGGCCGACCGCTCGGACTGCGCACCCCATCGACTTCGAGCACCACCCGGTTGCTCGGACTGCGGGACATCACGACGAAGCACGAACTGGAGTACCTACCCCAGCCGTCGCCGTGGTCCATGGCGGCCACCCGGTGCCGACGTACCCTCGCGCTCGGCTTCGTCTGGCTGGCGATGGATACGGACTGCCCCCCGTAACACAGTCCCCCGAACCGCGATTAACCATAAGGGGGAGCGAGAGATGATCACAGACGTGGAGCGTCGGCAGATCCTGCACAACGCGCTGATGCTGGAAGCATCGCAAGGAAACCGCGTCACCTGGGTAGGGGTATATCAGGCGCACGTGTGGCGGATGCCGGCCGCGACCAACCACCTGCTGCACGGGGTGCTGTCGCTGCTGACGTTCGGGCTGCGGCTGCTGGTGTGGGCGCTGGTGGCGTTGACCGAGGCGAAGCCTCAACTGGTCGGGATCGCGGTCAACGAGTACGGGCAAATCTACGTGTTCAACGCCCTGGAGGCGCGCCGTTTGGCGCAGCAGTAGACCGACACGCTCACAATCCCGGCGCCTCGGCTCGCGGGACAGTGTCAAGTCCGGAGGTAGACCGCGTGCACCCGCCGCTTGGTCGGGATGCCAACCGTAGACCTGGCGATCACGCGAAGCCATCGATGCCGATGGACGTCTACCTTGGTCGCGGTGTGGCGTTCGCGGCGGCAGCCACAATCCTCGACCGCGAGACGGCATCAAGCGGTCGCTGTGTGGTCGCAGACAGCAGAACGCGCAGGTCAGCGGGGCTGACCTGCGCGTTCTTCAGGGGTGGAGGTGGCGGGAATCGAACCCGCGTCCTTCGGCGTTGCTTCAAGGCTTCTCCGGGCGCAGTCTGAATGTCGCTTTTCTCAGCCCCAGCGTTTGTACAGACATCTCGCTGACAGGCTCAGTCACTGTAAATGTCCCGTGTTAGCCCCGTGACCGGACTAACAAAGCAAGCTCTCTAGCTGAGGCCAGGAACCGGGGCGAGAGCATCCCCGGGCTGACCGCTTCTTTAAGTGCTCAGGCCGTCAGGCGGCGAGAGCGAAGCTACTGCGCTGAGTTTTGGCAGTTATTGGTTTCCAGAGATCGTTTACGAGATAACCCTGGATCCTCGGCCCGCTTCCCTTGGAACATACGTCCAAAGTCGAAACCGTTCACCCCCTGTTGAGTTGTCAAACTCCCACCCGTACCGCGGTGGAAGCTCCACACTACCAAGTCCAACCAGCCGCCCGCACCTGACATTCCCTCAGTCCGCGGGCGCCAGGAGGAAGATCGCCGCCGCGGTGGCGACCACGGCTCCGGCGAGGGCGATCACCCAGGCGGTGGTGACCTGGAGTAGCAGGGCGCCGGTGGCGGCGCCGGCGAGCATGGCGAGGATCGAGCCGAGGCGGCGGTACGGCGGGGCGGCGCGGCCGTTTCCGAGCACGCTGTCGGCGGCGAGGCCGGTCAGGGTCAGGGTGAGTACGGTCGTCGTCATGTCCTTCGGGGCGACGTGCCGTACGGTCGCGTTCTGCAGCCCGAAGCACCCGGCCAGCGCGAGGATCAGCAGGTACGACGTACCGCCGGAATCCCGCAGTACGCCGACTCCGACGAGCAGCCCGCACAGCAGGAGCGCCGCGGCCTGTGCCCCGAAGGCGATCCCGAGCCAGCGCCGCGGGCGTGCCTCCAGGACCCGCGCCGCCCGGCCGCCGAGCAGTGAGCCGAGTACGAACCCCAGTACGGCGACCACCGGCGGGCCGAGGCGGAACCCCGACCCGGGCGCCACCGCGAACCCGAGGAACACCACGTTTCCGGTCATGTTCGCGACGAAGGTGTGTCCGAGCTTCAGGTAGCTCACCGCGTCGATCAGCCCGGTCGCCGCGGTCAGGCCGAGGAACGCGCCGACCTCCCACCGCACCCCGACCGGAACGCCCATTCCAGCAGGGTAGGGCCTACTTGATCAGGCGCAGCGTGAACGGGTACCGGAACTTACCGCCGGCCGCGGTGGCGAGACCGCCGATGCCGGTCAGCAGGAACCACAGGATCCCGACGATCGGGAACAGGAACCCGAGGAACCCGTGGGTGAACCCGGTCATGATCCCGAGCAGCGCGAACGCCCCGACCGCGGTCAGCTGGAAGTTCAGCGCCTCGACGGCGTGCCGGCGTACGGCGGGGTTCTTCTGGCCGGCCGTCGCGACGACCAGCGCCGGGCCGACGAAGAACGTCGGGTACCCGAGCCAGTGCGCGATCGTGCCCATCCCGCGGCCGTCGCCCTGGTAGGTCTGCGGCGGCGCGGGCCGGGTGAAGGCGGCCGGGGCGAACGTCGGCACCGGCCGGGCGACGAGCCCGTCGAACGTGCTGTTCAGCTCGGCCCGGGTCCGCGCCTTGAGGGCCTTGTCCAGCCGGAGGTCGAACTCCATGTGGTCCAGGCGGCCGTCGGCGTACATCTCTTTCAGGATCTCGACGGCCCGATCCCGCTGCGCCGACGTCACCAGCAACTCTGAAGTGGACATGCTCCCACTGTGCGCGCCCGAGCTCCTCCACCCCATCGGGTTCAGCCCGGAACGACCCCTGACCGAACCCCACCCCGGCTCCGGGCGTCGCCGCCCCGCCCCTGTTCTTCCTGCTTGAGCGTATCCGGATTCGGCGATCAGCCGGTGGACTTTTCCACAGGGTCAGCCGCGGCGGCGGTCGGAGAGGGCTCGTTGGGCTTCGCGGGTGGCTTGGCGTTCGGCGAGGGCGTGGCGTTTGTCGTAGTCCTTCTTGCCGCGGCCGGTGGCCAGCTCGACCTTGGCGTAGCCGTCCTTGAAGTACAGGGACAGCGGGATCAGCGAGACGCCCTGCTGCTCGACGGCCCGGATCAGCTTCTCGACCTCGTCCTTGTGCAGCAGCAACTTCCGCGTACGGCGGGGTTCGTGGTTGGTCCAGGTGCCGTGTTTGTACTCCGGGATGTGCATCCCTTGCAGCCACAGCTCGTTCCCGCGGACGGCGGCGAACGCGTCGACCAGGGAGGCCCGGCCCTGCCGGAGGGACTTGACCTCGGTCCCGGTCAGCACCAGCCCGGCCTCCACCACGTCATCGATGTGGTAGTCGTGTCGCGCCTTGCGATTCTGCGCGATCGGCTTCTCCCGGCCGGACTGTTTCACCATCCGGCCAGTATCCCAGATACCTCAGAGCCACCCCATCGGATTAACCACGGTGCCGTCCTTGTAGACCATGAAGTGCAGGTGGCACCCGGTGGAGTACCCGGTCGTACCGGACCACGCGATGATCTCGCCGCGCTGCACCCGTTCGCCGACCTGCGCCTTGTACTTCGACAGGTGGTTGTAGACCGTCGTGATCGAGTGACCAGCGATCACCCCGTGTGAGATGAACAGCCGGTTCCCGTATCCGCCGTTGAAGTACTTGTCCGTCACCACCCCGTCCGCCGCGGCGCGGACCGGCGTACCGCAGGGAGCGCTGAAGTCGGTGCCGTCGTGCAGCTTCCAGATGTGCAGGATCGGGTGGAACCGCATGCCGTACGGCGACGTGATGTAGCTGCTGACCGGATACGCGAGCCGCCCGCCACCGGTCGGCACCGGATCCGGTATGTTCCGGCGCGCGGCCGCGGCCTTCTCGGCCTTCGCCTGCGCGATCAGCATCTGCTGGACGCGGTTCCGCTCCCGCAGCAGCGAGTTGTACTGCGCGAGCTCGGAGTTCTTCTCCTTCTCCGCAGCCTTGAACGCGGTCAGCTTGACCGCCGCGACCGATGCCGCCTCCGCCCGGTCGGCCGCGACCTGCTTGGTCAGCTCCGTGACCTTCTTGACCGTCGCGGCCGCCTCGGCGCGGGCGGTCTCGGCGTCCTTCTCCGCCGCGGTGAGCTTGACCTGCTTACTGGCCAGCTGCGCCTGCGCCGTGTTCAGGTTCGCGATCGCGTTGCTCTGGATGCCGAACACGTTCCGCTGTACCTGCATCCCGGTCGCGATGTCGGCCGGCGCCGCGCCGCTGAGCGCGATCGACAGCCCGACCAGACCGTTCTGCTGCTGGTACGCCGACCGTACGGCGCGACCCGCCACCGAACGCTTCTCGGCGATCTGCCGCTGGCCGGCCGCCACGTCGGACGTCGCCGTCCTGACCGCCGCCTCGGCCGCGACAAGCTTGCCCGCGGCAACCGCATCGGCGGCCTTCGCGGCGGCGAGCTGCCCCTGCGCGACGGCGTACCGGGCCTGCACGGCCTGGTACTTCGTGACGGCTTGGTTGTACGCGGCAACGGACTTGCCGAGCTGGTCGGACGCGTCGTCGAGATCAGCCTTGGACTGGTTGATCTTCGAGTCGAGTTGCTTCTTCTTGACGGCTGGATCCGGCGGTCTCGCCTCCGCGGACGGAGCGTACGGAACCGCGGCCAGGACGCCGGCGGACAGGGACAGGACAAGGCAGCAAGCGGTAACCAAGGTCTGCCGGCCCGGCGGTCGAGTACGTGATCGCGGGTACGGCGCGGCTGGGGTACCGGTGCTGTCGTCTCGCTTGATGCTCCCCCGCTGACGCGGGTTCGCACCGGGGAAGTGCGGGACCACAGGTCGACCCCTTGCTCTGGATGAAGTTTTGCGGTACAGGAGTTACTCGTGTGACTCCTGATACTGCACGATAGGTCACCCAGGTCAGACTTTGAGGTATTTCCGCGTCGTCAGGAATGTCGGGATGACCGCCAGCACCAGGCCGACCAGCACCATGATCAGCGTGACGCGGAAGGTCTCGGACGCGCCGACCCACTGCCAGACCCGGAACGTCGCCTGGGCCTGGCGCATGACCATGAAGTACACGATCATCCACAGCGTGCCGCAGGCGAACGCGGCGCCGATGATGGCCGCCAGCACCGCCTCCAGCAGGAACGGCAGCTGGATGTAGAAGTTGGACGCACCCACGAGGCGCATGATGCCAATCTCACGCCGGCGCGCGTACGCCGCCAGCCGGATCGTGTTCGCGATCTGCATCAGCGCGGCGACCAGCAGCAGGCCCGCTCCGAAGTAGGAGCCCACCTGCAGCCAGTTCAGCGCCTTGAACAGCGGGTCGAGGTACTGTCTGAGATCCTGGACCGTGTCCACCCCGGGGAGGCCGGCGACAGCGCTGGTCAGGTTCTGGTAGCGCTGCGGGTCCTTCAGCCGGATCCGGAACGACTCCTGCATCTGGTCCTGGGTGACCGTGCTGACGATCGGCGAGTCCTTGTACAGCTTCTTGAACGAGTCGAACGCCTGCGCCTTCGTCTCGGTGAACACGCCGTCCGGCGCGGTGTCCGGATTCGACGCGATGACCTGCTGGATCCGGTTCTTCTGTTCCTGGGTCACCTCGGCGCCGGAGCAGCCGCGGCCGCCGGAGTCCTTGGTGCACAGGAACACCGAGATCTGGATCTTGTCGTACCAGTTCCCCTTCATCAGGTTCACCTGCTCGTGGGCGAGCAACGCGCTGCCGAACAGCGACAGCGAGACCCAGATGGTGACGACGACCGCGATCGTCATCGACATGTTCCGCCGCAGGCCGATACCGAGGTCGGAGAGGATGTAGTTCAGGCGCATTTCGTCAGTCAGTCCCTAGCAGTCACTGTGTCGGCGGTCAGTGCTGGTAGCCGTAGACGCCGCGCGACTCGTCGCGGACGACATGACCGTTCTCCAGCTCGATCACGCGTTTGCGCATCTGGTCGACGATCGACACGTCGTGGGTGGCCATCACGACCGTCGTACCGGTCCGGTTGATCCGGTCCAGCAGCTTCATGATGCCCACCGACGTACCGGGGTCGAGGTTTCCGGTCGGCTCGTCGGCGATCAGGATCATCGGCCGGTTCACGAACGCGCGGGCGATCGCGACGCGCTGCTGCTCACCGCCGGACAGCTCGTCCGGGAGCCGGTCCTCCTTGCCGTCCAGACCGACCAGCTCGAGCACCTCGGGGACCGTCTTGCGGATGTGCGACCGCGGCTTGCCGATCACCTGCAGCGCGAACGCGACGTTCTCCGCGACGGTCTTGTTCGGCAGCAGCCGGAAGTCCTGGAACACGGTTCCGATCTGCCGGCGCATCTGCGGGATCCGCCAGCTCGCCAGCCGGTTCAGGTCCTTGCCGGCCACCATGATGTGGCCCTTGGACGTCCGGTGCTCACGGAGCACAAGGCGCAGGAACGTCGACTTGCCGGACCCGGAGGTACCGACCAGGAAGACGAACTCGCCTTTCTCGATCTCGACGTTGACGTTCAGCAGAGCGGCCTTGGACTGGCCCTCGTACGTCTTGGAAACATTCTCGAAGCGGATCACGGGTTCATCCGGCCGTGGTCGGGAACAGGGAGCGACGTGACGGTAACCACGAAGTGCACCGTACGCCACCGGAGCGGCCGCCGGTCAGTCTAGGCGTTCCACGGCGTGCCGCCGAACAGACCTGCCGCTGCGTACACCCCCGTCCGATACCCGGTGTGTTTGAAACGGACGTTCTAGGCGTCGGACTGCCGGGCGATCGTGGCGGAGGCTCGCCTGACGATCGGGACCGGGCCTGCCGGGAGTACGTCGCCGATGAACGCGTAGTGCCGCAGTACGTCGGGGTCGACGTCGCCCGGGCGGTGCCGGCTGTGGTCGCGGACCCAGTCGATGATGTCGCCCCAGCCCGGCGCGGCGAGCGAGCCGCCGAATTGCTGCACGGACAGCCCGGCGCACAGGTTGCCGAACGCCAGCCGGTGCGCCAGCGGCCAGCCCCGGAGCGTGCCGAGCACGAGCGAGGCGAGGAATACGTCGCCGGCGCCGGTCGGGTCGTACGAGTGCACCGGCAGCGCCGGCACCCGCTCCTCCTCACCGGTGGCCGAGTCGATCGCGAGGACTCCCTCCGAACCGTTCGTCACGACCGCGAGCGGCACCCGCTCGGCGAGCTTGTGCAGCGCGGCCTTCGGGGTGTCGGTCCGGGTGTACGCCATCGCCTCGTCCGCGTTCGGCGTGAACGCGTGGAAACCGTCCAGTACGTCGAGCACGGCCGGTGACCACTCGTCCGTCGGGTCCCAGCCGACGTCCCCGAACAGCAGCGCGCCGGACTCCCGCGCCTCGACGGTCCAGCCGGGCAGTTCCTCGGCGACCGGGACGATCGCGGAGCGGGTCTTCAGCCCCGGCCCGACCAGCTTGCTCGGGTCGCCCGGCGCCTCGTGCGCGTGGGTCACCATCGCGCGGTCGCGGTTGATCGACATCGACACCGTCACCGGCGAGTGCCAGTGCCCGATCCGGCGGGAGTGCGACAGGTCGACACCCTCCTGGTCGGCCAGCGTCCGCCAGCAGAAGTCGGCGTACACGTCGTCACCGAAGACCGCGGCCAGGCCGCTCTTCAGGCCGAGCCGGGCGGCCGCGATCGCGAAGTTCGCGACGCCGCCGGGGCAGGAACCCATCCCCTCGGCGAAGATCTCGGTACCGGTGGTCGGGGCGGACGCCAGGCCGGTCATGACGATGTCGTAGAACACGGTCCCCTGTACGAATACGTCGTACCCGTCCTGCTGGTCCGTCACGGTGACACTACTCCTTGTCAGGCTGGCCTGTCGGTCGTCGATGGAATGCTCCTTCGTAGCATCATCGACCGGTCAAGACCATTTCATTGCATGGAATTCGGAGGTGTCCGTGATTCCTACCTGGATCTCGGTCGTCGGGGTCGTTATGACGGTGCTGTCACCGTTGCTCGCGCTCGGTGGCGTGATGCTCGGGGCCTACCTGACCCGCAAGTCCGACCGCGAGCTCGACACCTGGCGGCACCGCGAGGAGACCATGCGGATGGTGCGCTGGGCGGTCGAGCAGATCCTCGAGGGCGAGGACGCCGGGACGGACGCCGGCGTGGTCACGCTCCGCTCACTGATGCGGTCGGAGCTGTTACAGCCGGAGGACTACGACCTGGTCGCCGCACTGACCGCCGCCGTTGCGATCGACCGGGTCGGAGCGGACGCGTACGCTGATATTGCGGAAGCTGACATCGAGGTCGTCGAGGGAGACAGTGACCATGGCTGACAAGCGGACCGTGAAGGTCTCCCGCCAGGTGATCGAGTTGGCCCGCCTGCACGTCGAAGCGGCCCGCCGAGCCGGCCGCAAACCCGACGAGGCGGTGGCCCGAATCGCCAACGCCCACCCCGACAACGGCAACGACTCCCCCACCCCGGCCCCCGCCTAACTCCTCCGTCCAACGCTCAGCGCGACGACCGCGAGTAGCACACCTCCGGTGAGGAAGCCCCAGGACGGGGTGGTGTGGTCGACGAGGAGGCCGGCCAGGGCGGCGCCTCCTGCGGAGCCGACGTTGTTGGCCGTGTTGATCCAGGTGCTGGCTTCGGTGTGTTGGTGGGGTGGGGTCACCTGGTCGGCGGCCAGGTAGGAGACCACGAAGAGCGGGGCGACGGCTACGCCCGCGACGCCCAGGACCACCCCGAGCAGGATCAGGCCGGGCATGAACGAGGCTGCGATCAGGCCGGCCGCCAGTACGGCGATCAGACCGGCGAGGTGGATCGGCCAGGGGCGGGTGTGGGTACGGCGGGCCCAGAGCATGCCGCCGAGTACGCTGCCGGCCGCGATCGCCGCCTCGACGTACCCGGCCGCGCCCGGACGGCCCGCCTGCTGCGCGACGGCGGCGACACAGAGGTACGCCGTACTGATGCCCGACGCGGTCAGCATGATGACGAGCAGGATCCGGCGCAGCCCGGGGAGTACGAGCGGGCCGAGCGGATGCCGGGACGGGGCCGGCGCGGCCGTGTGGGTCGTCACCGGGCTCGTCACCATCGCCAGCGTGCCGACCAGCATCAGCGCCGCCGAGCAGCAGAGCGCGACCGGCGCCGCGAACGCGCTGATCAGTGTGCCGGCGATCAGCGGGCCGCCCAGGAACAGGCACTCCTCGGCGACGGCGTCCAGCGCGTACGCACGCTCCTTGAGCGGCAGGCCGTCGGTGAGCAGCCGCCAGTTCGAGCGCATCGACGGCCCCAACGGCGGCGCGAGCAGGCCGGTCGCCGCGACGAGCAGCAGTACGGCGGAACCCGACGTACCGGAAGTCACAAACAGGCCGGCTGACGCGCCAAGAGCGAGGAACGGGAGGACGCGGCGCTGGCTGTACCGGTCGACGAGGCGCGCCTTGTACGGCATCGACAACGAGGTCACGCCGAAGACAGCCACCGCGGCGCCGGCGACGGCGAACGACCCGGTGGACTGCCGGACCGTGATGAGCAGGGACAACGGGAGCAGACCGTACGACAGCCGGCCGAGCAGCGCAGGCACGAACGTGCGCAGCGCCGACGGCAACAGCAGGACGTCACGGTAGCTCCCGGCACGAATGGTGCCGGACACGAGAACGCTCCAGGAAAGAGACGGGAATGGGCTCAGAACCACGCACCGCGTGGGAGCCGTCTCTAGTCACGGAGGGAATGCATGCGACAACCATACCCGTTCCCAACCGCTGGAAATACCGCGTTGTTCGGCCTCCGCGGTCGTAGGGTCTACGCAGGCTGCGCGAGTGCGCTGAACGGAGGCGGCAAGATGACTGGTGGAATGACGCGGCGGCGGTTGCTCGGGATCGGTGCCGGGCTGTCGGCGATGGCGGTGGCGGGGTGCGGCTCGAACTCCGGGCGCCCGTCGTCGGGCGGTTCGAACGGGTCGAAACCGGCCCTGCAGCAGTGGTACCACCAGTACGGCGAGGCCGGTACCCAGCAGGCGGTGGAGAAGTACGCTAAGGCGTACCCGGACGCGACGGTGACGGTCCAGTGGTCGCCGGGCGACTACGAGAAGAAGGCCGCGACCGCGCTGCTCACCGACCAAGGCCCGGACGTCTTCGAGTACCCGAACGGCCCGACGATCGACATGGTCAAGGGCAAGCAGGTCGTCGAGCTGACCGACCTGCTCGGCGATGCGAAGAGCGACTTCAACTCCGCGCTCCTGGACCGGATGTCGTACCAGGGCAAGCTGTACGCGATCCCGCAGGTCATCGACATGCAGCTGCTCGTGTACCGCAAGAGCCTGCTGAGCGCGGCCGGTGTCAAGCCGCCGCAGACCGTCGACGAGCTGCTCGCTGCCGCGAAGAAGCTCACCACCGACAAGGTCAAGGGCCTGTTCGTCGGCAACGACGGCGGTGTCGGCGTGCTCGGCGGCCCGGCGCTCTGGTCGGCCGGCCTGGACTACCTGACCAAGGACAACCAGTTCGGGTTCGACGACCCGGCCGCGTTCGAGTCGCTGGCCAAGCTGCGTGAGCTCTGGACCTCGAAGGTGTTGTTGCTCGGGGCACCGACCGACTGGTCGGACCCGTCCGCGTTCACGCAGGGCCTGACCGCGATGCAGTTCACCGGCCTGTGGACGCTGCCGGTGATCGAGAAGGCGCTGCCCGGCGACTACGGCGTACTGCCGTGGCCGAAGCTGAACGCGACCACCGGCGCGCCGAGCGTCCCGGTCGGGGCGTACGGCGCCTGCGTGAACGCGAAGTCGAAGAACCTGGACGCGGCGAAGAAGTTCGTCAAGTGGCTGTGGGTCGACCAGACCGACGACCAGCTGGACTTCGCGCAGTCGTACGGCTTCCACGTACCGGCCCGGAAGAGCCTCTCGGCGAAGGCCGGGAGGCTGAAGTCCGGCCCGGCCGCCGACGCGGTCAAGCTGCTGAACGACAACGGCCACCCGCAGAACCCGATGCTCTGGTCGCCGAAGGCCAGTTCGGCGTACTCCGACGCGCTGAACAAGATCATCCGCAGCGGCGCCGACCCGGCCGCCGAGATCAAGACCGTGAAGACCGTGACGGAGGCCGAGCTGAAGCGGATCGCCGGATGACGCTCGCCCTGCAACCACTGACCGACGACGACCGCGAGCTGATCGAGCTGGCCCGCCGGACGGTCGACACGAACACCGACGGGCCGGACGGCGTCCACACGATGGGCGCCGCGGTCCGCGGGATCGACGGCCGGATGTACGCCGGTATCAACCTGTACCACTTCACCGGCGGCCCCTGTGCCGAGCTGGTCGCCCTCGGCCGGGCCCGCGCCGAGGGTGCCCGCGAACTCACCACGATCGTGGCCGTCGGCAACGAAGGCCGCGGCGTCGTCGGCCCGTGCGGCCGAGACCGCCAGGTCTTCGTCGACTACCACCCGACCATCCGCGTCATCCTGCCGTCCCCCACCGGCCCCGGCTCGGCCCTCGCCACAGACCTCCTCCCGGGCGCCTACCGCTGGACGCCTTAGACGAGGCACAGGGTGAGCGGGGGGCGAATGACGTCGATGCCAGAGACCTCACCGTGCTCGATCTTCGAGATGCGAGCCTGCGACACCTTCAGTGTCGCAGCCAGCTCGGCCTGCGTTACACCAGCCGCCTTACGCATCTCGGCGAGCTGGTGTCCGCGCACATACGTGTCCAGCCGCTCGCGAGCCGCCCGCTTGCTCTCGGCGCGCTCCGCGTCTGTACGGGGGTCGACGGCACGGGCCTTGATCGTGGCTCAGAACGCCGGAATGATGTCCTTGCCGTACGACGCCAGGGTCTGTTCCTTGGCGTCGTGCTGGAGGTAGAGGGCGAACTGGTCGACGCCGAGGTCCTTCAGGTCGGCGAGGCGGGACAGGTGGTTCTCGACCGGGCCGAGGATGCAGAAGCGGTCGACGACCTCGTCCGGAACGAAGTCGGTGTGCGTGTTGCCGGCGCGGCCGTGTTCGGTGTAGTCGTAGCCCTTCCGGCCCTCGATGTAGTCGGTCAGGGCGCGCGGTACGGCGCTCGACGTCCCGTAGCGCGCCACGATGTCGGCCACGTGGTTCCCGACCATGCCGCCGAACCAGCGGGTCTGCTCGCGCTGGTGTGCCAGGTCGTCCCCGACGTACGCCGGCGCCGCGACGCAGAACTTGATCGCCTGCGGATCGCGGCCCGCCTGCTCCGCGGCCCGGCGTACGGCGGTGATCATCCACTCCGCGATGTCCGGATCGGCGAGCTGCAGGATGTACCCGTCGCCGACCTCACCGGTCGCCTGCAGAGCCCGCGGCCCGTACGCCGCCACCCAGACGTCGAGCGCACCGTTGTCGACCCACGCGAACTTCAGCTGCTGCCCGCGGTACTCGACCGTCTCGCCGCGGGCCAGCGCGCGCACGACCTCGACGCACTGCTTCAGCTCGGCGATGGTGCCGGGCTTCGCACCGAGCGTGCGCAGCGCCGAGTCGCCGCGGCCGATCCCGCAGATCGTCCGGTTGCCGAACATCTCGTTCAGCGTGGCGAACTGGGACGCGATCACGGTCCAGTCCCGGGTCCCCGGGTTCGTCACCATCGGCCCGACGATCACCCGCCGGGTGGCCGCGAGGATCTGGCTGTAGATCACGAACGGCTCCTGCCAGAGCAGGTGCGAGTCGAACGTCCACACGTAGCCGAACCCCGCGTCCTCCGCCTGCCGGGCCAGCTGCACGACCGTGGACGCGGGCGGATCACACTGGAACACCACACCGAAGTCCACGGGCGTCTCCCCCTACATCAAGTATGACGACAGGCCGCGCTTCAGGAACTTCCCGCGTCCCTTGCGGCCATGGTAGTTGCCATCGGCCACGATCACCTCGCCGCGCGAGATCACCGTACCCACCCGGCCCTGGATCTCGACCCCTTCGTACGCCGAGTAGTCCATGTTCATGTGGTGCGTCGCGACGCCGATCCGCGTCGTACCGTTCGGGTCGTAGATCACCAGGTCCGCGTCGGAGCCGGGCTGCACGACGCCCTTCTGCGGGTACAGCCCGAACATCCGGGCCGGCGTGGTCGCGACCGTCTCCACCCAGCGCTCCAGCGACAGCTTGCCGTCCACAACCCCCTGGAAGACCAGGTCCACGCGGTGCTCGACGCCGCCGATCCCGTTCGGGATCTTGGAGAAGTCGCCGAGGCCGAGCTCCTTCTGGTCCTTCATGCAGAACGGGCAGTGATCGGTGGACACGACCGCGAGCTCGTTGTTCCGCAGGCCTTTCCACAGGTCCCGCGCGTGCGTCTCGTGCTTGCTGCGCAGCGGTGTCGAGCAGACCCACTTCGCGCCCTCGAACCCGGGCGCGCCGAGCTGATCCTCGAGGGTCAGATAGAGGTACTGCGGACAGGTCTCCGCGAACACGTTGCGGCCCTCGTGCCGCGCGGCCGCGACCTTCTCGAGCGCCTGGCTCGCGGACAGGTGCACGATGTACAGCGGGCAGTCCCGGGCGACCTCGGCGAGCGCGATCGCCCGGTTCGTCGCCTCGGCCTCGAGCGCCGCCGGGCGGGTGATGCCGTGGTGGATCGGGTCGGTCTCGCCGCGTTCGATCGCCTGCTGGACCAGTACGTCGATCGCGATCCCGTTCTCGGCGTGCATCATGATCAGCGCGCCGTTCTCCCGCGCGGTCTGCATCGCGCGCAGGATCTGCCCGTCGTCGGAGTAGAAGACGCCCGGGTAGGCCATGAACAGCTTGAAGCTCGTGATGCCCTCGTCGGCGACCAGCTGGTCCATCGCCTTCAGCGCGTCGGCGTCGACGCCGCCGAGGATCATGTGGAACGCGTAGTCGATGTGGCACTCGCCCTCGGTCTTCGCGTGCCAGGCGGCCAGCCCGTCCTGCACCACCTCACCGGTGCGCTGGATCGCGAAGTCGATGATCGTGGTGGTCCCGCCGTACGCCGCGGCCCGGGTGCCGGTGTCGAACGTGTCGCTGGCCGACGTACCGCCGAACGGCATCTCCATGTGCGTGTGCGCGTCGATCCCGCCCGGGATCACGTACTTGCCGGCGGCATCGATCACCTGGTCGGCGGTGATCGTCTGCGTGAACGAGGGGTCGAGGACAGCGACGATCTTCTCGCCGTCGACCAGCACGTCCGCCGTCCTGGTTCCGGTCGGTCCGACGACGGTTCCACCCTTGACGAGCAACAACATTCCCGGTCCCCTCTACGGTTTCGTCAGGTCTCCGTACGCATCCGGGCGGCGATCGCGGTAGAACTGCCAGCGGTCCCGGACGGTGTCCAGCAGGCCGAGGTCCAGGTCGCGGATGATCAGTTCCGGATCGTGGTCGTGGCCGACCTCGCCGACGAACTTCCCCTCCGGGTCGACGAAGTACGACGTACCGTAGAAGTCGTTGTCGCCGAACTCGGACTCGATCCCGACCCGGTTGATCGCACCGATGAAGTACTCGTTCGCGACCGCGCTCGCGGGCTGTTCCAGCTTCCACAGGTACGCCGAGAGCCCGCGGCTGGTCGCCGACGGGTTGAACACGATCTTCGCCCCGGCCAGCCCGAGCGCCCGCCAGCCCTCCGGGAAGTGCCGGTCGTAGCAGATGTACACCCCGATCCACCCGACCGCGGTGTCGAAGATCGGGTACCCGAGGTTGCCCGGCCGGAAGTAGAACTTCTCCCAGAACCCCTTCACCTGCGGAATGTGGTTCTTCCGGTACTTCCCCAGATAGGTGCCGTCGGCATCGATGACCGCAGCGGTGTTGTACAGCACCCCCGGCTGCTCCTGCTCGTACACCGGCAGCACCATCACCAGCCCGAGCTCCCGTGCGAGGGCTGCGAACCGCTCGGTGGTCGGGCCCGGGACGGACTCGGCGTACTCGTAGTACTCCGCATCCTGCTGCTGACAGAAGTACGGCCCGTAGAACAACTCCTGAAAACAGATCACCTGCGCCCCGGCCGCACCAGCCTGCCGCGCATAGTCCTCGTGCACCTTGATCATGGACTCCTTGTCACCCGTCCACGACGTCTGAACAAGCGCAGCCCTGACAACCGCCGCCACAAGAACCTCCCCAAGTAGCCGAGCCCCCATGCTCCATCCGTCCCGGGTCAGCCGTCAACGGATGCGAACAACCGGTAACCGCGCCGAATGCTTCGCGTGGTATTAGAGGGTGCGGATGCGGGGTTCGGCGGGGGTTGCCGAATCGGCCGTCGGGGTCGGTGAAGGACCCGGACGACCTCGACGTGCAGGTCGGTCAGCTACAGAACGGCGATCGCGGCGACGACGGCGATCAGGATCACCGCGGCACCGACGATGGCCAGCACCCGGCCGTTGATCTTCGGTTCGCTCTTGGGTTCGGCCTGGCCCTCGTTGACGAAGGCGCGGAACATCTGGGTGCTCGCGCCCGGGTCCTGCTCGTTCTCGACGTTCTGCGGGACGTTCTGGTCAGCCATGGCCCAAGACCCTACCCGCACCCCGGACCCCCGCCACTCACCAAGGGTCCGGTTTTACCGACTGCTCACGCTCCGTCCACCGCCGGTGGGCGGAGCTGGCGGGCGTTGGTGAGTGACACAGGTCCATGTACCATTTGGTACATGCGCTTCGATCACTCCACTACTATCCAGGCCGCCCCCGAGCGGGTCTGGGAGGTCTTCAGCGACGTCGAGCGGTGGCCCGACTGGACCCCGACCGTCGAGTCCGTCGAGCGGCTGGACGCGGGCCGGCTGCACGTCGGCGCCCGCACCCGGATCCGCCAGCCCAAGCTCCCGGTCGCGGTCTGGGAGGTGACCGCGTTCGAGGAGGGGCAGTACTTCGAGTGGGTCTCCAAGGCCCCCGGGATCAGGACCACCGGCGGCCACCGCGTGATCAGCACGCCGGAAGGTACGGTCGCGACCGCGACGATCGTCCAGGAAGGTCCGCTCGGCTGGCTGTTCGGGAAGCTGTACGCCGGACTCACCAAGAGCTACGTCACCACCGAGACCCAGAAGCTGAAGGAAGTCAGTGAGTCGCTCGACGCTGCTGGATGACGCGGTCGAGCACTTCGCGCAGAACGGGATCGGGGACGCGAGCCTGCGCACCATCGCGTCCTCGATCGGTACCAGTCACCGGATGCTGATCTACCACTTCGGCTCCCGCGAGGGTCTGCTGGCCGAAGTGGTCCGGATCGTCGAGCAGCAGCAGCGTGACCTGCTCGCCGACCTGTCGGACCTGCCGATCGAGGAGCAGGCCGAGCAGTTCTGGCGCCGGGTGACCGAGGCGACGCTCGTCTACGGGCCGCTGTTCTTCGAGCTCAGCGCGCACGCGATGCAGGATCTCCCGCACACCGAGTCGCTCAAGGCCGACCTGATCGACGTCTGGCTACCGCCACTCACCGACCTGTGTGTCCGCGTCGGCATCCCCACCGACCAGGCACCGGCGTACGCGCGGCTCGGTCTGGCGGCGTCCCGCGGCCTGCTGTTCGACCTGTTGCTGACCGGTGACCGCGCGGCCGTCGACGAGGCGTCCGCGCTGCTCAACCGGCTGTTCACGCTCCAGGTTCGGTAGGTACCTCGACCCGGCCGGCGACGATCGGCAGCCGCGAGTCCCGCAGTACGGCGACGAACGCGAACGGCCGGTCGAACGCGACCTCCAGGCGCCGCTGCTTGCTGGTCACCATCGCGGCCCGCGTCATCGCCATCGCGGTCACCGCCGCCGCCTCGAACCCGGACGCGAAGAACCGGGCGAGCACCCGCTGCTTGGCCTGGTCGATCCGCAGCGGCGTCGGACTGAGCGCGCTGAAGTGCCCGTGCGCTCCCGGATCCGACGACACCGTCGTCAGCCCGAACAACTCCCGCGACTCCATCAGGTCGTGCTCGACGTCGATGCTGAACGCCGGCAACGACACCTGCAGCTGCGGCCGCGGCGCGGTCGTCTCCCCGATCCGCACTCCCGGCGCGACCTCCGCACCCACCTCACCCTGCTGGATCAACGCGGCTCCGTCCAAGCCGTCGTCCAGGCCCGCCGCGGCATCCAGCAGACCTGCGAGTACGTCGGCCTGGTCCGTCTGCGGCTGCCCGATCCCGAGCAGTACGTCGACATCGGCGTCGCCGGCAACCGTGACGACGGTGAGCCAGGCCGCGGACGGATGCTCGTACCGGCGGATGCTGTCGAGGTCCGCCGTCGAGCGCTCGAGCCAGCGCCACGAGCCGGCCCACGGACCGTCCGGCACCCGGCGGGTGTGCTCCTCGAACGGGCGGACCCACTTCGTCCGCAGCAGGATCGCCGACGCCAGCAGGAGCTCGATGCCGCCGTTCAGATCGACCGGCATCTCACGGATCAGGTCGTCGGTGTGGTCGGCCGCCCAGGCGTCCAGCTTCTGCCGGTCGACGGCGGGGTTGCCGGTCAGCATGCCGACCAGCGGCGCGGGCACCACGCTGTCGAAGGTCTCCGCGAGCTTGAGCTGCTCGTCCACCCACACGCCCAGCGCCGCGTGCAGATCAGCGGACCCCTCGATCGCCTCGATCAGCCGGATCGCAGCGGTCGCGCCGCCGGACGGGTCCACCCCGGCCGCCGCGGCGAGCTCCGTGCGCCCCGGCTCGTCCGCACCGCTCGCGAGCAGTGCTAGCAACGGCCAGACCCCGAGCCCGGCCACCACGGTGTTCTCCGCGGGCAGCGCCCGCGCCCAGCGGCTGGTCAGTTCGTTGACTGCACGCACCACATCGGCATCCATGCTCTCCACCCTGCCACGTCCGGATGCCCAGGCCATCACAATCGGCCGGTCACTGCGGTCGGTACGCCCGGCGGTCGGCCGAAGCCGCGATTGTGATGGCCTGGCGATCCGCACCTGCCGATCCCTACGAGTAGTTCACCCAGCCCGCGACCACCGGCACCCCGGTCGGGCGATGGACGGCGACGAACCCGAACGGCCGGTCGAGCTGCACCCGCAGCGCCTTCGCCTCGGGAAGTGGACCGCGCGACAACGCCATCCCCACCGCGGTGACCGCGGCCGCCTCGAAGCCGGTCGCCGTGAACCGAGCCATCACGGCCTGCCGCGCCTGGTCGATCGCGAGTGGCGTCGGGCTCAGGCCGGGAAAGTGCCCTCGCCTGTTGTCCGATGCGGCCGTGAGCCCGAAGACGTCCTTGTGCTGGAGCAGATCGTGCTCCGCCTGAATCTCGAAGTACGGCAGGGAGAGTACGACGCTCGGACGCACGGACTCGACCAGCTCCACACCGGGCGCGGACCGCTCCGCCGCCAGCACGTCCGTCCCGCTCATCCCGTCCCCGTCAAGCGCCAGCGCCGCCGACAGCACGGCCGCTCGCCCGCCGTCACCGACCACGAGCCGTACGTCGATCTCACCGGTGCCCCGGACCGTCACCACGGTCAACGGACCCGCGGCGCCTTCGTACACCTGCAAGCTGTCGAGGTCGCGGTCGGTCCGGTCCAGCCACCGGCGAACACCCCACCGGTGCTCGTTGAACGGCAGCTCCCACTCGGTCTTCAGCACCAGCGCCGACGCCAGGACCACGAGTACGTCGAGCGTCAGGTCGATCGGCATCCGCTGCAGCAGCCCGTCCGTGTGCTCGACCACCCACGCGTCCAGCGCGTCCTGATCGGTCAACAGGCCGCGGACCTCCGGCGGCAGGAACCGATCAACACCCGGTTGCAGCTCGAGCCACGGGCGCGTCCACAGCCCCAGCGCCATCCGCAACTCGGGCGCCTGCAGCAGACCGCCGTACCGTTCCCCGGCCGCCTCGGCCAACTCCGTGTGGGCGGGCTCGTCGGCGAGCTCGGCCAGGATCGCGAGCAGCGGCTGTACGCCGAGCCCGGACACGACGGTGCTCTCCTCGCCGGGCAGCGCGGCGATCCATCGTGCGGTCAGGCGCCCGACCTGTTCGGCGTCCACTCACACATCATCGCGCATCCACGTTCAACCCGCATGAAGCGAACTGTCCAGCCCAAGCGTCCCGTGCGCGGTGTCGCTTGGTCCTGTACTTCGGTACGCCGGTCGTCCTGATCAGCTCCCGGAACCCCGACGGCAGCACGAACCTCGCCCCGATGTCGTCCGCGTGGTGGCTCGGGTACACCGCGATGCTCGGCATGGGGACCAGCGCCCAGACCGTCAAGAACCTCGCCGCCCGGCCGGAGATCGTGCTGAACCTGGTCGATCCGGACATGGTCGCGGCGCTCGACCGGATCGCGCTGCTGACCGGGTCGGAGGAGATGTCCGAGGCGAAGCGCGGCCGCGGGTACCGGTACGAGCCGGACAAGTTCGCGGCCGGCGGGCTGACCCGCGAGGCGACCGGGATCGGCCTGGACGGTGTCGCCGAGAGCCCGATCAACCTCGAAGGACGGATCACGGCGATCCACGAGATCGGTGGCCCGGACTCGCACCTGTGCGCGCTGGAGATGCAGGTCGAGCAGGTCCGGGTTCGCGAGGAGCTGCTGATGAGCAACGACCGCTACATCGACCCGTTGCGCTGGGACCCGCTGATCATGAAGTTCACCGAGTACTTCGCGGGCGGGGCGCCGGCGTATCCGTCGTCGCTCGCCCGCGGCTGGGAAATGCCGCCCATGGTCCTGTCAGGCAGTTGACACGAGTTCGCCGGACTCCGCCTTCCGCGGGGTCCGGCGGCGGACGATCGTGCACGCCATCCCGCCGATCACCAGCACGGACGCGATCGCCTGCTGCGGCCCGACCGCCTCGCCGCGCAGTACCCAGGCCGCGGACATCCCGACGACCGGCACCAGCAGCGAGAACGGCGCGACCGTGCTCGCGTCGTACTGGCGCAGCAGGTAACCCCAGACGCCGAACCCGAACAGCGTCGCCGCGAACGAGAGGTACGCGATCGCGCCGATCCCGCTCAGCCGGATCCCCTGGAGTGCGTCGATGTCGGCGCGAGGTCCTTCGGTGAGGAGCGAGAGCAGCAGCAGCGGTACGACGGCCACCGCGCTGACCCACACCATGAAGCGCAGCGTGTCCGGCGGCTTCGCGTACCGGGTGATGGTGTTCGACACGCCCCAGAATCCGCCGGCGACGATCACCAGTGTGAGCGCACCGAGCGGCGCGGACAGTTGCTGGTCGAGCACGATCAGCGCGATCCCGACGCAGGCGATCACGATACCGGCGAGCTGCGCCGGCCGCGGGCGTTCCCGCAGTACGGCGATCGCGAACAGCACCGTGAAGATCACCTGGCTCTGCAGGACCAGCGACGACAGGCCGGCCGGTACGCCGTGGTCCATCGCGATGAACAGCAGCCCGAACTTCGCGACCCCGAGCGCGAGCCCGACGCCGACGACGTACCGCCACGGGACGCGCGGTTTGCCGAGCACGAAGATCGCCGGGACGGCCGCGAAGAAGAACCGCAGCGCGGACAGCAGCAGCGGCGGAATGCCCTCCAGGCCGACGTCGATGACGACGAAGTTGATGCCCCAGACAACCACGACGGCGAGTGCGAGGAGCAGGTCACGAGGCTTCATACGGTCCAGTGTCGGCGGGGATATACTTAAGCACCAGCACTGATTGCTACCGCTATCGATGTAGGAGTGCTACATGATCGATCTCGGCCGGTTGCGCGCGCTCCACGCCGTGGCGCAGTACGGATCGGTCAATCGCGCGGCCGAGGTGCTCGGGTACACGCCGTCCGCCGTGTCGCAGCAGCTCGCGAAGCTGGAGCGCGAGACGCGCACGACGCTGGTCGAGCGGCAAGGACGCGGGATCGTCCTGACAGACGCAGCGCGGCAGTTGGCGGCGACCGGGGCGCGCATCCTGGAGCTGGTCGAGGACGCCGAGCTGACACTGGAAGAGCAGCGCGGGCAGGCGATCGGCACGCTCGGTATCGCCGCGTTCCCGACCGCGGCGCGCGGGTTGCTCCCGCCGGCGCTGGCGCGGTTGATCGACGACCACCCCACGCTCGACGTACGGCTGACCGAGACGGACCCGTTCGAGGCGGTGGCCGCGGTGCATCGAGGCGAGCTCGACATCGCGATCGTCCACGACTGGCACAACACCCCGCTCGGCCTGCCCGAGGGGCTGTCCCGCGTGAAGCTCGGCGCCGACCCGGCCGACGTCCTGGTGCCCGCGACGCATCGCCTTGCCGGCAAGGCGTTCGTCCGCGCGGAGGACCTGGTCGGCGAGCGCTGGATCTGCCAGCCGGCCGGCTCGATCTGCCACGAGTGGCTGATCCGGACGATGCGTCGCGCGGGCGTCGAGCCGGAGGTCGCGTACTCGGTCGCGGAGTACCAGACCCAGCTCGCGATGCTCGCCCGCGGGATCGGCATCGGCCTGCTCCCCCGCCTCGGCCGCGGCCCGGTCCCGGACGGCGTAATCGTCGTACCGCTGCAACCCGCACCGACCCGCCGGCTGTACGCCGTCTGGCGGACGACCACGTCCCGCCGCCCCGCGATCACGGTCGCCCTCGGCACCCTGAAAGCCGCCTGGCCCGACCGCGACACGGCGTGAACCTCCTCGGCCCCGGTCAGCTGACACAGACGATCCGCCGCAGCTTGTCCTCGGTCTCGTCGTCGAACGCCGTGTAGACGGTCGCCCGCAGTGGCCCGAGCTGCGACAGCCACAGGTTCACCGGATCGATCCGGAGCAGCCCGAAGCCCTCGACCTCCAGCGTCTTCATCCGGGTGCTCGGCGCCGCCACGTCGTACCGCTCCCACAGCTCCGCGAAGTACGGCGAACTGCTCAGCAGTCCTTCGATCAGGTCCTGCCAGAGGGCCTCGCCGACGTGCTCTGCGGACGCGGAGCGGAACGACGCGACCATGTGGTGCTTGGTCGTCTCGGCGTCGACGAAGCTGCACTTCCACGCGTCCGACACGAAGTTCAGCCAGAGCATGTTCCGCTCCTCGACCGGCACCTGGTCGAGGTCGATGACCACCCGGCAGTAGGCCTCGTTGAACGCGAGGATGTCGTACCGCTCGTTCAGTACCACCGCCGGGTACGGCGAGACCGCATCGAGGGTCTTCCGTACCGACGGGGGCAAGGCCGAGCACGCGCCCTGCGTAGGCCCGAACTGCAGGCCGGCCAAGCGGTACAGGTGGTTACGCTCCTGCCGGTCGAACCGCAGCGCCGTCGCGATCGCGTCCAGCACCTGTGCGGACACGTTGATGTCCCGGCCCTGCTCCAGCCAGGTGTACCAGGTGACACCGACGCCGGCGACCAGCGCGACCTCCTCGCGCCGCAGTCCCGGCGTACGGCGGCGGCCGCCCGGCGCGAAGCCGACCTCGTCCGGCCGGATACGCTCCCGGCGGCTGCGCAGGAACACCCCGAGCTCGCGGCGCTGGGCCGTTGCCGTTGTGTCGGTGATGGCTGTCATGCTTCCATCATGGACATCCGCCGAGCCGGGTGCCAGGTGCTGCGAGTAATAGGATAACCAGGCTCTCACCACCAGGCTCTGGGTTGGCTCAGGCTGGACGTATGACAGACCAGCTCCAAGCCGCCACCACCGGTGTCCCCGCCCGGCCGCTGGCCGCTGCGGTGCCGCTGAAGCCGGTGGCGCTCACGACTCTGATCTTCGGCGCCTTCCTGCCGATGCTCTCCTTCTTCGTCATCAACGTCGCCCTGCCCGCGATCGGCTCCGACCTGCGGGCGACCTCCGGCGAGCTCCAGCTGGTGGTCGGCAGCTACGGCATCGCCGTCGCCACCCTGCTCGTGGTCGGCGGTCGCCTCGGCGACACGTTCGGCCGCAAACGCCTGTTCCTGATCGGCCTGATCGGCTTCACCGTGATGTCGCTGATCTGCGCCATCGCCCCGAGCATCGGCGTGCTGCTGGTCGCCCGGGTCGTCCAGGGCGCTGCCGGCGCTGCCGTCACCCCACAGGTGCTGGCAACGATCACCAGCGTGCTCACGGGCGAGCACCGCGCCCGGGCCATGGCACTGTACGGCGTGGCCGGTGGCGCGGCGGCGGCGTTCGGTCAGATTCTCGGCGGCGTACTGGTCGAGGCCAACGTGTTCGACCTCGGCTGGCGGGCAGTGTTCCTCGTCAACGTGCCGGTCGGCGCCGTGGGCGTGGCTGCTGCGATCCGGCTGGTCCCGGAGACCAAGGCCGACAAGGCACAGCGCGTCGACCTCGTTGGAGCCGCACTGCTCGCGGTGACTCTGGTGCTCCTGCTGCTGCCACTCACCGAGGGCAGGCCGCTCGGCTGGCCGCTCTGGACCTGGCTCTGCCTCGCAGCGACGATACCGGCCGTACTGACGCTCGGCGCACACCAGCACCGGTCCGAACGGTCCGGTCGGTCTCCCCTGATCCCCCCGACAGTGCTGCGGTTGCGGGCGATGCGCACCGGTCTGCTGCTGGCAGTTGCGTTCTTCACCACGTTCGGCGGCTTCATGTTCGTGTTCGCACTCGCTACGCAGGGCGAAGCGCACATGTCCCCACTGGAAGGCGGTCTGAGCCTGCTACCGATGGCTGTCGGTTTCCTGATCACCTCGATCTACGGCCCACGCCTGCAGGTGCGGTACGGCGCCGGCCTCATCGTGCGCGGCTGGATCATCCAGGGCGTCGGGTACGCCGTACTCGCGGTCGTCGCGCTCACTCTGTGGCCGGACGTGAACCCGTTGAAGCTCGCCGTACCGATGCTGATCGCGGGCTTCGGCTCCGGCTTGGTCATGGTCCCGCTGATGGGTGTGGTGCTCGGTCAGGTCCCACCAGCTCAAGCAGGCATGGGTAGCGGCATCCTGCTCACCACACAGCAGACCTGCCTGGCCCTGGGAGCCGCCACGGTCGGTACGGCGTACCTGTCGATGGCCGGCACCAGCTGGGGCCAGGGCGGCGCACTGGCGGCGGTAGCGCTGACGATCACGGTCATCTCGTTGCTGATGACCCCAGTCACGCACCAGCTGCGGTCCAGTGGGAAGGGCGCGTAAGAGCGTTCGGGAGCTTCGTTGACTGGTCGCCGCGCGCGGCGTTGACCTGAGACTGGGTGAGGAACAGCGCACCCGTCAGGTCGGCGCCGCGCAGGTCCGCGTCCCGGAGATCTGCGCCGATCAGGTCCGCCTGCCGCAGGTCGGCCTCGCGGAGGTCGGCGCCGATCAGGTAGGCGCCGCGGAGGTTCGCCTTCGACAGCTCCGCCTGCCGCAGGCGCGCGCCGATCAGGTCCGCGCCGCGGCGTTCCTTCTTCTTCGGCTGCTTGCCCCGGACGGCCCGGCTGGTCTCCAGCAGCAGCTCGTTGACGACGGCCCGCTCGGCCGCCACGTCGACGTCCGCGAGGTTCGGCGTACGGCTGACGCTCTCGACGCGGTCGATCGCCGGTTGCACGTTCGCGTTGTACTCAAGGGCTTCCGTCAGGTACCAGAGCAGCTCGTGCAGCTGGCGCAGGATCGGGAGCGCGGCGAACATCTCCGGCCCGCGCTTCGAGAGCTCCTGGCCGGCGCCGAAGCAGTCGTACACGGTGCACCCCGGGAAGCCTTCGTCGCGCAGCCGGCTGTGGATCGTGCAGCGGTGGTCGTCGCTCAGGTTCGGGCACGCCTCGCCGGCGGGCTTGTCGATCGCGAAGTCCGCCGACCTCGCGAACGTCAGCACGACGCAGCAGAGGCCGAAGCAGCTACCGCAGTCGGCCCGCAGATCAGTTGTGGTCGGCAACCGTCTGGCCGGTCCGGCGCCAGCGGACGCCGGCCTCGATGAACTCGTCGATCTCGCCGTCGAAGACACCGGACGTGTTGCCGGACTCGTACTGCGTCCGCAGGTCCTTGACCATCTGGTACGGGTGCAGGACGTACGAGCGCATCTGGTCGCCCCACGAGCCGGCCACGTCACCGCGCAGCGCGTCGATCTGGGCCCGCTCCTCGGCCTTCTTCAGCGCGAGCAGCTTGGCTTTCATGATGACCATCGCACTGGCCTTGTTCTGCAGCTGGGACTTCTCGTTCTGGCAGGAGACCACGGTGCCGGTCGGGAGGTGTGTGATCCGGACCGCGGAGTCGGTCGTGTTGACGCTCTGCCCGCCCGGACCGGACGACCGGTACACGTCGATCCGTAGCTCCTCTTCCGGTACGTCGATCTCGTCGGTCTGCTCGAGCACCGGGACCACCTCGACGGCCGCGAACGACGTCTGCCGGCGGCCCTGGTTGTCGAACGGCGAGATCCGCACCAGCCGGTGGGTTCCCGATTCAACCGACAGCGTGCCGTACGCGTACGGTGCCTTCACCCCGAACGTCGTCGACTTGAGGCCGGCCTCTTCGGCGTACGACGTGTCGTAGACCTCGGTCGGGTACCCGTGCCGCTCGGCCCAGCGCAGGTACATCCGCTGCAGCATCTCGGCGAAGTCCGCGGCGTCCACACCGCCCGCGCCGGAACGGATCGTCACCAACGCCTCACGCTCGTCGTACTCGCCGGACAGCAGCGTGCGGACCTCGAGCGACTGGATCAACTTGCTCAGCGAGCTGAGCTCCTTCTCCGCCTCGGCCAGGGTGTCCGCGTCGTTCTCCTCGCGGCCCATCTGCACCAGCACGCCGAGGTCGTCGACGCGGCCGCGCAATGCGGTCACCCGCTCCACGTCGGCCTGCAGGCTGGACAGTCGCGACGTCACCTTCTGCGCGTTCGCCTGGTCGTCCCAGAGGTCGGGCGCAGCGACCTGCTCGCCGAGCTCGTCGATCTCCTTGCGCAACGCAGGGAGATCGAGCACTTTCTCGATCGAGGTCATCGTCGCGTCGAGCTGCTTGAGCTCCGCGTCAAAATCCAGTCCAGCCACAACCTAGGAGCTTAGCTCAGCCGAGACCGCGACGGAGAACGGCGAAGACTTCGGTGACCGCGGCCTCGAGTTCGCGCTGTGCCTGCTCGAGCTCCGCGGGTGACGCGTCGTCGGGCAGGACGGCCATCAGCTTCTCCTCGAGCACCTTCTGCGCGGCGGCGTACAGGGCCGCGGTCAGCCGGTTGCGGAGGTGGTCCGGCGTCCGTTCGTCGAGCGCCTCGGTGAGCGATCTCTCCAGCTCCTCGGCGGTGAGACGACGCCTCGCGAGCAGCGCGGGACTGCCCTCGATCGTCCGCACGAACTGCTTCCAGGTGGCCAGATGCCCGACCTTCAGCCGCTCCCGCGTCTCCTGCACGTACTGCGTTTCCAGGACGCTGACCGGATCCGCGTCCGCCGGCGCCTCGCGGACCGCCCGCGCAGGTCCGGTCCACCACCCTTTTTCGTCGAAGAACAGGTCCTCCTTGGCCGGGAAGTGGTTGAAGACGGTCTGTACGGCGACGTCCGCGGCCCGCGCCACCTCGGCCACCGTCACCGCGTCGAAGCCGCGCTCGAGGAACAGACCGGTGGCCACGTCCGAGATGGCCTGCCGTGTCTGCTGCTTCTTGCGTTCCCGCCGCCCGAGCTCCATTGCGCTCACTGTAGTGGATCTGTTTTACTGAATCCATTCTTGTAGTCACTACATCTTTGGAGCACATCCAATGACGATTCTCGTCACCGGCGGCCGCGGCGCGATCGCCCGCGCCGTCGCTGCCCTGCTCACCGAGGCCGGACAGGACGTCCGCGTCGCCAGCCGCGAGCCCGACGCCGTCCCGTCGGCCGTCGCGTACGACGCCGCCGACCCGGCGCCCGCCCTGCGCGGCATCAGCCAGGTCTTCCTGTACTCCGACCCGTCGACGGCGCCCGCCTTCGCCGCCGCGGCCGAAGCCGCCGGCGTCAAACAGGTCGTCCTGCTCTCG
This sequence comes from Kribbella aluminosa, assembly GCF_017876295.1. NCBI lineage: Bacteria > Bacillati > Actinomycetota > Actinomycetes > Propionibacteriales > Kribbellaceae > Kribbella > Kribbella aluminosa. Next base: position 2,308,528 of record NZ_JAGINT010000002.1, on the reverse strand, counting down.
TCGCTGTCGTCGCTCGGCGGCCCCGCGGACCCGCACGCGAAGACCGAGCAGGTGATCGCCGCCGGTTCGTACGCGACCACTCGCCTGCAGCCCGGCGCGTTCATGAGCAATGCCAAGTACTGGGCGCACCAGGTCCGCGCGACCGGCCAGATCCGGCTGCCGTACCTGGACGCCGAGGAGGCCCCGATCCACGAGCGCGACATCGCCGACGCCGCGGTCCGGGTGCTGCTCGACGGCCCGGGCAACGCCCACGACGGCCGCGGCTACCCGATGACCGGACCGGAGTCGATGACCCGACGGCACCAGATCGAGCTCATCACGTCGGTCACCGGCGTACCGATCGAGCCCGTCGACCTCACCCCGGACCAGGCCCGCGCCGAGCTGCAGCTGCGCGACGAAGGCCAACGCGAAACCCTCCTGGCCTACTGGGCCTCCCGCGTCGGCACCCCAGCCACCATCGAGCCCGCCGTCGAGTTCCTCACCGGCCACACCGCCCGCTCGTTCTCCACTTGGCTGACAGACAACCCGGGCCTGTTCACCTGACCCGGCTGGTGGGGTCAGCGGATCGGGACGATTGCGGCTGAGTCCGAGGAGACGTCGGCCGAGCCGGGGAAGCCTGGTGGGTGGAAGGGGAGGCGGGTGGTGGAGGTGAGGTGGACGGTGACCGTCGTACCTTCGACGTCGACCGACCAGTCGAGGTTGTCGAATCTGTTGCTCGCAGCAACTTCATTGAGGTAGTCCGCGGTCAGCCGCCGAGCCCGGTCCGGGTCGATCGCGGCGTTCCCGCCGGCGCCGGGCTGGGCGTAGACCGCGGCCAGCCCGTTCGCGGCCGCGAGTACGGCGCCGTCGGCGGTGGCGTCCAGGTCACGCCGGACCAGGAACGCCTTCGAGATGTCGGTGACCACGACGACCATCAGCAGGATCACGACGGTGAACCCGACGATCAGCATCGTCATCTGCCCGTTCTCGCCCCGGGTGCGGCGGGTCATCCGGCGCCCTTGGCTTCGCGGTAGTCGCCGAACGCCTCGGTGTGCGAGGCGCTGATCCGGATCGCCGGTGGCTCACCGCCGAGCGCGTCCGGGATCAGCGGCAGCCGGACCTTGGTCTCGAGCGAGACGGTCACGGTCGAGCCCGGCTGCAGACAGGCCGGGTTGCAGCTGATCCGGAGCTCGTCGGCGGACAACTCCATGCCCTGGTCCTTCATCGCCAGCTGCGCCGCGGCGAACGCGCGCGCCCGTGCCTCGTCCTCGGACACCCCGTCCGGGACGATCACGAATGCCCGCCCGGCCGCCCGGGTCGCCGCGGTCGCGCCGTACGACGCCCGCTGGACGTCGAACACGCCGAGCATCATGTATACCAGCGGAACCATCAGCAGGATCGCCAGCCAGGAGAACTCCACGACCGCGCTGCCCCGCTCGTCGCGCCTGCGGAGCTTCACTCGCCGGTCTCCTTCACCGCATGCCCCTGGACGCTGAACGCGATCCCCGGTCCCCACATCCCGAGCGGCGGCATGTGCGCGCGCACCGACACCACGACGACGGGCTGCCCGTCGATGTCGGTCGCGTCCGCCGACACCGAGTCGATCAGGTTGTCCGCGACCACGCCGCCGATCAGCTCCCGGGTGCGCGCCGCACCGTCGGCCGGTGCCCGGTTCAGCACGGCCGCGTAGTGCGCGCCCTCGGAGGCGGCAGCGGTCACGGTGTTGCGTACGTACAGGAACAGGCCGACCTGCAGGATGCCGAGGAACAACGGCACCAGGATCGTCGAGACCAGCACGAAGTCGACGACAGCCGATCCCCGCTCGCGGCGGGCTCGACGCATTACTTGTTGGTGACCGAGGACAGGGCGTCGGTGAGCATTTTGGCGAGCTGGTCGCCGGCCAGCTTCCAGATCGCGACGACCAGGCCGGCCGTCATCACGGTGATCAGCACCCAGCCGGGTACGTCACCGCGCTCGGTCCGCGCCGGACGTGGCTTCAGCAGCAACGTCAGGAACAGCCTCGTCAGGTACAGGGACATGACCTCTCCTCAGTTCATCCGGCGATCAGCCGGATTCCGACAGCGCCCGGGTAGAAGGCGAACGCGATGGTCACCGGCAGGACCAGGAAGATCACCGGGACCATCATGGCAACCTCGCGGCGCGCGCCGGACTCGATCAGCTCGCGGCGCCCGGCTTCCCGGATGTCGCCGGCCTGTGCACGCAGTACGTCGGCCAGCGGGGTGCCGCGCTCCAGCGCCACCGCCAGCCCGTCCGCGAAGCGCGACAGCGCCAGCAACCCGGTCCGGTCCGCGAGCGCATCGAGCGCGCGGACCAGGGACTCTCCCGCCCTGGTCTCCGCCAGGACGCGTTTCAGTTCGTTCGACAGGTCGCCGTGGGACGACCGGGCGACCCGGTCGAGGGCGGCGGCCGGCCCCTCACCGGCGGCGACCGACAACGCCAGCAGCTCGGCCACGGTCGGCAGCTCCACCAGCAGCCGCCGCTCGCGCCGCCGCACCTGGGACGTCAGGTACGTGTCGCGGCCGAGCACTCCGGTGATCCCGAGCACCAGGCAGAACACCAGCAGCGCGACCGGATCCCCGAGACCGACCGCGACCGCGACGATCGAGATCACCAGCCCGGCACCGAACGCGATCGCTCCCCAGAGCAACTGCTCGATCCGGAACTCCTCGACCGTCCGCTCCATCCCGGCCCGCTGCAACCGCCGGCGGATCGTGTTCGCGCCGCCGAGGATCCGCTCCAGCCGTTGTGCGGCGGACCGCAGCGACGGACCGAACAGCCGCAGGATCGCGTAGAACGGCGACCGCGAGTCGATGACCCCGACGAACACGTCCGGCGCCCCGAGATCCCGAAGGTACGGCGAGATCCGCTCGTCCACGGTGGGTTTGCGCAGGAACGGCAACCGCAGTACGACGATCAGCAGCCCGGCGCCGAGCACCGCGCCGAGGAAACCGCCGAGCAGGATCGGGTTCATCGCAGCACCCGCTCGGGCTCGGGCAGCCGGCCGATCCGCAGCATCACCCGGTACGCGATCACGCAGATGACGGCGCCGACGGCGATGATCACGGCACCGACAGGCGAGTTGTACCGCTGGATGACGTCGCCCTGGAAGGACAGCAACAGCAGCACCAGCCACGGCGCCGCGACCGCGACCCGCGCGCCGTTGACCGACCACGACTGCCGGGACTCGAGCTCGGACCGGGTGCGGGCGTCGTCGCGCAGGAACGACGACAGCGAACGCAGCAACCGGCCGAGGTCGCCGCCGCCGACCTCACGCGCGATCCGCAGCGCCTCCACCACCCGGTCACCGACCGGGTCGGCCAGCCGTGCCTTCAACCGGTCCAGCGACTCGGCGAACCGCCCGGTCGAGGCGTAGTCCGCACCGAACCGCCGGAACGGCTCCCGCAGCTGCAACGGACCGCGCTCGCCGACCTGGGCCAGCGCCTCCGACAACGACAGCCCGGCCCGCACGGCCGACGCGACGTTGTCCACCACGTCCGGCCACAGCTCACGGAACTCGGCCAGCCGCTTCCGCGCCCGCGACCGCACCAGCGCGATCGGCAGCCAGCCGGCCATCAGCGCGAACACCAGCGCGACCGGCAGCGTCCTGGACACCACGAACATCAGCAGGAACGCGACCAGCCCCATGACCAGGCAGGCGCCGATGAACGCACCCGGCGTCAGACCCTCGATGCCCGCGCTCGCGAGCAGATCGCGGCTCCGGCCCCCGCAGCCGCCCGTCCGCGCCCGGCACCGCCTCGGCAGGCGCCACGAACGCCGCGACGATCAGCAGCAGCCCGACCCCGAAGAACAGCCCGATCAGAAGCCCCATCAGGCGCCCCGTCGCGGTAGCTCGGTCAGCAGGCCGGCCACGTTGTACCCCGCCTGCTGGAACCGCTCCGTGTGCGGCAGCTGTCCCTCGGCGCGACGCAGGTACCCGTCGCGGGTGCTGAACAGCGTCTCGGTCTCGATCGCCTGCTCCTCGACCCGGCCGGTCACCGCGACGATCTCGCGCACCCGGCGGCGCCCGTCCGCCGCGACCCCCAGGTGGACGACGATGTCGACGCAGCCGGCCACGGTCGGCAGCACGAACCGGGACCCGATGTTCTCCCCGGCCAGCAACGGCAGCGTGCACATCTTGGTCAGCGCTTCGCGGGCGGAGTTCGCATGGATCGTGCACATCCCGGGGAGGCCGCTGTTCAGCGCGAGCAGCAGGTCGAGGCACTCCTCGCCGCGCACCTCGCCGACGATCATCCGGGACGGCCGCATCCGCAGCGACTCCTTCACCAGGTCGCGCAGCCGCACCTCGCCGGTGCCCTCGAGCCCGGCCTGCCGGGTCTGCATCGACACCCAGTCGGGGATCGGCAGCTTGATCTCGAAGACCTCCTCGCAGCTGATCACCCGCTCGCTGCCGGGGATCGAGCCTGCCAAGGCGTTCAGCATCGTGGTCTTGCCGGCCTGGGTGCCGCCGGAGACCAGCACATTGAGGCCGACGGCAACGGATGCCTCCAGCACCGCGGCCGCGTGCGGCGTCAGCGATCCGAGCTGCACCATGTCGGTCAGCCGGGTCGCCCGGACGGTGAACTTGCGGATGTTGATCGCGGCGTACCGCTGGGTGATGCCGCCGAGCACGATGTGCACCCGGCTGCCGTCCGGGAGCCGGGCGTCGGTGAACGGCTGGGAGACGTCGATCCGGCGGCCGGTGGTCTTCAGCATCCGCTCGACCAGGTCGCCGACCTCTTCCTCGGTCAGCACGGTCGTGGTCAGCTCGTGCCGGCCCTCGCGGGCGATGAACACCCGGCTCGGCTCGTTGATCCAGATCTCCTCGACGGTCGGGTCGTCCAGGTAGCGCTGCAGCGGCCCGAAGCCCGCGACCCGGTCGTGCACCTCCCGGCTGACCGCCTCCAGGTCGCCGATCGGCGGCACCACGCCGGTCAGGCTGCGCTCGTCGTACTCCCGGACTACGGTCGCGACGAGATGGTTCACCGCACCGGGGTCGCGGAGCGGGTCGATGCCCTCGCGGCGGACCAGGTCGCGGACCTGTGCGTCGATCAGCTCGACTGCGTTCCGGGACATGTCGGTCGCGGCACCGTTCCAGCTCGAGCGGTGCGCGTCCAGCCTGTCCGCAGTCATCGATCTCCCCGTGTCAGTCGCATCAGGTGACCACTCTCGGTCACCATGCGGGTCATCCTCTCAACTCCTGCGGACCGGGCGCCACTCACGTTCGCCGTCCCTGTGGATAACCGTGACACGCCGATGGCTCACTCACCGTATCGACGGACTCACTGCAGGTCCAGAAAACTGCAGCTTGCTGCAATTGGGACGGTCAGCGGTGTACGAGCGTGTGCTCGAACGAGTAGCGGCTCGCGCGGTACAGGTGGGAGCCGTACTCGACCGGCTGGCCGTGGTCGTCGTACGTGATCCGGGTGGTCGCCAGGAGCGGCGCGCCCGGCTCCTCCGACAGCAGCCGTGCCTGCTCAACCGTTGCGGGTATGGCGGAGATGGTCTGGTGCGCCACCTTCAGCCGGATCCCTTCGGCGCGCAGCAGCTCATAGAGCCCACGCTCGGCCAACGTGGCCGGGTCCGTCTCCAGGATCTCGGGCGGCAGCCAGTTGCGCATCAGAGCGAGGGGTTCGCCGTCAGCACGCCGGAGCCGTTCCAGCCGGAGTACACGGTCGTCCTGCTCGCATTGCAACGCTGTCGCGACCTCTGCGGTTGCAGGCGAGATCCCGAAGCGCAGTACGTCGGTCTGCGGCTTGCGGTGCGCCGCGGCCAGGTCGTCGTACAGGCTGGTCAGTTCGAGGGAACGCCGTACCTGCCCGGAGCTGCCGACCACCTGCGTGCCGACGCCGCGTTTGCGGACCAGCAGGCCCTGGTCGACCAGTCGGGCGATCGCCTGCCGCACGGTCGGGCGGCTCAGCCCGTACGCCTCAGCCAGGTCCACCTCGTTGCTCAGCCGGGAGCCGACGGGTAGTTCGCCGTCCTGGATGGCCGCCTCCAGCTGCTGCGCCAGCTGCACGTGCAACGGCGTACGGCTGCTCCGATCGACCTGGACCTGGACGGTACTCATGGGCTCATCCTGAGGGCTGCACCGGATTCCGTCGAGCCACCGAGAGGATTTGATCAGACATGCTCACCGGTGAACGTTCGGTGAACCGAGTCCGGATCGCGGGCAACCGGTGTCCCGCGGCGGCGCCCGTCAGGCAGGATGGCGCGTTCGCCGCCGGGCCAAGGGACTACCCTTACCGGCGGAACACGCCCCTTGGACGAACCGCCGTACCGGATCTGGTCCCGTTCGGCCGACCGAAGGAGAAGGCATGGAACCGCTGCGGATCGGCATCCTCGGTGCCGCCCGGATCGCCGGCCGGGCCATCGTCGAGCCGGCCAAGCTGACCGGAGCCCGGCTGGTCGCGGTCGCTGCGCGCGACGCCGACCGGGCCGCGGCCTTCGCGACCGACCACGGGGTCGAACGGGTCCATGCGTCGTACCAGGAACTGCTAGACGATCCCGAGATCGAAGCGATCTACAACCCGCTGGCCAACGGGCTGCACGGCCCGTGGAACCTGCAGGCGCTTGCTGCCGGTAAACACGTTCTGACCGAGAAGCCGTCGGCCAGCAACGCAGCCGAGGCGCTGCAGGTGCAGGAGGCTGTGCGCTCGTCCGGCCTGGTGTTCATGGAGGCCTTCCACTACGCCTACCACCCGGTGATGCGGCGGCTGCAGGAGCTGGTCGCCAAGGGCGAGCTGGGCGAGCTGCAGCACGTCGAGGCGACCATGGTGATGCCCCCGCCGGCTGACGACGACCCGCGCTGGTCGCTGCCGCTCGCTGGTGGTGCCGTGATGGACGTCGGCTGCTACGCACTGCACGCGCAACGCATGTTCGCTGCTTACGCCGGTGGCGCGCCGAAGCTGCTCAACGCACGCGCGGGCGAGCGCAAGCGGATGCCTGGCGTGGACGAGTGGCTGAACGCGGACCTGGAGTTCCCGAGCGGTGCGACCGGTGCCGTGCGGACCAGCATGGCTGCCGACAACGTCGAGTTCAGTCTCAAGGTCGTCGGCAGCCGTGGCGAGGCGTTCGCCCCGTTCTACGTACTGCCGCAGAACGACGACCGCGTGATCGTGACAACCAGGGAAGACACCTGGGTCGAACACCTCGGCACCCGTACGTCGTACACGTACCAGCTGGAGGCCTTCGCCGGCGCGATCCGCAACGGCGCCCCGCTGCTCACGGACGCCGACGACGCACTGGCCACGATGCAGCTGATCGACGAGTGCTACGTCGCAGCCGGGATGACGCCACGGCCGTCAAACCACCAGTAGTTCCTCAAGCCCCTTACAAGCGGCCACTCCCGCGCCCCGCCGTACCCGTCCCGGAACGCCCGAAGTCCCTTGGTGTTGACCTCCGGCCGCGACACCCAGTGCATCAGCGCGGAACCAAGCTCCAACTCCGGCGTGAGCGAACCGGCAAAGTCCCACTCCATCACCACAAGATCACCGTCACGCCCCTGCCGAACATGCTCCGGGTTCAGGTTCCGGTTACACAGCATCAACTCGCCGGGCACATCGAGCTCGATCGCCTGCAGCTCACGGAATGTCGGCAGCAACGCCTCGAGCCGCTCCGCCCATGGCTTACCCGCCGCACGCGCCCGGCCAAGCAGCTCCTGCCACTCGTCGAACGAACGCCGATACGTCAGATACCCGTGGATCGGCTCATCGCTGGCAATGGCAAGCCCGTGCAGCGTCCCGAACACCACCCCAGCACGACGAGCCAGCTCCGCGGCCACCGGCAAGACCGGCGACGGCCCAACCTCCAGCCACTCATGAACGCGCCAGCTCTCCCCCCGCACACTCTCGATCAACCGCCCGTGCGGACTCCGCGCGAGTACCGGCGCAGCCAACCCCGCCGCGGTAGCCGCATCCCGCAGCCGAGCCCCGACCTCCGCCTGCTCGTTCGTGATCCACTGATAGACCGTGACCGCAAGCCACCGCCCACGGTCAGTCGTAATATCCCAGCACCGCCCCATCGCCGTGAACACCACCGGCCGCGCCGCCTCCGTCACGGTCCCCAGCCCGAACGCCTCAGCCAACTCCTCCGCCAGCCCGGGAGGCGCAGCAGGCGTATCCCCCACCCGCCGCTCAACCTCAGCCTTCAACGCAGGCCAGTCCCGCTCTCTGTACTCCCCGGCCAACACCCGCTGCGCCTTCGCAAGCGACGTGCCCGGCGCGGATTCACTCGGTTCTCGGAGTTGAGGTGGCTTCCAGCCTTCCGGCGAGTCTCGACGCGCCCTCATGCGCCCACCGACGGTACCCAGCCCGACGTCATCCGGTCAACGCTCGCAAGCTACGACGCCCATCGGTCCCGGCGGAAACCGGGACCGATGGGCGCAGTAGACCTCTGGTCCGGCGGCTACTTCCGCGTCTGTTTGGTGGGCGGGATGATCGCGCTGTCGCTCGGGTTGGCCTTCGGCTGTTTGGGTTGCTTCGGCTTGCGGACTTCGCGCCCACCCTTGTTCTTCGACATGACACACTCCGGGGATTGATGATCGCGGACTGAGAACGGGCCGACGGCCCTGGTACGCCGCGGTACTCCTCATGCCCCGGGGGTCCCCTTCGACGCTACACCCAGGGGAGCCTGTCAGTCGTGCGTCGGGAAACCGAGGTTGATGCCGCCGTGGGACGGATCCAGCCAGCGGGATGTGACGACCTTGCCGCGGGTGAAGAAGTGCACGCCCTCGGTGCCGTGTGCGTGGGTGTCGCCGAACAGCGAGTTCTTCCACCCGCCGAACGAGTAGTACGCCATCGGCACCGGGATCGGCACGTTGATCCCGACCATGCCGACCTCGACCTCGTTCTGGAACCGCCGCGCCGCGCCGCCGTCGTTCGTGAAGATCGCCGTCCCGTTCCCGTACGGGTTCGAGTTCACCAGCTCGAGCGCCGCGTCGTACGACGCCGTCCGCACCACCGACAGCACCGGCCCGAAGATCTCGTCGGTGTAGATCGACATCTCCGGCGTGACCTTGTCGAACAGCGTCGGGCCCAGCCAGAACCCGTCGTCGCCGCCGTCGAAGTCACCCTCGCGCCCGTCGACCACCAGCTCCGCGCCGGACTCGACCCCGGCCGCGACGTAGCCGGCGACCTTGTCCCGGTGCACGCCGGTGACCAGCGGACCCATGTCGCACCCGCGGGTCCCGTCGCCGGTCTTCAGGGTGCCCATCCGCTCCTTGATCTTGCCGATCAGCTCGTCCGCGATCGGCTCCACCGCGACCAGCGCGGAGATCGCCATGCAGCGCTCGCCCGCCGAGCCGAACCCGGCGTTCACGGCCGCGTCCGCCGCCAGGTCGAGATCCGCGTCCGGTAGCACGATCATGTGGTTCTTCGCGCCGCCGAGCGCCTGCACCCGCTTGCCGTTCCGGGTGGCGGTCTCGTAGACGTACTTCGCGATCGGCGTCGAGCCGACGAACGACACCGACTTCACGTCCGGGTTCTCGAGCAGCCGGTCGACGGACTCCTTGTCGCCGTGCACGACGTTCACCACGCCGTCCGGCAGCCCGGCCTCCTTCCACAGCTCGGCCATCGCGTTCGCCGCCGACGGGTCCTTCTCGGACGGCTTGATCACCACACTGTTGCCACAGGCAACCGCGATCGGGACGAACCACATCGGCACCATCGCCGGGAAGTTGAACGGCGAGATCACCGCGCAGACACCGAGCGGCTGGCGGATCGAGTACACGTCGACGTTGGTCGAGACACCGGAGCTGTACCCGCCCTTGAGCAGGTGCGGGATGCCGCACGCGAACTCGATCACCTCGAGCCCGCGGGTCACCTCGCCGAGCGCGTCGGACAGCACCTTGCCGTGCTCGGCCGTGATCAGCTCGGCGATGCGCTCCTTGTTCCGGCTGACGAGCTCGCGGTAGGCGAACAGGATCTGGGCACGCTTGGTGAGCGAGGTCTGCGCCCAGCCCTTCGAGGCGCCGTGAGCGACCTTGACGACCTCGTCGACGGTCGCCGCCGAGGCCAGGTCCAGCTCGCCGGTGACCTGGCCGGTCGCCGGGTTGTAGACCTTGCCGGTCCGCTCGGACACACCGGTCCACGGGCTGCCGCCGACAAGGTGGGTGATGCGCTTGTTCTCAGTACTCACGATGCTTCCTCATCTTTCCTGTGTCATCCGAGGACCTTGCCGCGGTCGGCCAGCGCGACGTCGACCGGTGTGCCGCTGCTCAGCGACTCGAGCCCGGCCTCGCAGACGGCCGCCGCGGCGTACCCGTCCCAGGCACTCGGCCCGTCGATCTCGCCGCGCCGGGTGGCGTCGACCCAGCGCTGTACTTCGATGTCGTACGCCTGCTCGAACCGGATCCGGAAGTCGGCCGGCATCGCGCCGCCCCAGTGCTCGCCGGCCCGGGTGAACACGCCGGACCCGAGCCCGATCGTCGCGCTGCCCCGCTCGGCGACCGCCTCGCACCGGACCTCGTACCCGACCTGGAAGTTTACGAACACCTCGACGTCGGCGATCGCGCCGTTCGCCAGCTCGAACACCGCCAGCTGCGGGTCGAGGACGCCCTCCGCGACCAGGCTCGTCGGCTTCGGGGTGCGCACGGTGATCCGGGTGATCTCCGCGCCGAACAGCCAGCGGGCGACATCCACCTCGTGCACCATCGAGTCCCGGACGATCATCTCGCTCCGGAACGACGGTGCGGCCGACTTGTTCCGGTGCACGTTGTGCAGCACCAGCGTCCGCCCGAGGTCACCCGAGTCGAGCAGCTGTTTCAGAGCGGCGTACTCCGGATCGAACCGGCGCATGAACCCGACCTGGATCAGCTGCCGGCCGAGCTTGTGTTCGGCCTCGACCACCCGCAGCGACGACGCTGCGTCCATCGTCAGCGGCTTCTCGCAGAGCACCGGCTTCCCGTGGTCCAGGCAGGCGAACAGCTGCTCGGCATGCGCGGACCCGGGCGAGGCGAGGATCACCGCGTCGATGTCGTCGGCGGCGATCAGCTCCAGCGGATCCTCCACCACCCGGACGCCGTCGCCGTACGCCGCGCCGCCCGAGTGCCTCCCGGCATCATTCCTGGAGGGCACACCCAGCCCCTCCGACAACCGGGCGGCGAGTACCTCGGCCCGGCTCTGATCGGCGTCGGACACCGCGACCAGCCGCGCGCCCGACGTCTTCCGCGCGACGCGCTCGGCATGGTCGGCACCCATCACACCGACGCCGGCGACGCCGACCCGCAGGTCACTCATCGTCCCTCCCCTGTGGTTCGTCCACGACCACTTCAGGATCGATCTCCCGCAGCTCGTGGCTCAAGGCCTCCAGCTCGGAACCGCCGGCCATCTCGGTGGTCAGCTGCTCCAGCGTGATCTCCGACCGGTGGGTGTCCAGCGCCACCCGGCCGAGTTTCAGTACGACGAAGTGGTTGCCGACCAGGTAGGCGTGATGCGGGTTGTGGGTGATGAAGATGACCCCGATCCCGGCGTCCCGCGCCTTCACGACGTACTTCAGCACGACGCCGGACTGGTTCACGCCGAGCGCCGCGGTCGGCTCGTCGAGGATCAGCACCTTCGCCCCGAAGTGGATCGCCCGCGCGATCGCGACGCACTGCCGCTGACCGCCGGACAGCTTCCCGACTGGCTGCTCCAGATTGGGAATCGAGATCCCCATCCTGGACAGCTCCTGCTGCGCGATCCGCTTCATCTGCGCCGTGTCCAGCAGACCCAGCGGCCCCTTGGTGAGCTCGTTGCCGAGGAAGAAGTTCCGCCAGACCGACATCAGCGGCGCCAGCGCGAGGTCCTGGTAGACGGTCGCGATCCCGCTGTCGAGCGACTCGCGCGGCGAGGAGAAGTGCCGCTCCTCGCCGTTCACCGACATCTTGCCCGAGGTGTAGTCGTGCAGGCCGGCGATGATCTTGATCAGAGTCGACTTGCCGGCCCCGTTGTCGCCCAGCACGCAGGTGATCTCGCCCTGCCGGACCGCCAGCGACACCCCGCGCAGCGCGTTGACGTTGCCGTAGCTCTTGCCGATGTCCTCGAGCAGCACGATCGGCGTGTTCGGGCTGGTCGTGGCGTCGTCCGCGAACGACTTCGTGGTGGTCATCGCGCCTCCGCCCGGTTCTTCACGACCAGGTTGACGATGGTTGCGAGCAGCAACATCGCACCCAGGAACGCCTTGAACCAATCCGGGTTCCAGCCGGCGTACACGACACCCAACTGGACCATGCTGAAGATCAGCGCACCGATCGCCCCTCCCAGGACGGAGCCGTAGCCGCCGGTCAGCAGGCAGCCGCCGACGACCGCGGCGATGATGTACAGGAACTCCTTGCCGACACCTTCACCGGACTGCACGACCCCGTTGGAGTTGAACAGCAACTGCATCCCGGTGAACCAGGCGAAGAACCCGACCGCCATGAACAGCCCGATCTTCACCTTCTTCACCGGTACGCCGACCGCCCGCGCGGCCGCCGCGTCACCGCCGGCGGCGAAGATCCAGTTGCCGATCTGCGTCTTCAGCAGCACCCAGGCGGCGATCGCCACGAACACGATCCACCAGACGACGATGATCTTGACCGTGACGCCACCGAGTTTGAACTCCGACGCGAAGATCGCCTTCGCCGCGCCGAACCCGTCCATGTCGCTGATCGAGTTCGACGCGACGGCGCCGGAGGTGATCCGGGTGACCGCGATGTTCAGGCCCTGCAGGATGAAGAACGTACCCAGCGACACCAGGAAACTGGGCAGTCCCGTCCGCATCAGCAGCCAGCCGTTGAACGCACCGATCGCCAGCGAGAACACCAGCGCGACAATCACGCCGACCCAGACGTTCAGACTGAACTGGTACGACAGGATGCCTGCGGTCAGGCCGGACGTCGTCACCGCGACCCCGGCCGACAGGTCGAACTCGCCGCCGATCATCAGCAGCGAGACCGGCACCGCCATCACCCCGATCAGCGCGGCCTGGTAGAGGATCGTGCCGGTGTTGTCGATGTTGCGGAACGGCGTCGCGGTGATCAGGAAGAACACCAGGATCACGGCCGCGCCGACCAGCGACCCGATCTCGGGCCGGCTGAGCAACCGGGCACCGAGGGACCGGGCGGAGACTCGGTCGTCCGCCGATGCCGGTGAAGTGATGGTCGAGGCCATGGCGTTACCTCAGCGCGTCCCGGCTTCGGCGTACTTCAGGACCGCCGCAATGTTGGACTTGTCGATGAACGCCGGGCCGGTCAGCGTCGCCTGGCCGCCGCCGATGGTGTCGCCGTTGTTCTTGTAGAGCCAGATCGCGTCGATCGCGAGGTAGCCCTGCAGGTACGGCTGCTGGTCGACGGCGAACTGCACGGTGCCGTCCTGGACCGCCTTCGCCATCTCCTTGCTCATGTCGAAGCTGCCGACCTTCGCCGACGAGCCTGCGTCCTTGACCGCCTGGACCGCGGTCAGCGCGATGCCGGCGTTCAGCGCGACCACGTAGTCGACGGACTTGTCGGCCTGCAGCTTCGAGGTCAGCGTCGCCTGCGTACCGGGCTGGTCGGTACCGTTGACGTTCACGTTCTCGACGTTGCCGAACTTGTCCTTGATGCCCTGGCAGCGCGCCTCCAGGCTGACGTTGCCCTGCTCGTGGATGACGCAGAGCACCTTCTTCGCGCCGAGCTGCTTGAGCTTCTCACCGGTCGCCTGGCCGGCGATCCGCTCGTCCTGGCCGAAGTACCCGAGTGCGCCGGTGGCCTTCCACCGGTCGAGCCCGCCGTTCAGGATCGTCACCGGGATACCCGCCGCGATCGCCTTCTTGACGTTCGGGATCACCGCGTCGGGCTTGTTCAGCGTGACCGCGATGCCGTCGACCTTCGAGTCGATCGCGGTCTGCACCAGGTTCGCCTGGGCCGCGCCGTCCGGGTCGGCGGAGTACTGCAGCTCGATGTTGTCCTTCTGCGCGGCCGCCTCGGCGCCGCGCCGGACGATGTCCCAGAAGGTGTCGCCGGGCCCCGAATGGGTGATCAGGGCAACCTTCATCCGCGGCGTGCCGGCGACGTTTCCGCCGCTGCCGCTGGAGCTCTGCTCCTTCTGCTTCCCGCCGGAGGAGCTGCACGCGGCCAGAGCCGCGGCGAGTGCGACGGCCGCGACCGCGGCCACCGCCTTCTTCTGCCACCGAACCATGACTTGCTACCAGCCTTTCGGGTGTTCCGGGCTTGCTTGGGACCCAGAGAGTGTCACACTCCCTCGGCCGTCAGATCGATCGGCTACCTCCGTGTGCGGTGAGATACGCCAGCGTCCGCTGCGCGATCGGCAGCGGTACGTCGGGCGCGCACGGGTACATGTCCTGCTCCACGATCGCGAACACCTCGGCGTCCAGCCCGGCAAGCGCTTCCAGCACCGGCGGCAGCTCCGGCGCGCCGTACGGCGGCTCGCGGAACACGCCCCGCCGTACCGCCTCGTCGACGCTCAGGCCCTCGGCCTCGACCTCCGCGAGGACCTTCGGATCCACCTGTTTGAGGTGCACGTAGCCGATCCGGTCCGGGTACTTCCGGATCAGCTCGAGGTTGTCGCCGCCGCAGTAGCTGATGTGCCCGGTGTCGAGGCACAGGTTCACGTAGGCGCTGTCGGTCTCCGCGAGGAACCGCTCGACCGTGTCCTGCGTGTCGATGTGACCGTCCGCGTGCGGGTGGTACTGCGTCTGCAGCCCGAACTCCTCGGCCAGCCGCCGACCCAGCTCGGTCACCGCCTGTCCGTGCTTCGCCTGGCCTTCGTGGTCGAGGCGTTCCTCGACGATCTCACCGTTGTCGCCGCGCCACATCGACGGCATCACGACCAGGTGCTGCGCGCCCATCGCCGCAGTCAGCTCGGCCGTCTTCGCGATGTCGCGCCAGGTCGCGTCCCACCCGTCCGGACGATGCAGCTGCTCGAACGTCGTCCCCGCGGTCATCGTCAGGCCGCGCCGGTCGAGCTCGTCCTTCAACCGCACCGGGTCGGTCGGGAGGTAACCGTACGGACCGAGCTCGATCCGGGTGTATCCGGCCGCGACCACCTCGTCGAGGAACCGCGTCCACGACGTCTGCTGCGGGTCGTCGGCGAACCAGACTCCCCACGAGTCCGGCGCCGTACCGATGCCGACCATCAGCTGTCTCCCTCTGCCGGCGAGAGGTATGGGCGCTGCGCCTTCTTGCTCTCCTCGTACGACGCCGCGGCGGCCTGCGTGGTCTGCAGCTCCGAGACCTCGCTGACCGGGACGTCCCACCAGGAGTCGCTGTCCGGGCCGCCGATCAGCGGATCGGTGGTGACGTGGATCGCGATCGGCCCGGTTGCCGCCTTCGCGGTCCGGATCGCCTGCTCCAGGTCGGTCCGGCTGTGCACGTCGATCACGTCCACCCCGAAACTGCGCACGTTCGCCGCCAGGTCGACCGGCAGGTAGTCGCCGTCCAGCCGGCCGTCGCCGGTGCGCTTGCGGTACGCCGTACCGAAGCGCTGCGAGCCGAGCGACTCCGAGAGCGCGCCGATCGAGGCGAACCCGTGGTTCTGCACGAGGACCACGATGATCTTGATGTTCTCCTGGACCGCGGTGGCCAGTTCGCTGGACATCATCAGGTAGGACCCGTCGCCGACCAGCACGAACACGTCGCGATCCGGGGCGCCGAGCCGGACCCCGAGTCCGCCGGCGATCTCGTATCCCATGCAGGAGTAGCCATATTCGACGTGGTATCCCTTCGGATCGCGCGTCCGCCACAGTTTGTGGAGGTCACCCGGCATCGAGCCGGCCGCGCAGACAACCACATCAGACGCCGCCGACAATTCGTTGACGGTGCCGATCACCTCGCCTTGGGTGAGCAGTCCTTCGGCCGCGGTTCGCTCGGCGGAGGGCCGGAAAACTGCGTCAACAGTTCCGTTCCAGTTCCTGGTGAGTTCCTGGGCTGCTGCGGTGTACTTGGCGTCAACAGACCACTCGCCGAGCGCGGATCCCAACGAAACAAGGGCCTCCCGCGCATCGGCCACCACCGGGAGGCCGGCATGCTTAGTGCTGTCGAAACGCGCCACGTTGATGTTCAGGAACTTGACCTGCGGGTTCTGGAACGCGGTCCGCGACGCCGACGTGAAGTCGCTGTAGCGGGTGCCGATGCCGATCACCAGGTCGGCGTCTCGCGCCAGCGCGTTGGCTGCCGTGGTCCCGGTCGACCCCACCGCGCCCACCGACTGCGGGTGATCGTAGCTCAGCGATCCCTTACCTGCTTGGGTTTCCGACACCGGGATCCCGGTGCGCTCGGCGAACTCGCGCAGTGCGTCCTCGGCGCCCGAGTAGTGCACGCCGCCGCCGGCCACGATCAGCGGGCGCTGCGCAGTCCGGAGGAGATCTACCGCCTTGTCGACAATTGATGCCTCGGGCAAGGGGCGTGCGACGTACCAGGTGCGCTCCGCGAAGAGCTCGTGCGGCCAGTCGTAGGCCTCGGCCTGGACGTCCTGCGGCAGCGCGAGCGTCACCGCTCCGGTCTCGACCGGATCGGTCAGCACGCGCATCGCGTTCATCAGCGCCGACGGGAGCTGCTCCGGCCGCCACACCCGGTCGAAGTACTTCGACACCGGGCGGAACGCGTCGTTGACCGACACGTCACCGGCGCCGAAGCTCTCCAGTTCCTGCAGCACGGGTGTCGCCACCCGGGTCGCGAACACATCCGAAGGGAGGATCAGAACAGGCAGCCGGTTGATCGTCGCCAGGGCCGCTCCGGTCACCATGTTGGTCGAGCCCGGACCGACGCTTGCCGTGCAGGCGTAGGTCTGGAGCCGGTCACGGGTCCGGGCGAAGGCCACCGCCGTATGCACCATCGCCTGCTCGTTACGAGCCAGGATGTACGGCAACGCCTTCGGGTCCTCGAGTTCGGACTGCAGCAACGCCTGGCCGACGCCGGCCACGTTGCCGTGCCCGAAGATGCCCAGGCTCCCGGCGATCAGCCGCTGCCGTACCCCGTCCCGCTCCGAGTACTGGACGCTCAGGAATCGCACCAGCGCCTGCGCGACCGTGAGACGCACCGTCATGAGTCTTTCCCTCCAAAAGGCAGCCGAGGATCGATATGTTGCGAATTCCACAACTCGCGCACCCACGCGTGCTGCGGGTCGTCGGTGATCAGCCACTGGCGTTCGGTGCCGGGGCCTGCCATCACGTTCAGGTAGTACATGTCGTAGCCGGGCGGCGCCATCGCCGGGCCGTGCCATCCGTGCGGGACCAGTACGACGTCTCCGCTACGGACCTCGGCGAGTACGTCGATCGGCCGGTCCTCGGTCCCGTAGACCCGCTGGTACCCGATCGGATCGTTGCCCTTGACACCTTCCGGTACGTCGTCGGACAGCTGCAGCTCGAAGTAGTAGATCTCCTCGAGCTCACTCTCCTTCCCCGGCCGGTGTTCGTCGTGCTTGTGCGGCGGGTAGGACGACCAGTTGCCGGCGGGCGTGATCACCTCGCAGGCGATGATCGAGTCGGCGTCGAGCACTCCCGGCGTACCGAAGTTCCGGACCTGCCGGGAGGCGACGCCGGCGCCGCGCAGTTCGGTCTCCACCTCGTCGGCGGCGATCCGCCGGAACGGGTGATCCGCAGCCGCCTTCGCGTGCGGGAACGCGACCCGCGCACCACCGGCGCTGACCACCGCGAATGTCGAGTTCCGCGGTACGTACGCGAGATCCGTCGTACCGGCGAACACGTCCGCCCGGCCCCCGAGCGGGACCGACTCGCCGTCCACGATCACCTCGGCCGACCCGCTCAACGGAAGGACGATGTACTCGCAGTCCCCCGTGTCGATCTCCACCGACTGGCCAGGCAGCAACGTGCGTACCAACAGGCCGCTGTGATGCCAGTCCGACTCATCGGGTCGCACCACCACCTCGAACCCGTCACCCGCCGCCGTACCGGCCGGCCGAACCCATTCAGTCATCCCAATCGCCCTTCGTTGGACGGGCCGGTCATGTGTCGCTGCCGTGCACCAGCGCGGCCGCGTGGTCGACCGCCGCGGCCACATCGCCGTCCGGCGGGAACAGCAAGGCCCGGCCCACCACGAGTCCACGGACCGACGGCAGCTCGAGCGCCTTGCCCCACGAGGCGTACGTCGTCTCCGGGGCCGCGGTCGGATCGCCGCCGAGCAGCAGCGTCGGCAGGGTCGTTGCCTCCATCACCCGATCGAGCTCGTCGACGACCGGCAGCTTGAGCCAGGTATACGCACTCGTCGCACCGAGACCGGACGCGATCTGGATCGATTTGATCACCGAGTCCGGATCGAGCAGGTTCGTCACCCGCCCGTCCTCGCCACGCGTCGACCAGAACGGCTCGACCATCGCCATCAACTTGTGCTCGGCCAGCCCGGTCACCGCCGCGGCGCTGCTCTCCAACGTCGCCACGGTCCCCGCATCCGCGAGATCGATCCGGGTCAGCATCTTCCCGCCGTCGAGCCGCCGCGCCGCGATCTCCTCGGCACTCCGGTACGCCGTGAACCGATCGTCCAACTCGAACGCCGACCCCTGCAGCCCGCCCCGGTTCATCGACCCGATGACGACCTTGCCCTCCAACGCACCGAGCAACAACAGATCCTCGAGCACATCAGGCGTAGCCAGTACCCCGTCCACCCCTGGCCGCTGCAACGCGACCACCAACCGGGCAACCAGGTCCACCCGGCTCCCCATAGCCATCCGCTCCCCACGAACCCCCAGCGCTCCCCGAGCCGGATGATCCGCCGCCACAATCAGCAGCCGCCCATCATCCCCCACCAACGCCCGAGTCCGCCGCCGCAACCACCCCTCAGCCACCCGCCCCGGCTCCCGAACCCGAACCTCAGTCAACTCCCCCACCCGCCCAGCAACCTCGTCCCACCCAGCCCCCCGCACAACCCCCGCAAGCCCACCACCGACACCCTCCGCACGCCCAGCACCAACACGCGCGGTCTCCGCACGCCCAGCACCAGCAGCAGACTCCTCACCCGCCAGCCCTGCCTCCGTAGCACTTGTCCCATCCCTGCCAGCCACACGAGCCCCGACGGCCGCAGCACCTGCAGCCACGACACCCGCCGCAACAGCACCTGCAGCGACGCCGGCGACAACTCCACCCACAGCCCCCGCAGCAGATCCCCCAGCAGCAGCAGCGCCCGCGGACGTACCGGCGGCCTCCGCTCCCGCCATACCCACCTCAGCCGCGGCATCACTCACACCGGACTCTCGCAAGCCACCGCGAGCACTCGCAGCACCCGCAGCCCCAGCACCGCCGACCCCGTCACCACCGCCATCCCCCGCACCGGCTCCCCGAGCCCCACCAGCCTGCGTCTCGTCCCCCCTCGAGGACACCCGGTCACCCTCACGGCCATCCACATCCCCCGACCGCGCAACCAAACGCTCGTCCGCGATCCCCTGGCCTCCACCCTCACTCAGACCAGCGCTTTCGGCCCCCGCCGCAACCTCCTGCTCGCCAGCCACCCCCGGCAACTCAACCCGAGCATGCTCAACCTGAGCCCTCCCGCTCTGACGCGGCTCGTCCTGAACCTGCCCGGCTTGAACCTGTCCGACCTCAACCTGCTCGACCTGAAGCCGCCCGGCTTGGGGCTGCCCGGCCTGGGGCTGGTCGCCCCGGACCTGCTCGGCCAGTGGCGCGCCGGTCTCAGACTGCTGCTCGCCCAGAGAGGGCTCGGCCTGAGGCTGCGTAGGTTGGGTGGCCGGTTGGCGGGTGGAGAGGGTCGCCTGCTGGGGACCACGCACGGTTTGTCCACTCAGTTGATGCCCGAGCGGAACACCCGACGTACCCGACCGTCCACCACCCGGGGACGACTCCTCAGCTGCCGACCGGACACCGCGCGCCGACTGCTCGCCGCGCACC
Organism: Kribbella aluminosa; assembly: GCF_017876295.1. Lineage (NCBI taxonomy): Bacteria > Bacillati > Actinomycetota > Actinomycetes > Propionibacteriales > Kribbellaceae > Kribbella > Kribbella aluminosa. The sequence continues at coordinate 2,288,719 of NZ_JAGINT010000002.1, read as the reverse complement.
GTCACCTCGTCCACCGAGCCCTCGCCGCGCGCCGTCTCCTCGCCGTCCACCGAGCCCGCACCGCGCACTGTCACCTCGTCGTCCACCGAGCGCCCGGCGCCCGTCGCCTGCTCGCCACGAACCGACTGCTCACGGACCGGCTGCTCGTCGTGTGGTGGTTGGTTGGCGCGGGCTTGGTCAGCAGCGAGCTGATTACCACGCGACTGCTCCGGGCGGGGTTCGTTCGCAGGGGGACGGCCGGGGGGAAGGTTCAGGTTTCCTATGACGGTTGTCTGGCCGTCAGGGGTCGAACCCAGCAGAACTGTTACGTCGTCCGGCCCAAGGGCAGCGGTACGGCGTACTGCGACAGTCGGGTCGTTGACGCCGACGTTCAGGTCGGTCGCGTCCGTGATCACCGTGGGATCGTCGGGACCCGGTACGCCGGGGCCTTCGGAGCGCGGCACTATCACGGTCGGCTCATTCGGTCCGGCTGTGTGCGTTGCCCCGCCGGCGGATGGGTTGGCTGGCGTGGGTGGGATGTTCCGGCCTGGCGTGGGTGCGTTGTTCCGGGCTTGGGTGTGGGGAGTTCTGTGCGTTGGGTCTGCTGCCTCGGTGGCGGGTGGTTCGGTCCGTTGGAGCGGTGTGTCTGCTGGACCGGCTCCGCTGGTGGCTGGGTTGGTGTTGCTGGTGGCTGGGTTGGTGTTGCTGGTGGGGGTGGCGGCTTCGGCGGTGCTGGAAGCTGGGTTGGAGTGGGGGTACTGGGGGTAGTCGGTTGGGGCTACCCACCAGGTTCCCTGGGAGGTGGGTGGGGTGATGACGGTTGGGTCGTCCGGTGCGGGGGGGCGCGGACCCACGCGGGGCGTCAGGACGGTGGGGTCGTTGGTGGTGGGGGTGAGAACGGTCGCGTCCGGGTCGTCGGCGTGAGTGTCGATGGTGGCGTCCCGGTCTTCGGTGGAGCGGGGGCGGCGGATGGGGATCGGGCGGGCGTCTTCGGAGTACTGGCCCTCGGAGTACCGGTCGCCAGAGGAGTGCTCGCCCGAGGAGTGCTCGCCCGAGCGCTGGTCGGCGGGGTGCTGGCGGTTGGTGGGGGTGTCTTCGTTGTGGGGGGTCATGCGTCGGGTCCCAGGTGGGAGAGGACTTCGGTGGTTGTGGGCATGGCGGTGGAGCATTCGAGGCGGGAGGCGACGAGGGCGCCGGCGGTGTTGGCGAAGCGGATGATCTTCTCCAGGGGCCAGCCGGCCAGTAGGCCGTGACAGAGGGCGCCGCCGAAGCCGTCGCCGGCGCCGAGGCCGTTGACTACCTCGACCGGGTACGGCGGGACTTCGACGCGTTCGTCGCGGGTACGGGCGAGGGTGCCGCGGGGGCCTTGCTTGACGACGGCCAGTTCGAGGCCGCGGTCGAGGAGGGCCTGAGCGGCCTTGTCCGGGTCGGTCTCGCCGACGGCGACCTCGCACTCCTCACGGTTGCCGACAGCAACCGTGCAGTACTCGAGCGCCCGCGACACCTGCTCGTGCGCCTCACTCGGATCCGCCCAGAACATCGGACGGTAGTCGAGGTCGAGCACGGTGAACCCGTCAGCAGCAGGCTTCCGGCCGCGGGCTTGCCAGGCGGTGAAGTGGGCGGAGCGGGAGGGTTCGGCGGAGAGGCCGGTGACGGTGGACCAGTAGATGCGGGCGTTGCGGATGGCGGGCAGGTCGAGTTCGGAGGGGTTGATGACGAGGTCGGGGGCCTTGGGGAAGCGGTAGAAGTACAGCGGGAAGTTGTCCGGCGGGAAGATCTCGCAGAACGTGATCGGGGTCGGCAGGTCGTCGACGGGGGTGACGAAGCGGTCGTCGACGCCGAGTTCGCCGAGGGTGCGGTGGATGAAGGTGCCGAACGGGTCGTTGCCGGTGCGGCTGATCACCGCCGACTTCCGGCCGTGCCGCGCCGCCGCGACCGCCACGTTCGTCGCGCTCCCGCCGAGGAACTTGCCGAACGAGGTGACATCCTCCAGGTGCGTCCCGAGCTGCAGCGGGTAGAGGTCGACCCCGATCCGCCCGATCGTCAGTACATCCAGCTGTACGTCGTCCACCATCAGACCTTCCCATCCCGCCGGTCCGTCGGTACCCCGCAACCCGAAGAACCACGCAGCGTCATCGGACCGCGGCCGCGATCTCGTACAAGTGGGCGACACTGGCGCGTACGTCGGCGACCGGGCCTTCGTCGACCGGGCGTGCCTGCAGGATCGTGTCCTGTTCGAGGACGTACCAGCCGTCGTACCCGGACTTCTCCAGCGTGCTGACGATCGTGGTGATGTCGATGTCACCGGCGCCCAGTGGCCGGTAGAGGCCGGCGCGTACGGCGTCCGTGTACGTGACCTCGCCCGACTGCACCCGCGCGGCCCACGCCGCGTCGACGTCCTTCAGATGGGTGTGCCGGATCCGCGCAGCATTGCCAACGGCCAGCGCGACCGGGTCGACCCCGCCGATCAGCAGGTGGCCGGTGTCGAGCGTGAGCCCGATCGTCGACCCCTCCAGTACCCGCGACACGTCGTCGGCGTTCTCGACCATGGTCCCGACATGCGGGTGGATGGTCGCGAGGACACCGCGGGACGCGGCGAGCGCGGACAGCTCGTCGAGCCGACGGAGCAAGGTGCTCCAGCCGGACGCGTCCAGCACCGGCCGGTCGTCGTACCCCTCCTGCCCCGTCGCGGCGGCAAGCACCAACGTCCCGGCACCAGCCGCCACGAACCCTTCAAGCGCGCGCAGCACCTCGACGGAGGGATCAACCCCAGGATCATGCAGTACGACGGGAACGAACCCGCCGACCGCCCGCAGCCCGACGTCCGCGAGCGTCTTCGCCTTGTCGGAAGGGTCGTCGGGCAGGAACCCGTCGGGGCCGAACTCGGTCGCGGCGAGCCCGACCGTGCGCATCTCGGCGAGTACGGTGGCGGCGTCGTACTGCCAGCCCCACCCCGGGACCTCGCACACGCCCCACGAGATCGGGGCACCGGCGATCCGGGCAGCAATGTCGGTCATGTCAAGGCCCCCTCAGAGCGTGACGATGCGGTTTTCGTGGCGGGACAGTTCACAGGCGTCGGCGATCCGGAACGCGGCGAGCGCGTCGCGGACCGTGCACGGCACCTTGCGGGTACCGGCGACGACCTCCGTGAACGCGGTCAGCTCGGCGACGTACGCGGGCTGGAACCGGTCCATGAAGGTCATGTGCGGCGGCCCGTCCGGGAACGCGACGCCGGGCTCCGCCGAGCGCAGAGCAGTATGCGAGTCGAGGCCGACGGCGATCGAGCCGAGGCTGCCGTGGAGTTCCATCCGTACGTCGTGACCGGCGCCGTTGTACCGGGTCCCGCTGACCGCGACGAACGTGCTGTCGTCCAGGGTCAGCAGCGCGGCGGCGGAGTCCACGTCGCCGTACTCGCCGAAGAAGGTCTCGCCGCGGTTCGCGCCGGTCGCGTACACGCTGACCACCTCGCGGCCGGTGACGTACCGGATGATGTCGAAGTCGTGCACCGTGCAGTCGCGGAAGAAGCCGCCGCTCTGCGGGATGTAGTCCTGGTGCGGCGGGAACGCGTCGTTCGTGTTCGCCCGGACGTGGTGCACGAAGCCGAGCTCGCCGGACGCGACCGCCGCCCGCGCCGCCTGGTACCCGGCGTCGAACCGGCGCTGGAAACCGATGTGTACCGGCACCGTCGAGGCCTCGACCAGCGCGAGCACCCGCTCGGTCTCGGCCAGGTCGAGCGCGACCGGCTTCTCGCAGAACGTCGGTACGCCGGCCGCCAGCCCCGCCTCGATCAGCGAGGCGTGCGCGGAGGTCGCCGCCGCGATCACGAACCCGTCCAGCTCGGACGCGAGCAACGCCGGTACGTCGGGGACCGACGTAACGCCCAGCTCCTTCGCGACCGCCTCGGCCCGGGCCGGGTCCGCGTCGGCGACGACCACCTGATCCACCGCCGGCAAATCCTGCAGCGTCGCGGCGTGGAACGCCCCGATCCGCCCGATCCCGACCAACCCGATCCGCATCCGCGCAGCCCTCTCTCGAGTAAGGGCGCGCCACGGCGGCGCGCTGACTGCCAGCCTTCCGGGCCTGCGGCAGAGGTGTCAAGACTTTGTTAACACATTCTCACGTGTGGACATACGCAGTACCATCCGGTCATGAATGCCGCCCTGCCGATCCAGCTCGATCGGTCCAGCCCGGTGCCGCTGTACCACCAGCTGGCCGAGCAGCTGACCGCTGCCATCACGGACGGCCGGCTGCGCCCGGGCGACCCGTTCGAGAACGAGATCGGCATGTCGGACCGGCTGAGCCTGTCCCGCCCGACGGTGCGCCGCGCGATCTCCGAGCTGGTCAACCAGGGCCTGCTGGTCCGCCGCCGCGGCATCGGCACCACCGTCGCGAACCAGATGGTGCACCGCAAGGCCGAGCTGACCAGCCTGTACGACGACCTCGCCCGCGAGGGGCGGACGCCGCACACCGAAGTACTCGCGCTGGACTGCGCCGCGCAGGACGAACGCGCCGCCGCCGTCCTCGAGCTCCCGCCCGGTACCCCGCTGGTCTCGATCGTCCGGCTCCGGTACGCCGACGACCTGCCGCTCGCGATCCTGCGCAACTGGCTGCCCCCGGCCCTCGAGGACCTCACCCTCGAGGACCTCACGAACGACGGCCTGTACGCCGTACTCCGCGCCCGCGGCATCCGCCCGGCGGTCGCCCGGCAACGCATCGGCGCTCGCAACGCCACCGCCGAGGAACGCCGCACCCTCCACATGTCCAAGGCCGAGCCCCTGATCACCATGACCCGCGCCGCCTACGCCGCCGACGGAACCCCGGTCGAATACGGCAGCCACTGCTACCGGGCCGACCAGTACTCCGTCGACGTCGTGGTGTCCGAACGTTAGGCCTGGTTGGCGAGGAGGGTGCGGACCAGGCGGAGGCCTACTGAGAGGTGGGCGAGTTCCGGGCCCTCGATTTCTACTATTTCCTCGAGCATGGAGGCGGCTCGGGAGAGGGCCGCAGCGTTGCGGTCCTGCCAGGTGATGACGCGGTCCTCGGGTTCGGCGGTGGCGTCGGTGGTGGCCAGGACCTGGCGGGTCAGGCGGGCGTGGACCGAGTGCAGGTCGTCGCGGAGGGCGGCGCGGGCCATCGTCTGCCAGCGGTCGGTGCGCGGCAGGCCGATGATGCGTTCGAGGAAGCGGCCCAGTTGCAGGCGTTCGCCGAGGGCGAAGTGGACCTTGGCGACCTCGAGGATGTCGAGGTCGTCGCTGGACGCGGTCTCGACGATCCCGAGTCCGGCGTACGTCGGCGGCAGCACCGCGATCCGGGTCGCGAAGTCCTCCGAGACCCCCTTCTGCACCAGGGCTTCCCGGCGCTGCTCGAACAGCGCCAGCTCGCGACCCCGCAGTACCTCGGGCAACGCCGCGGTCAGCTTCGCGATGCCGGGGCCGAAGAACTCGATCAGTTCCTCGATGTCCACCGGTGGCCGCCGGTTCGACACCAGCCACCGGGTGGCCCGCTCGACCAGCGTGCGGGTCTCCAGCCGCATCCCGGTCTGCGTCTCGGCGTCGACCACGTTGTCCAGCTCGGCGTTCGCCGCCAGCAGCTCCGGCTGCGAGAAGATCCGCGAGGCCGCGAGGTTCGCGCGGACGACGTCCTCCTCGTTGCCGCCGGTCTCCAGCGACAGCCGGTGGTACGCCGTGATGCCGGACGTGTTCACGAACTCGTTCACGACCTGCGTGGTGATGATCTCGCGGCGCAGCTGGTGGCTCTGGATCTGATCCGCGAACCGCTCCTGGATCGCCTTCGGGAAGTAGCTGGCGAGCTTGTGCTTGAGGAACGGGTCGTCCGGCAGCGACGTCTTGAGCAGCTCGGCTTCCATGACGATCTTGGTGTACGCGATCAGCACGGACAGCTCCGGCGAGGTCAGCCCGCGGCCCTCGGCCTTGCGGCGCTTGAACTCCGGGATGCTCGGCAGGAACTCCAGCTGCCGGTCGAGCAGGCCCTGGCGTTCCAGCCGCCGCACCCAGTCCTGGTGGACGTGCATCAACGCCGGCGCCTGCGCGGTCGCGTTGGCGAGCGCGATGTTCTGCCGGTAGTTGCTCTTCAGCACCAGCGCGCCGACCTCGTCGGTCATCGACGCGATGATGTCGTTGCGCTGCTTCTCGGTCAGGTCGCCGTCCGCGACCACCGTGTCCAGCAGGATCTTGATGTTCACCTCGTGGTCGGAGGTGTCCACGCCGGCCACGTTGTCGATGAAGTCGGTGTTGATCCGGCCGCCGTTCGCGGCGTACTCGATCCGGCCGAGCTGGGTGAAGCCGAGGTTGCCACCCTCGCCGACCGCGCGGGCGCGCAGCTCGGCGCCGTTGATCCGGATCGCGTCGTTCGCCTTGTCGCCGACGTCGGCGTTCGACTCGTTCGACGACTTCACGTACGTCCCGATGCCGCCGTTCCAGAACAGGTCGACCGGCGCCTTCAGGATCGCGTTCATCAGCTCGGCGGGCGTCAGCTTCGTGGCGCTACCGTCGATGCCGAGCACCTCACGGACCTGCGAGGAGATCGGGATCGCCTTCTCGGTTCGCGGGTACACCCCGCCGCCGGCGGAGATCAGCGACGCGTCGTAGTCCGCCCACGAGGATCGCGGCAGCTCGAACAGCCGCCGCCGCTCGGCGAAGGACACCGCCGCGTCCGGCGCCGGGTCCAGGAAGATGTGCCGGTGGTCGAACGCCGCGACCAGCCGGATGTGCTCCGACAGCAGCATCCCGTTGCCGAACACGTCACCGGACATGTCGCCGACGCCGACGACCGTGAAGTCCTCGTTCTGGCAGTCGTGGCCGAGCTCGCGGAAGTGCCGCTTGACCGACTCCCAGGCGCCGCGGGCGGTGATGCCCATCGCCTTGTGGTCGTACCCGACCGAGCCGCCGGACGCGAACGCGTCGCCCAGCCAGAACCCGTACTCCTTCGCGACCCCGTTCGCGATGTCGGAGAACGTCGCCGTTCCCTTGTCCGCGGCAACCACCAGATATGCGTCGTCCCCGTCGTACCGCACCACGTCCCGAGGAGGAACGATGTCACCGGCGACGATGTTGTCGGTGATGTCCAGCAGCCCGGAGATGAAGGTCTTGTACGACGCGATGCCCTCGGCCAGCCAGGCGTCCCGGTCCGCCGACGGGTCCGGCAGTTGCTTGGCGTAGAACCCGCCCTTCGCGCCGACGGGCACGATCACCGAGTTCTTCACCATCTGCGCCTTCACCAGGCCGAGCACCTCGGTCCGGAAGTCCTCGCGCCGGTCCGACCAGCGCAGACCGCCGCGCGCGACCGCGCCGAACCGCAGGTGCACACCTTCGACCCGCGGCGAGTAGACGAAGATCTCGTACGCCGGCCGCGGCTGCGGCAGGTCCGGGATCGCCTTCGGCTCCAGCTTCAGCGAGATGTACGGCCGCGGCCGGCCGTCCGGCCCCGGCTGGAAGTAGTTCGTCCGCAGGGTCGCCTTCATGACGGTCAGGTACGACCTCAGGATGCGGTCCTCGTCCAGGCTCTGCACCGTGTCCAGCGCCGCCAGGATCTCCTTCTCCAGCTGGTCCGTACGCATCGTCCGGTCCGGGTCGTCGGCCGCACCGCGCGCCGGGTCGAAGCTGGTCTCGAACAGCTGCACCAGGAGGCCCGCCACGTCCACGTGGTTCAGGAAGGTGTTCTCGATGTAGGCCTGGCTGAACGGCGTACCGCCCTGGCGCATGTAGCGCTGGTACGCGCGCAGGATCGACACCTGCCGCCAGCTGAGGCTGCCACGCAGTACGAGCGCATTCAGCCTGTCGGACTCGGCCCGGCCCTCCCATACCGCCTGGAACGTGTCGGAGAACAGTGTGCGCAGCTCTTCGCGCTCCTCGCTGTCCTCCGGCGCCCGCAGCCCGAAGTCGTAGATGTACGCCATGCTGCCGTCGGCACGGCGGATCTCGTACGGGCGTTCGTCGACGACCTCCACGCCCATCGCGCTGAGGTGCGGCAGCACGTGCGACAGGGACAGCGCCGACCCGGTGCGGAACACCTTGAAGCGGCGCTCGCCCTCCCACTCCTCGTCGATCGGGCTGTACAGCGACATGGCCAGCCCGTTGTCCGCGGGCAGCCCGTCCAGCACGTGGACGTCGTTGACCGCGACGCGCGCGTCGAAGTCCTCCTTGTACGCCTCCGGGAACGCGTCGGCGTACCGGCGGAACAGCTTGGTGACCGCGCCGTCGCCGCCCTGCGCGTGCAGCGCCGCGGTGAAGTCGTCCTCCCAGGCACGGGTCGCCTCGACGACCTGCTGCTCCAGGGTGTCCGCGTCGTACTCGCCTACGGTCTCGCCCTGCTTCATCCGGACCACGAAGTGCACGCGGGCCAGCACGGACTCGGTGACGTACGCCGCGTACGTGACGGACTCGGCGCCGATGGCGTCCTTGAGGATCTGCTGCATGCGCAGCCGGACCGCCGTCGTGTAACGGTCCCGCGGCAGGTACACCAGGCAGGACAGGTACCGGTTGTAGACGTCACGGCGTACGAACAGCTTGACCGCGCGCCGCTCCTGCAGGTGCAGGACGGACTGCACGATCGGGAGCAGGTCCTCCACCGGCGCTTGCAGCAGCTCGTCGCGCGGGTACGTCTCCAGTACGTCCAGCAGGCCCTTGCCGCTGTGGCTGTTCGGGTCGAAGCCAGTCAGCCGGAACAGCTCCAGCGCCTTGCGCCGCAGCACCGGGACCTGCATAACGCTCTCCGTGTACGCCGTTGACGACAGCAGGCCGATGAACCGGCACTCGCGGACCGCGTCGCCGTTCTCGTCGAACTGCTTGATGCCGACGTAGTCCAGGTAGGTCGAGCGGTGCACGGTGGAGCGGGAGTTCGCCTTGGTGAGGATCATGAGCTTGCGTTCACGCGCCTTGGCGCTTACCTCGGGCGGCAGCTTGCCGGAGCCCGGCCTCGGGTCCGGCCGGAGGATGCCCAGCCCGGTGCCGGCGCTGCCACGCAGGATGCCCTGCGCGCCCTCCATGGTGAAGTCGTACTCGCGGTAGCCGAGGAAGGTGAAGTGCTCGTCGGCCAGCCACTCCAGCAGCTCGCGGGCCTCCTCCACCTCGCTCTCCGGCACCGGCAGATCGGCGGCGTGCAGGCCGGCCGCGATGCTGACGGCCTTCTCGTGCATCTTCGGCCAGTCCTCGACGGCCTCGCGGACGTCGTTCAGCACCTTGAGCAGGTCCTGCTCGAGCGCACGGTGCTCGGTGACGTCGGCGATCCGCTCGATCTCCAGGTGCATCCAGCTCTCGCGGACCAGGTCGTGCTCGTCCGCCGAGGTGGTGTCGTCCAGGACCTCCTGCAGCGTGCCGGCGACGTCCCGCCGGACCACGAACTGCGGGTGGATCAGCAGCTGCAGCTCGAGGTTCCGCTCGGTGATCACCATCGCCGCGGTGTCGACCAGGAACGGCATGTCGTCGACCACGATCTCGACCACGGTCCGGCCGGCCGCGGACCAGCCGAACTCCTCGGGCGTCGGGGTGAACACGTGCACCTTCGCCGTACCCTGCGGCCGGGACATGGCCGACTTGTAGTGGTGCCGCGCGGCCCCCAGGCAGTCGTTCGGCTGGCGCTCGGCGACGTCCTCGGCGGCAACATGCCGGTAGTACTGCTCGAGGAAGGTCTTCAGCCTGACCGGGTCGACCACTTTGTCGTGCCCATGGGTCCCCGTGGCCACCGCCTTCGCGATCACATCGGCCTTCAGGACGTCCAGCTTGCTCTGCATTCCCCACCGTCTCCACACGTGACGTCGGCGGTCGGCTCCCGCCGGACCGCACGACATTGTGCGGTCACTCAGAGATTAGTCCACCTTTGTCACTGGTGTGGTGTTGGGACGAGCCTGTCATCGTTTGGTGAGACCTTTGGTGAGACGCAGTGCGAGAGCCGGGCAGGCGAGCACAGCGCGGCGCGCATCCGGCAGCTCACCGGCGGTGATCTCGCGGCCCCGGAGCACCGGGAATCCCCACTCGTCGAGGGCGATGTCGTCGGGCAACAGCCCGGCGCACAAGCCGTGCCCGTCGCACCGGGTCCAGTCGATCTCCAGCCTGCTCACCGCTGGCCTCCCGATACCGGCAGCACGCCGCGGACCGGCCTGCCGCACCCCTCGTGGTTGAGATGCCGCCGTACGTCGTCCTCGAACACCTCGAGCGCCGATGTGAGGAACCTCGCAGTCCCGTCCGGGTGCGCGCAGGCTCCTCGGCCCGGAACCAGCCCGAGATGCCGCTGGGCGTCGTACCAGCCGTCCGGGTCGCCGATCGTGATCCGGGCGAAGTCGTCGACCAGAGCGCCGAGGCCGAACACGCACGGGCCGCACTGTCCTGCTGACTGACCTCTCAGCCACTCGGCGACCCGGGTGACCTCTCCCAGCGGACAGGTGTCGGAGCCGAGCGCCAGGATGATGCCCGCGGACACCTCCGGCCGCTGGAGCGTCAGGCCGTCGGTGTTCGGCAGCCAGCGCCCGTGGTACCCGCCCAGCAGGACAGGGCCCGGTTCCGCACCGGCGTACTGCAGGACTGTGTCCAGTGGGACACCGTTCGGTGTCTCCAGTACGCCGGGGTGCTGGACGGCCCCGCCGATCGTCAGGAGCTGCGTACCCGGCTCACTGCTCAGCCCGGTGCTGCTGTACCCACGAGACCCGAGCCGCGCCAGTACGGCGAGCTGGGCGAACGTCTCCACGTTGGAGAGGAACGTCGGACGCCGGTGGTACCCCTTGCGCGTCGGCAGCACCCGACGCCCCGGTGGTACGGCAGTACCGCCTTCCAGCACGCTCAACACCGCACGGGCCTCCCCTGCGACGAACCGGCCCGGTGTCTCACGTACTTCGATCGCCAACTGGTCGTCGCGCTCCATCAGCGCCTCCCGGAGCGACGTGGCCGCCTCCTGGTCATGTACGGCGATCAGCACGTGTGGTGCGCGCAGTGCATGCGCCAGACCGACCGCACCGTCAAGAACGAGGTGGGGCGCACGGGTAAGAAGCAGACGGTCCTTGCGGCTCACCGGCTCGCTCTCAGAACCGTTGACCACAACGGCTTCCACACCACGAGCCGGAAGGTCCTGCACCTTCAGGGCGACCGGAAACGCGGCACCACCACGTCCCCTGAGTCCTACTGCTTCACACAGCCGCACGTACTCGTGGCGGGTCAGCTCAGGCTGTTGTCCGTGCGTCAACAGGTGCCGCTGGAAGTCCAGGCGCCCCTGGTCGAGTCCCGCGAGGACTCTGGCCTCACCGATCACTCTCACGTCGTCCACGGTGATCACTGGGTCCTCCAAACTCTGGTAGGTAGTGCGTTGAGCCGATAGGCACCTGCAGTCGCTACCGCGGCCAGACAGCCGATCGTGATGCCGAGCATCCACGGCGTACTGCGGTCCGTGCCGGCCAGCAGTGCGTGCCCGATGGACAAGAGCCACCCCACCGACGCAGCGATGTGCAGCTTGCGCCAGTACTTCGTGAACCTCTCGGACACGGCCAGGCGGCCACGCGCCGCTCCGACGAGTGACGCCAGTACCAGGCTGTAGAGCGCGAGCACACCGACGACCATGGCGAACGGCCGGTAGCCAGACGCGAACGGCCACACCAGAACGACCGGGCTGATGCTCACGTAGCTGTCGGCGATCACTGCGACCACGTGCGTCACCAGCAGGACCAGACCGGTCACAGCAGCCGAGCGGTGTACGTACTGCAGCCAGAACCGCCGTTCGGCCGACTGCACTCGCGGCATCACCATGCCGAGTACTGCCGACATCGTGAACATGACCATCGTGACCACGCCGGCTGCACGGGCCAGGTACCAGAGCGTCATCAGGCGGCCCTGCTCGCCGTCGGCCAGCCCGACAACTCGGTGACCTCACCGTCCGCGTCGATCAACCGCGCCGGATGCCCAGCAAGCTTCAGCCGGCCGAGCGCGCCATCCCCTGTGGCCACAAGCGCAGTACTGAAGGTGTTCGCCCGTACGGCGGTCGGCGCCCACACGGACGCGGTGCGGTACGGCCCGTCCGCGGGGAGACCCGTGCGCGGGTCGATGACGTGGTGGCCGTAGCCGGCCGGCGTCTGCCACCGCCGTACCGTCCGGGTCGAACTGGTCAGACCGCCGTGCCCCAGCGTCACGAGTACGCCGATCTCACCGGCGCGCTCGGCGACCGTGATGACCCACGGCTTCTTCGGTACGCCGGCTGCGCGCAGGTCGCCGCCGATCTCGACGAGCACCGCGCAGCCGTAGCGCTTGCTGAGCACGTTCGCGGCGCGGTCCGCGGTCCACGCCTTCGCGGTGGCACCGAGGTCGAGCGCGCAGTCCTTCGGTACGCCGAGCATCGCCAGCTTCCGGTTCAACCGGACCTGCTGCCAGCCGGCCACCGGCTTCGGCTCACCGGGCTCCTGCGGGAAGCGCCGCCGTACCGTCTCGATGTCGGCGTCGTACCCCGCCGCGATCACTGCGGGACCGACGGTCGGGTCGACCGCCCCGCCGCTCACCTGCGCCGCCACCAGGCTGACGTCGACCAGGTCGACCAGCAGCCGGGAAACCGGCACGAGGGCACCTGCACGATTGTTGACAATCGACAGCTCGGAGTCCGGGCGGAACCGGCTCGCGGCCTTGTCGACGCGGTCCATCAGGGTCCTGAGCTCACCGCAGGCAGCACCGAGTACGGCCGGATCGTCGACGGTCAGGCGGACCGTGCAGCTCCAGGCGGACCAGGTGCGGGCGGCGGTCATGATCCGTGGCTCCCACCCTGCGCGGTCGAGGAGCCGGAGGCCGTCGAGCCGAGACCGCTGGTGCTCGAGCTGCTTCCTGAGCTGGAGCTGCTGGAGGTCGAGCTGCTGGACGTCGTCCCCGAGGTGCTGCTGCTCGAGTGCTTCGCCGAGACGACCGCGACCGACACCCCGGTCGCGCCGACACCGAGGACGGCCGTGGCTATCGCGGCGGCCGACGCGCGGCGCAACCAGCGCGGACGGTTGGGCTGGGATTCATCTGTTCTGACCATGCCCCAAGACTCGGCCGAGGCGCTTCAGCCGCGCTCCAAGAGAAGCTCAAGCCACCGTCAAGTTCTGCTGAAAGGTCCCTGAGAACAGTTCTCAGGAGCCGAGCGCGCAGTCGGTCGCGCAATGCTTGCCGACCACCTCGACGACCTCGTCCGCGGCCTCGCCGAGCATCGCGAACCGCTCCGGCCCGAACACGTCGACGAAGAACTCCCGGACCCGCGCCGCATGCGCCGGCGCGCACGCCTCGATCGCCGCCGTGCCCGCTTCGGTGATGACGATCTCCGGGTACCGCGACTCGCAGGCCTCCTTGCGGATCAGGCCGCGCTTCTCCATCCGGGACAGGTGATGCGACAGCCGGCTCTTCTCCCACTGCGTCGACCGGCCGAGCTCGAACGCCCGCATCCGGCCGTGCTCCGACTCGGACAGGTTGACCAGGATCTCGAAGTCCGGCGTGGACAGCCCGAAGTCCCGCTGGAGGTGCCGCTCCAGGTGCGTCTCCAGCGTCCGCTGCATCAGCAGATAGCTGCGCCATGCCTTCTGCTCGCCGTCGCCGAGCCACGGTCCCTTGCTCACACCAACCATCCTACCCACCTGGGTTGACACATCAACCCGAAGGACTATCCGGACTCCGCCAAGGCGCAGGAGCTCGCGGCGGCCGGCGCCGAGGTGGCGGCGGCCGACCTCGACGCCGAGGCGAGCGTACGGGCCGCGTTCAACGGCGCGGACGGCGCTTACATGGTGACGAACTACTGGGCTCCGCTCACCCCGGCGCAGCAGGCCACGCGCACCCGGGCCGAGATGGAGCTGGAGCAGGCCGAGATCGCGGCGCGGGCCGCCCGCGACGCCGGCGTACAGCACCTGGTCGACTCGAGGGCATCCGATCATTCTTCGCCAGGCGGGACGACGTACCGAGCCTGGACGACGGGCGCTACAAGGTCCCGCACTTCGACGCGAAGGGCGAGGCAGACGCGCTGTTCACGAAGTACGGCGTACCGACGATCCTGCGGACCACGTTCTCCTTCGCTGCGCCCGACGACATCGGGCGCAGCGCCTTCGCGATCCTCAAGCGCCCCGATCTCATCGGCACCACCATCAGCATCGCCGGCGACCACCTCACCGGCCCCAGTACGCCGCTTTGCTGACCGAGACCGTCGGCGAGCAGGTCGTGTACCACGCACCGACGGTCGAGGAGTACTGCGAGCACCCGTTCCCGATGGCTGTCGAGATGACCAACGGTCAGCTGAGCACGAGAGACAGCGCTCTGGCACAGCCTAGGAGTTCCAGATCTGGAGTTCGGAGAGTTGGGCTGCTGGCCAGCCTGTGTTGGCGGTGACGTTCAGGCGGAAGTAGCGCTGGGTTGTCGGGGTGAAGGTGATGGTTGCGGTGTTGTTGTTGCTAGGGGCAAGGGAGTAGTTCGCGGAGCCGACCAGCGTGTCGAAGGTCGTGCCGTTGGTGCCGGCGAGAACCGACAAGGTCTCTGTGCGCGCTCCCCAGGAAGCCGGCAGTTGTACGACGATCCGGCTGGCGCTGGTGGCGGCGCCGAGGTCGACCTGGATCCACTGGGGGAAGGCGTTGTTCGCGCTCTCCCAGTACGTCGACTGGTTGCCGTCGGTCACGTTGCTCGACGGGTAGACGTCGTTGTGGCTGGACTCGCTGGTGGGCTTGCCCGCGGCGAGGTTCGTGCTCGTCGAGCCGGCGCCGGTGCCGGACAGCCCGACGGTGCTCGGGGTGTTGGTCGCGTTGCTGTTGATTGTCAGCGTGCCGGCGCGGCTGCCGGACGCGGTCGGCCGGAAGCTGACGTTGACCGTGCAGGACGCGCTGACTGCGATGGTCGTGCAGTTGTTGGTCTGCGTGTAGTCGCCCGTGGCCGTGACGCTCGAGACCGAGGCCGCGAGGCTGCCTGTGTTGGTCACGGTGACCGCTTGCCCGGCACTGGTTGTGTTGAGGGTCTGCGATGCGAAGGTGAGCGAGGACGGGTTGGCGCTCAGGGTCGCCCCCGCGCCACCGCTCGGGTACACCTCGAATTCCGACACCTGTCCGGCGGGCCATCCGCTGTTCGCCGTGATGTTGACCCGCACATAGCGAGCGCTGGTCGTCGGTACGGCGATGTTGACGACGTTCATGGGCGACGTGAACGTGTACGTCGCGGACGCGACCGCCGTACTGAAGCTGGATCCGTCAGCGCTCGTCTGCACCGACAACGTCTGTGTACGCGTGCCCCAGGCCGACGACGGCGGGAGCTTCAGCGTCACCTTGCCGATGCTTCGGGTCGCGCCGAGATCCACCTGCAACCACTGCGGGAAGGCGTTGTTGACACTCTCCCAGTAGGTGTTTGCGTCGCCATCCGTTGCTGTAGCGGGGGTTTGTGTGCCGTTGACCTGGCTGCTGGCCGTGGTCGGCTTGCTGAGTGCGAGGTTGGTGTCGGTCCCGATGCCGTTGCCGGTCAGGGAGATCGACGTCGGGCTGTTGTTGGCGTTGCTCGTCACCGTCACGCCGCCGGACCGCGCTCCCGACGCGGTCGGCCTGAACGTGACCGTGACCGTGCAGGACGCGCCGACCGGGACGGCTCCGCAGTTGTTGGTCTGGCTGAAGTCGCCGGTTGCAGCAACACCGGAGACCGTCGCAGACGCCGTACCCGAGTTCGTCAGCGTGACGGTCTGCGTCGGCGACGCGCTGCCCACCGATGTGTCCGGGAAGGACAGGCTGCCCGGGTTCGCGTTCAGAATTGGCCCGGGCGCGACGCCGGTGCCCGACAGCGGCACGGTGCTCAGCACTCCAGCGGCGTTGACGGACAGGTTTCCGGTCCGGCCGCCCGCCGCCGTCGGCGTGAACGTCACGTTCACCGTGCACGAGGCGCCGGCCGCGATGCTGGTGCCGCAGTTGCTGGTCTGCGTGAAGTCACCGGTGATCCCGACCGAGCTGACCGGGGGCCGCCGCCGTACCGCTGTTCGTGACGGTGACGGTCTGCGCCGAGCTCGACGTACCGGTCGCGACCGATCCGAAGCTCAGCGCCGTCGGGCTGATCGCGATCGACGAACCGTTGTCCGGCAGGTACGGCGGGAACGCGGGCGCGGTGATGTTCTGGCATTGTCCGGCGCCGAAGATACCCGAGTTGCCGCCGCCGTCGGTGAGCGTGAAGCCGACGCCGCAGCTGTAGATCGGGCCTGGCGCCTGGGTGCCCGTCGCGGTGCTGTTGGTGATCGTCGCCGAGCCGCCGACCTGTTCCTGGACCACCCAGGTCCCGGTGTTCTGGATCGTCGCGTTGTTGATCCTGACGTTGCTGATGTTCGAGCCCGACACGAACTGGATCGCCTCGTACGGGCTCTGCTGGATCAGAAGATTGTCAACATTCGTCAATCCGGACATCGCGCCGTCGCGGGCGTCGAACCACAGCGCGCCGACGCCGAACTGCCAGTTCGGGTCCAGGCTGCCGGACCGGATGATGGTGTTCCGCAGTACGTCGGTCCGCCCGAGCGCCGTCGAGTTGAACCGTTGCGCGACGTGGATGCCGCCGCCCTGCGTGAGCCCGGCGTCGATGACCCGGTTGTCGGTGACGAAGTTGTCGTGGCCGCCGTAGATCGCGATGCCGTTGGCCAGGATCGGGTACTGCACGGTGTTGTGGTCGAAGGAGTCGTTCGCGTCCGCGTTCTGGTCCGACCACGTCGCGAGGCCGTCGTCACCCAGGTTGCGCAGGTCGCTGTTCGTCACCTTGGAGTTCGTGACGCCGTCGTGGAAGTTCACACCGTCCGCCGTCACGTTGCGGATCCGCATGCCGTTGAAAACCAGGTTGTCGAGCGGGCCGTCCATCCAGGCGCCGACCTTCTCGTGCTCGATCCACACCCGGTCCACGGTCGAGTTGTTCAGCGCACCACCGATGCCGTTCACCTGCGCGCCGTCGTTGCGTTCCTGTACGTCCCCGAAGATCGCGAAGTCCGACAGATGTACGCCTCTGCTCGCGTTCGGCGCGTAGTTGCCGTAGAAACCGGGGGCCGCACCAACGATCGTCGAGTGCCACATACCGGCGCCCTTGATCGTGATGTTGTTCAGGATCAGGTGCCCTGGGATCTTGAACGTCCCCTCCGGGATCCACACGGTGCCGCCCGCGCCGGCCGCGGCCATCGCCGCGTTGAACGCGTTCGTGGAGTCCGCGGCACCCGTCGGGTCCGCGCCCTGGCTGGTCACCGCGACCGATCCGGCCGGCTGGGTCAGCGCACCGGCGACGTTCTCGAAGTCGGCGAAGTCGATCGTGTACGAGGCGGCCGTGTCCTCGGCGTCGACCTGCAGCCGGAACTTCGTACCGGCCGGGTACGTCGTCGGGAACAGCCGATGCGCCTCGTCGTAGAAGTGGTGCGGGTTGCTGCCCGGGGAGTTCGTGAACGGATAGCCGCCGTAGTACCAGCTGTACGCGTTGGTCAGCGTGAAGTTCGACTGCTTCGACCCGTTGACGTAGAACGACAGCTGCGGCGTGTAGACCGAGCCGGACCCGGTGTCCGGGATGCTGTAGCGGAACACGATCGAGTTCGTCGCGACCGGCGTCGTGAACTCGACGTACTTCCCGCTGCCCTGCAACGTCACGGCTTTGCGGTACGACGCCTCGGCGGCGAGCGTGTTGTAGTCGGCGCTCGGCCCGATCACGGTCCCGGTGGTGGACGAGTTCTCGGCCTGTACTTCGACGTACGGCAAGGTCGCGCCGACGCCGCCGGATGCGGCGGCCCAGGCGGATGTGGGGGCGAGGACGGAAAGGCTCGCGGCGACCAGCGCGCCGCAGGCGGCGAGCACGACAGCGCGTGCCCTCCGGGGATTCATCGACCGGAACATGCGCAGCTCACTCTCGACGGGGCGGTTAGCGACAGACCGTAATACCCCGGACACAGTTGCGCAATATGTCGATCGATCTTTGCAAGAACTCGACGGGGCGCCACTCGGCGTGGCGCCCCCGTGCGGAGCTACAAGGTGGTGCGGATGGACGGGCCGCGGTTGCCGTTCGGGGCGATCGGGACGAGGTCGAAGGTCCGGCCGTTGGTGAGGTCCACGGATTCGGCGAAGAACACGTCACGGTGGACGCGGCCCAGCCAGCGGTGGTTCTGGAGGACGTCGTACGCCGTGGCGTCCGGCTGGAGGTGCCAGGCGAAGGTCAGGTGGCGGGTCGCGCCGGCGCCGGGACCTGCGTCGGCGACCGTGAAGATTCTGGGGCGGGTCGGGGCCGTGTCGGCGGTTCGGGCGTCGGCGAGGAGGATCTTGCCCAGGTGGCCGGATCCGCTGGTACGCAAGGAGATTCGGGCGATCCGGTCGTTGTCCCGGGGGACGCGGCCGCGGTACTCGGTCCAGCCGGCCGATCGCCTCGCCGCGGTCAGCCGGATCCACTTGACGCTGCCTGGGTTCGTACGGCGGGTCACACCGACCTCCAGCGTGGACAGGCCTTGCGCGACAACACGGACCTCGGTGGCGGCGGCTTGGGTGATGTCGGTCTTGAACAGGTGCATGACGCCCGTGCCGGACAGCGCGAGGCTGTGCGCGCCTTCGTACGCCGTGCTCTCGTCGAGGGTCACCGTGACGCCGTCGGTCCAGAACTGCCAGGTCAGCGACCGGTCCGCGCAGCCCTGGTTGTCCCAGCCGCTGTCGCGGACCTGCTTGCCGTCGAGGTAGAACGTGCTGCCGACGCCGATGTTGAACGACGTCACGATCGGCAGCGCGCCGTACGTCGACCGCTCGACGATGCCGTGCGCGATACCGTCCCACTTCTTGTAGTTCAGAACGTCCGTGCGGTACGGCGGCTTGCGCGGCTCGAGCCGCCCGGAGGTCGCCGGGTTGCCGGTCGGGCCGGACCAGAAGCGCTGTTCGAGGTCGCGGTACTTCGCGCGTCCTTCCGGCGTCGTGGTGGCGCCGGAGTTCGCGGCGGTCGCCCAGTACTGGTCCTCGACGAACAGCCCGACAGAGACCGGGCCGGGGTGGCCCGGGTACGCGTAGTCGGTGAAGCATTCCTCCGGGTTGAAGCCGCCCTGCTGATGCTCGACGCCGGCGAACGCGACCGCGCGCGGGTCGAACCCGGCAGCAGTCGCGGTCTTCGCGCTGCCGCTCAGGTCCGAGTCGGCGTACGGCCAGCCGTAGTTGATGAAGATCGAGTCGACGGTCTGGTCGCCTGGGCTGCCGAGCCACGGGACGTTGCGCGCGTTCAGCGTGTTCTGGTAGTCGAGGTCGCCGTTCGGCAGGTCGGCGTCGTAGTACTGCAGGTAGAAGGCGGGGTCCTGTGCCTTGATGTAGCGGAACAGGTCGCGCAGCTTGCCGGCCTGGGTGGTGGTGATCGTGGCTTCCTGGTTGATGAACAGGCCGTCGAACCCGAAGTACCGGCGGATCTCGATCAGCTTGTCGCCGACCGGGAACGAACCGTCCGCGGCCTGCACCAGGAACTCGCCGAAGTCGACACCGGACCGCGGCCAGAACCAGCCGCCGATGGTCTTCACGCCGTTCTTGTGCGCGGCCTCGGTCCAGCCCGGGTTCGGGATGTCGATGACGCCGTAGTTGCGGCCGGGGGCGCCCGGGTTCGCGACCACGTCGCTCGGCACCGACGGCAGCACCTGCCCGTGCCAGGTCCCCCAGACGTCGATGTACGGCCAGAACCGCTGTGTGTAGGTATGCCCTTCCAGCCCGATCGGCTGGTTGCGGCCTTCGTAGATGGTGCCGGCGTCGTCCAGGCTGAGCGTCGACAGCCGCACGCCGGGGTCCAGGTCCGGGTGCGCCTGGGTCGGCGCGAACGGCGCGATCCGCGGCGCCAGCGGGACCAGACAACGCAGGTGCCGCCCCCACGGATGCCTAGCCGGATCGAAGTCGAGCAGGTCCGCCGGATTCCACCCGTACGTCGACGGCCCCGGCGGAATCCCACCCGACCCCGGCTTCGGCACAGCCCCCGCCACACGACCACCCGCGCCCCCCGCCGCAACGCCGCCAGGCGCACCGTTCTCCACTACGCCGCCAGGTGCGCCCTCCGCCGCTACGCCACCCGAGGCCGCCGCGGCCGTGCCGCCACCCCCGGCCAGCGCCACCGCCAGCCCGGCCCCACCAACGGTGACCAGAGTCCTACGGGAGACCTTCACCGGATCCGACATCGCCTCACACTCCCCAGATATACCGGTTTAGCTTGCCCGGCATCCTAAGAGCAGAACCTCTTCAGGAAAAGAGCTGAACTGGTTTTTCCCAGACCACATCAGACGGTACCCCGGAGCCCCTCAGGCCCACCCAATCCCACCCCGCACCTCACCGCGACCCCACGCATTTCACCACCGCACCACCCACCTCACCGCCACACCGCATACGTCACCGCGAACGACCCACGTCACCGCCACGCCACGCCACGCACCCCCACACCCGCCCACGGCACCACCACGCAGGCCACCCCGATACCCGGGCACGGTCACCGCCACGGCGCGCGTCATCGGGCGGCGCGGGTCACCACAGCCGCGCCGCCCCCTCGACAACCACCGCCCCATCCCACCCGGATCGACCCCGCTCCTCGAGTCGTGGATCGTGGTGGTTTCCGCCAGCCAACACCCACGACTCAGCGAACCCCTCTCGACCATGCCGGCGCATACCCGGTTCGGACCCTCCCGGAATGTGACGTTTCCCCTTGTGGACAACGGAATTCAAGCCTCCCGACGACTTGGCGAACTCGAACTCGATCCCGTAGAATCAAACACATGTTCGAGTGTGATCTGGATGCGTTGCCGACCCGCGACCTGCTGGAGCGGGCCGCTGGCTGCCGCGCGGCCGCGAACCGGTCCGATGCCGATCTGCTCGCCTGCGCCCAGGCCTACGCCGACCGCTACCACCCCTCGGTGTGTGGTTCCCGGCCGTCGCGCCGTTCCTGTGACGGCCGCGAGCGGGCGGTGGTTCTGGGCGGTGCCGGCTGCCCGGAGATCGCGGAGTTCGCGGTCGCCGAGTTCGCGATCGTGCTCGGAGTGTCTCCCGGCGTCGGCCGGGACCTGATCGCCGACGCCCTCGCACTCCGCCACCGCTTCCCCCAAACCTGGGCCCGTGTCCGGACCGGCGAGGCCACCGCCTGGAAGGCCCGCCAGATCGTGCGCGCCTGCACCCGCCTCGACCACCCGGCCGCCGAGTACGTCGACCGCCGCACCGCCCCCCTGATCGACACCATCTCCCCGTACCGCCTGGACAAGATCGCCCAGGCCGCCAAGCTGCACGCCGACCCGCAACACGCCACCGACGAGGCCGCTGCCGCCGCGGACGAACGCGGCGTGTTCGTCGGCCGCGGCGACAACCACGGCAACAAGACCATCTACATCAAAGCACCAGCCGCCGCGGTCAACCGCCACGACGCCGCCATCACCAGCATCGCCGAAGCTCTCAAAACCCTCGGCGACACCCGCCCCCTCCAGCACCGCCGAGCCCACGCCATCGACATCCTCCCCGACCCCTACTTCACCCAAGAACTCCTCACCCAAGCCCAAACCACAGCCACAGCCACAGCCGACCCAACCCACCAACCCCACACCCCAAACCCATCCCCAACCAACCCCACCCCAAGCACCGCTCCGCACACCGACTCAAGCATCACCTCCAGCACCACCCCGAGCACCGCCCCGCCCACCGACTCGTGCACGACCTCGAGTACCACCTCGAGCACGACCCCGAGCGCCGGTTCGAGCACTGGTCCGAGCACCAGTCGTCGCGCCAACCCCGGCTTGGCGGACGACTCAGGTAGCTCCGGAGGCATCGACGACTTGAGCTTGCCCGGCCGCACAGCCAGTTCCGGCCTGTGTGGCCGCACCGCGATTCCCGACCCGGCCGACCGGCAGGTACCCACGGGGCCACCGGACGATCCCTGGCTGGAAGCCACCGGGCCCGATGACCCCGAACCACTGGCCGACCCGTTCGACAACCACCCACCAGCACAACACCCGCATCCACACAGCGAACCCGACCACGGTTCGCCGATGGACCCTGCCGCACTCAAGGCGCTCAACGCCCGCCTCGCCCAGATCAAACACGACGCCTACACCAACCCCACCCACACCAATCCCACCCACACCGGCCCGAGCGGCCCCGCCCACCCGCACAGCCGAACCAACCCAGGCGACCCAGGCGACTGGTGCGGACCAGGTGGACCGGACAGCGCAGGTCGACCGGGCGGACCGGGTGGACTAGGTGAACCGGGTGGACTGAGCGGACCGGGTGGAGCGGGTGGAGCGGGTGGAGCGGGTGGAGCGGGCGGATCAGATGGACCGGGCAGCTCGACGGTCCCGACCCGTGCCCGCAAGGCACCGGTGCGGCCAGGCAAGACCGAGGTCGTCGTACACCTCACCGACCACACCCTCGCCACCGGCACCGGCGTACTGCGCGCCGAAACCATCGGACCACTCCTCGCCACCCAACTCACCGAACTCGTCGGCCACGGCCCCTACACCGTCACACCCGTCATCGACCTCAACAACGCCATCAGCGTCAACGCCTACGAAATCCCCACCCGCATCCGCGAACACATCAAACTCACCCACCCCGTCGAACTCTTCCCCTACGGCAACCGCGAAACCACCAACACCATCGACCTCGACCACATCCACCCCTACCACCCCCTCGGCCCACCCGCACAAACCAGCACCACCAACCTCGCCCCACTCGGCCGCTTCGGCCACCGGGTCAAAACCCACGCCCGCGGCTGGAACGTACGCCGCATCGACTACAAGACCCTCGAATGGACCACACCCCACGGCTTCACCTTCCACGTCGACCCAACCGGCACCCACCGAGTCGCGAGTCCCGATCCCAATGCCAGGCCAGGTAAGGGCGGCCGTGAGAGTCCCAGTTGAGGGTGGCGGTGAAGGCCTGGCGGGTGTTGAAGTCCTTGACGCCGTACGAACTGCGCCGGTACACGTTCTGGATCCCGGGATCACCGAGGGCAGCGAGTGGGTGCGGTTGGCGTCGACGCAGGCGTGGAAGGCGATGCGGGTTGTGTCGCCGACGTTGATCACGGTGGGGCCGGGGGCCGCAGTGTTTTGTGGAGGCGGTTGTCATCAGGGTCTTCACGCGGGTGAAGGGTCCGCCCAGAACGTACTCGCGGACCCTGACGTCGGTGTTGTACGAGCAGTTGATGTAGTCGCCGCGGGAGGTGAAGAGCCAGACCTTGTCACCATGGGCGATCCCGGACGGGCCTTCGAGCTTGGTGGAGCTGATGATCTTCGCGATGCTGCTGCCGACGACGCGGGTCTCGGTCCGGGTGTCCGCTGGACGGCGCGGATCTGGATGCCGACGGTGCAGTGCACGTGAGGGGAGGCCGACTCGCCGGTGAAGTACGTGATGTAGAGGGCGCCGTGGGTGTCGGAGCTTTGGAAGACTTCGGCCGCCCAGAGCATGGGGCTGGCGTGGTCGACCCGGGCGAGGGTTGTGGCCGTGGATCGCGGACCGGGCGATCGATGTCGTCCAGCGGGTGCCGTAGCCCACGCTGGCGCAGAACAGGTAGCCCTTCGAGCCGAAATGCGCGAGACCGGGTGCGCGAAGTCTTCGGTGCCGAACCGGTACAGGCTGCTGGACGCGGTGACGGAAGAGGAGAGTCGTACGGCGGACCTCCACACGATGGCGCCGCGATCTATCCACCGAGCCGGGCGACCTGGAGCTCGACGAGGTCTACGGCGCCGTCGGTTACGAACAGACCGACGTGGGCGGAACGTACCGTGGGGGCGGAGCGGAAGGTGAGGGTGACTCGGTGATCGACTGCTGCCTGGGCTGTTGGGCCGTCCAGGAGGACCTGGAGGGTATGGCGGCCGGGTGGGAGGGGGCAGGGGCATTCGAGGTCTACGGCGTGGGGGATGTCGCCGTGGATTTGCCATTGGGCCGGGCCGGTGCGGCCGCGGGGCCAGTAGTCCAGGACGAGGCGGTTGCGTTGGGGTTCCAGGCGGAGGATGGTGGCCTGCTCGCCGTCCTCGGTCGCGTGCAGCAGCAGGCCGAAGGAGTGGGTGTCGGGGGCTACGTCGACTGTCAGCGTGATCAGGCAGTGCGGCGGTACGACGTCGCCGATCCAGGCGGCGTACCGGTCGGTGGCTCCTTGGCCGGGTTCCGCGGATGCGCCGTCGAGTGGTGACAGCTTCACGTCTTCCGGATCGCCGTACGCCGCGACCACCTCCGACGGGAGTCCGAAAGCGAGCGCACCGTCGCGCTGCTGGTGTGCTTCGAGTACGGCGAGGTCGCCGGCCCACTGCCACGCATCGCCTTGTTTCGTGGGGATCCAGCCGACGAAGAACCGGCGGCCCTGGAACTCCACCGTCTTCGCGGCGTAGAACGCCCGGCCGTCGACGGTATCGCGGGGCTGGGCGAGCCAAGGACCGTTCGGTCCGCGGGCGATCCGGTACCGCGTCTGGAAGGCGTCGCTGAACTCGGAGTACACGAGGTACCACCAGTCGCCCCACTGGAAGACGTCCGGGCATTCCTGGGTGATGTACCGGTGCGGCTCCCACAACGGCGGCGCGAGTTCCCACTGCGACAGATCAGGAGAGGACAGCCGCGCCACCACACCGCACCGGCGATCGGGCGCATCGGCGTACCGTGCCGCGAGCACCAGCTGCCACGGCTCGTCCGGAGCGGTCCGGTAGACAAAGGGGTCCCGCCAGTCCTGCGGGACGAAACCGTTGGGTGCACCAAAGGTATCCGCGGGCAGCTTGGTCCATCGCGTCGGGTCGCCGTCGCTCACCGCGTGACACACCACCTGGAACGCACCGTCCGCCGAGCCGCGCCGCGGGTTGTGCCCGGTGTAGAACAGGTGCAGCCGGGAGCCGTCCGCGACCACGCTGCCGGTGTAGCAGTCGAAGTCCACCGCGTCCCGATCGCCGGCAGGCAGTACGACGCCGTGGTCCGTGTAGTGCACGAAGTCCGTGGTCGACACCAGCGCCCACGGCATTCCGCTCGGTCCGGCGGTCGGGTCGTCCGGCCGCTCGTCCAGCAGGTAGAACAACCAGATCCGCCCGTCGTGGCAGAACGGAATGACGTCCCCGACAAACCCCGACGCCGGCCGCCAATGCATCACTTCGAGTTCCTCCGCCGATGCCCGTCACCCGGAGCGGGTGGAGTGGGAGGGGTCGGGCGGCGCGGGGTGGGTGGAGCGCCGACCGAGTCGCGTTCGATCAGGTTGCAGGGGACGATCTCGCGGGCGGGAGCGTCCTCCGGGGCAGCCAGCACCAGCTCCCCCGCGCGGCGGCCGAGCATGAGGTGCGGGAGGGCGGCGGTGGTCAGGCCGGGGCGGACCTGGTCGGCGACGTCGGGCTGGTCGTCGAAGCCGACGATGCTGACGTCGTCCGGGCAGGTCAGGCCGAGCGCATGCAGGGCGAGCAGTGCGCCGATCGCCATCCGGTCGTTGCCGCAGACCAGCGCGGTCGACCGGTGCTCGTGAATCACCTCGGTCGCGAGGTCGTACCCGTTGCCGATCTGGTAGTTGCCGTACCGGTGCACAAGATCCGCGGGGCGCAGACCGGCCGCCCGGGCCGCGTCGTCGAAACCGCGCCGGCGCTCCTTGCACGCGTAGTCGTTGCGCATACCGCCGAGGAACGCGACGTCACGGTGCCCGCGTTCGAACACCGACGCCGCCGCGGCCCGCCCGCCGGCGTACTCGTCGGCCAGCAGCACCGTGTCGGAGTGCCCCTCCTCCGGCCAGCAGTTCACGAAGATCGTCCGGATCCCGTCGAGCCGCGGGCTGCGGTGCAGCGGCTTCGGCGAGAGCGACGCGTACACGATCGCGGCGACGCCCTGCGCGACCAGGCTGGCCACCGCGTCGTCGCCCTGGCCCGGGTCGCCGGTGGTGTCCACGACCATACATACGTATCCAGCCGGCTGGACGATCTGTTGCAGGCCGAGCACGATCAGACCGGCGTACGGCTGGGAGACGATCCCACTGGTCACGACGCCGATGGTGAAGGACCGGTTCGACCGGAGCAGCTGGGCCGCGCGGTTCGGCACGAAGTCGAGCTCGGCCGCGGCCTGCAGCACCCGGCGCCGGGTCTCCTCGGCGACCGCGACGTCGCGGCGGTCGTTCAGCACGAACGAGACGGTCGGCTGGGACACCCCGGCACGGCGGGCGACATCGGTCATCGTGACGCGTTTCGGCCCGCCGGCAGGCTTCCTCGCCATCGATCCCCCTCCACGGTGCGGCGGCGTTGGCACCGCCGACAACAACTATCACAGATCGGGCCAATACGTATTGACCCCACTCTAAGCCGCTGCTACCGTCCCGGGTCAATACGTATTGGGCGGACTAGGAGGAACCCATGACAGGTATTCATCCGCCCGGTGGGACGCTGGCCCGCCGGACCCTGCTGAAGGCCGGAGCCGGCGGTCTCAGCCTCGCCGCGCTGGCCGATCTCGCCGCCTGCAGCAACGGCGGCGGCAGCTCGTCGAAGTCGCTGAAGATGCTGTACTTCGGCGAGCAGGCGGCGGCCACCCAGCTGCAGAACCGGTTGCAGCCGCAGATCGCCAAGCTCGACTCGAGCATCAAGTTCGAGATCTCCGCGATCAACGGCACCGACTGGAACGACTTCCTGGCGAAGGTGCTGACCCAGATCGCGGCCGGCACCCCGCCGGACATCATCAGCGTCGCGACCGAGGGCCTGCAGCTGATGGCGTCCAAGGAGCTCGCGCTCCCGCTCGACGACTACGTCACCAAGGACCTGCCGGCGCTCAAGGAGTACTTCGCCGACATCCACCCGGCGCTGGTGGAGTCGATGATGTACCAGGGCCACCTGTGGGAACTCCCGGACAGCTTCAACGCCGGGAACATGTTCTACAGCACCGAGCTCTTCCAGCGTGCCGGCGTCGTACCGCCGAACGAGAGCTGGACACTCCAGGACTTCGAGACCGCGGCGACGAAAATCGCCAAGTTCAAGGGCATCAACGCGTTCGGCTGGGTGGTCCGGCTGTGGGGCAGCTGGACGTCGTTCATGTACGCGAACAACGCCAACCTGCTCGAGGAGGGCAAGTACGACGGCGGCGACTGGCTGTGGAACAAGGCGTACGCCGGTGACGCGGCCGCCGCTGGACGCAAGGGCGGCTGGAAGTGGGGCGCCCCGACCGCGAACTCCGACGCCACCGTCGAGGCGCTGAACTACATGATCGAGCTGACCAAGAAGGGCCTCTCGCCGTCCCCCGATGTCGGCGGCGGCGGCACGCTGCAGGGCCTGTTCGCGTCGAACCGGATCGGGATGTCGATCGGCGGCGGGTTCTGGGCCGGCGGCCTGGCCAACGCCGGGATGAAGAACGGCAGCTTCGACGTCACGATGTTCCCGAAGTGGAAGAGTCAGCGGCACCTGTTCGGCGCCGGCGGGTACGCGATCTTCAAGTCGTCGAAGAAGAAGGACCTGGCCTGGGAGGTCCTGAAACTGCTGGTGAAGCCGGACACGTTCGACCTGGTCTTCCCCGGCAACGTGACGACCCCCGGCCGGAAGTCCCTGGTGACGGCCGCGCGGTACGCCAAGACCGGGCCGAAGCACTGGTCGGTCTTCTACGACACGCTGACCAAGCACCCGGACACCGCGCCGATCCCCGCCCCGCCGTACTACAACGCGCTCGCGACCGCGCTGAACCAGCGGACCACGCAGGCGATCTCGTCCGGTAACGCAAAGGCCGCGCTCGACGGGCTGCAGTCCGACCTCGAGAAGGCAGCGGGGGCGAGCTGATGTCCGCCGTCATCGCGGATGTACCGAAGACGGTCGTGAAACGGCGGAGCCATCCGGCCGCGCACGGGGAAGCGCGGTTCGGTTTCGCGATGATCGCGCTGTCGGTGCTGTTCGTCGCGGTCTTCACCGCGATCCCGATCGTCGCCTCGCTCGGCCTGTCGTTCTTCTCCTGGGACGTGATCTCGAGCCCGCAGTACGTCGGGCTGAAGAACTACCAGCAGCTGTTCAACGACGGGCCGGTGCTGAAGTCGTTCGGCGTCACGCTCGGGATGGCGCTCGCGATCGTCGTACTGCAGCTGACCATCGGCCTCGCCCTCGCGGTCCTGGTGAACCAGCGCAAGCTGGTGTGGGTACGGACACTGTTCCGTACGGCGTTCTACCTGCCGCTGCTGGCGTCGACCGCGGCCGTGTCGATCTTCATGGGCTACCTGTTCGACTACAAGTTCGGCGTCGTGAACTACTACCTCGGCGTGCTCGGGATCCCGAACGTGGCGTGGCTGACCAGCGGTTTCGGGGCGGCGAGCACGATCGTGCTGATCGCGGTGTGGCAGCAGGTCGGGTTCACGTTCGTCCTGTTCGTCGCCTCGTTGATGTCGGTGCCCACCGATGTCCTCGAGGCCGCGCAGATCGACGGCGCCGGACCGTTGCGGACACTGTTCCGGATCAAGGTCCCGTTGATCAGCCCAACGATCCTGTTCGCCGCGGTGGTTGCCCTGATCAACGCGATGCAGCTGTTCGACCAGCCTTACATCATGACCAAGGGCGGCCCGGGTTCGGCGACCACGACGGTGACGATCCAGATGTACCAGAAGGGTTTCCAGAACCTGCAGTTCGGGTACGGATCGGCGATCGCGATCGTGCTGCTGGCGGCGATCCTGGTGATCACCGGGCTGCAGTTCCTCGCGGCACGAAAGCTGGTGTTCTACCAATGAGCCACTCCACCACGACCCTGGCACGGATCGGCCGGATCGCCGGCATCATGGTGCTGGTCGTCGCGGCGATGGTTGCCCTCGGCCCGTTGCTGTGGACGGTCACCACCTCGCTCCGCACACCCGCCGAGGCGTTCGGAAACCCGCCGCAGTGGTTGCCGCTGCACCCGGACTTCTCCAACTACAGCGCGGTCTTCGACCGGATCCCGATCGGCCGGTTCTTCGTGAACAGTGTGCTCGTCACCGGGCTGATCGTGGCCGGGCAGACCGTCACCTGCACGCTGTCCGGGTACGCCTTCGCGATGATCAGCTTCCCGGGACGCTCGGTGATCTTCGGGATCTTCCTGGCCACGATGATGGTGCCGCTGCAGACGATCATCATCCCGGTGTTCGTGATCATCCGGTACCTCGGACTCTCGGACAGCCCGCTGTCGCTGGTGGTCTCCGCGCTCGGCAGCGCGTTCGGGACGTTCCTGATGCGGCAGTACTTCATGCAGATGCCTCGCGAACTGGGCGAGGCGGCAAGGATCGACGGCGCCGGGCACTTCCAGACGTTCCTGATGATCTACGCCAAGATGGCCGGCCCGGCGATCGCCACACTCGCGATCCTGAACTTCTCCGGCTTCTGGGCGGAGTTCTACCGGCCGCTGATCTTCCTGCAGTCGCAGGACAGCTTCACCCTGCCGCTCGGCCTCGTCGGCCTGCAGGGCAACCTCGGCACCGGTTCGATCTCGGTGGTACTGGCCGGAGTCGTTCTGGCGATCCTGCCGAGCGTAGTGCTGTTCGTCTTCGCCCAGAGGTACTTCATCGCAGGCATCACGGCAGGAGCATCCCGTTGACCCAGGTCCAGGCCGACCCTCGTACGGCCGCACACCTCCGCCCCGCGTTCCACGTCCGGCCGCCGCGTGGATACCTCAACGACCCCAACGGCCCGATCGAGGTGGACGACGACGTACACCTGTACTTCCAGTCGCGGCCCACGCTCGACATGCACGTACCGGTCGAGTGGGGGCACGCGACGTCGACCGACTACGTGCGCTGGACGTTGCACCGCCCGGCGATGGCCCCGCTGCCGGGCGGGCCGGACACCGACGGCTGCTGGTCGGGTAACACGGTCCTCGACGGCGGCCGGATCCGCGCGTACTACTCCGGCCGGATCGACGAAAGCCCGTACCAGTCCGTGCTGACCGCGGTGTCGGACGACGGCGGCAGGTCGTTCGGGCCGGCCCGGCAGGTGGTGCCGGATCCGGCCGACGACGCGATCATGTTCCGCGATCCCTTCGTCTGGCAGGAGAACGGCAGCTGGTGGCTCGCAGTCGGAGCCGGGTACGCCGACCGCGGCGCGAGCATCACGCTCTACCGATCGAGCGACCTGCGGGACTGGACGTACGTCGGTCCGCTCGCCGAACTGCCTCGTGGTGTCGCGGGCGGCGAGGACACCGGCGCGGCGTGGGAATGCCCGCAATTGTTGACAATCGACAATCGGCGGATCGCGGTCGTCGCGTCGTGGTCGCCCGAGAGCGGCCCCGCGGAGGTCCTGTCGTTCGACGTCGACGTACCGGTGACGCCGCAGCGGGTCGATCACGGGACGAACTTCTACGCGGCGTCGGCGATGCGCGACAGCCGGTTCGGGCCGCTGCTCTTCGGGTGGCTGACCGAAGGACGCGACCGCGACGGCTGGGACGACTGGGCGGGGGTCATCTCGCTGCCTCGGGTCGTCTGGCTCGGCGCCGACTCGTCGCTCCGGAGCGCGCCCGTGCCGACGGTCGACACGCTCCGCACCGGCCCCGGCGTACCGGCCGACGGTTGCACGACGGGCCCGCAGTGCGAGATCGCCGTACCGGAAGGATCCGGGCAGGTGATCATCCGCTTCAGCGACCACGAGCGGGTGGTGATCGAGCTGGACGCGGACACGCTGACGATCGACCGTACCGAGGCCAGCCTCTCGCCGTACGCCCATCGCGACCGGATGCAGGTGTCCGACGCGTTCGATCCGGGATCCGGCCGTCCCGCGGCCCGGATCTTCCTCGACGGCTCGGTGCTGGAGGTCTTCACCAGCGCCGGCCGTGTCCTCAGCACCCGCGTCTACCCGACCACCCCGCCCATCTGGCGCGTCGAAGCACCGCACAACGCCCACTTCTGGACCCTCGACCGCTGACAGGAGTCTCCATGTTCCGTACGGCGCTGTCCCTCGTCCTGGCCACGAGCCTGGCCACCGGTGCCTATGCAGAGCCCTACCGACCACAGTTCCACTTCAGCCTTCCGCACAGCTGGATGGGCGATCCGAACGGCCTGGTCTACGAGAACGGCCAGTATCACCTCTACAGCTACGGCACCTGGGAAGGTGCCACGAGCAAGGATCTCGTGCACTGGCAGAACGTGCCCGTCACCGGCCCGCAGCGCGACACCGGAAGCAATGCGTTCTTCTCCGGCAGCGCGGTCGTCGACACGCACAACACCACGGGGTTCGGGACGTCGAAGAACCCGCCGATGGTCGCGATGTACACCAGCGTGCAGCAAGGCTCGGGCGTCCAGGCGCAATCCCTTGCCTACAGCACCGATCACGGGCGGAGCTGGACGCGGTACGACGGCAACCCGGTGCTCGACCTCGGCTCGAAGGACTTCCGCGATCCGAAGGTGTTCTGGTACAAGGACAGCTGGCGGATGGTGATCACGCTGTCGGACCAGCACAAGGTGTCGGTCTACAGCTCGCCGGATCTCAAGCAGTGGAAGCATCTCAGCGACTTCGGGCCGTTCGGCTCGATCAGCGGAGTGTGGGAGATGCCGGATCTCTTTCCGCTGCGGGTCGACGGGAAGACCACCAAGTGGGTGCTGTCGGTCAGCGTCGGCAGCACGGGGGTGCAGTACTTCGTGGGGAAGTTCGACGGTACGACGTATACGCCGGACGGGCCTGCGACGTACACCCCGCCGGCCGGCGTACCGCTGGAGAACTTCGAGTCCGGGAGCTACGGGGACTGGACGACGAGCGGTGACGCGTTCGGGAGTGCGCCCGCGAGCGGAACGCTGCCCGATCAGCAGGAGGTGTCCGGCTTCGTCGGGACGCGTCTCGTGAACAGCTACAACGGTGGCGACCGGTCCACCGGGACGTTGAGCTCGCCGGCGTTCACGATCACCAAGCCGCACCTGAACTTCGCGATCGGCGGCGGGCAGCATCCGTACGTCGAGGGCGCCACGCCGTTCGGCACGCTCCCGTCGGGCGAGGTGTTCGCGGACTTCTCCGGATCGACGTACGGCGACGGGTGGACCGCCACCGGGTCGTTCGCCGGATCGGGTCCGTCGCCGTCGAGCCTGCCGAATCAGCTTGGGCCACAGGTGCTCGACACGTTCACGCCCGACGGCGACGCCGGGACCGGGACCATCACGTCGCCGGTCTTCACGATCAGCCACCCGTACATCGACCTGCAGGTGGCGGGCGGCGACCACCCGTGGGGGCAGCCGAACCCGACCGCGGTCAACCTGCTCGTCGACGGCAAGGTAGTCGCCACGGCCAGCGGGCCGAATGCGCCGGATCTGACCTGGAACAACTGGGATGTCAGCCAGTACCAGGGCAAGCGGGCGCAGTTGCAGGTCGTCGATGACAACACCGAGGCGTCCGGCTGGGGTCATTTGATGGTGGGCGACATCCTGTTCGCGGACAGTCCGGCGAAGCCGTGGGATGTGCAGACCGGCGTCAACCTGGTCGTCGACGGGAAGGTCGTACGGTCGGCTACCGGTGCGAACAGTGAGGCGCTCGACTGGACGTCGTGGGATCTACAGGATCTGATCGGCAAGCAGGCGCATCTCGAGGTCGTCGACCACAGCAGTGGCGGGTGGGGGCACGTCCTTGCCGACGACTTCCGGTTGAGCGATTCGCCTGCGTCGAGTACGAACGAGCGTGCGCACTGGATGGACTTCGGCAGCGACTTCTATGCCGCGAACACGTGGAACGGGACCGGTGGGAAGCGCGTCGGGATCGCGTGGATGAGCAACTGGGCGTACGCGGGCCAGATCCCGACGACCCCGTGGCAGGGTGCTACCACCTTTCCGCGTGACCTCTCCCTGCGGACGATCGACGGCTCGGTCCAGCTGGTCCAGCAGCCGGTAGCCGGCCTCACGAGCCTTCGCGGGACGGCCGTCCAGGTCAGGAACGTCACGGCTACGAGCAGTACGAGGGCCGTGAACGTCAGCGGCGACACGCTCGAGATCGAGGCACACCTGCGGGCCGGTACCGCCGGCCGGTTCGGGTTGAACGTCCGTACCGGCGGTACGCAGTACACGCAGATCGGCTACGACACCCGGAGCAAGAAGCTGTACGTCGATCGCAGGCACTCCGGGGCGGTCGACTTCAGTACGTCGTTCGCCGACGTGAAGAGTGCTCCGCTGAACCTCGTCAACGGCGAACTGACGCTTCGCATCCTGGTCGACCGCGCGTCGGTGGAGGTCTTCGCCGACCAGGGCCAGGTGACGCTCACAGACCAGATCTTCCCGGATCCGGCAAGCCGCGGCGTCACCCTGTTCGCCGAGAACGGCACGACCTCGGCCGACCTCAAGGCCTGGCCGCTGAAGTCCAGCTGGCAGAAGGCGTCCGAGGTCGCCGGCGGCTGATCGTCCCGTCCCAGCAGGAGGTACAAGATCGTGCACGACTCCAACGACCGGTTCGACGCCCAGCTGATCCGGCCGGACTGAAACTGGGCGGACTTGATCGGGCGGGAGCTGGCGTTCGTGCTGTTCCGGCACGAGGCGCGGCTGTCCGACGCGGCCCGAACGGCGGCCCGAACGGCGGTGCGGACGGCGGTGCGGACGGCGCTCGGGCACGCGGCCCGGTCGATCATCCGGCGCAACGTCGCGATGAGCTACACGAACATCGCGGCCAAGGGCACGTTCGTCACGCTGGCCGCCGGTCAGCTACTGAAGGACGCGGAGCTGACCGAGTACGCCGTCCGCCGGGTCGGGCGACTGCGGGAGCAGACCGAGGCGGTTGCCGGGGCGAGGTGGGCTGCTCGTCGGCGAGCCGCCCTCGGCGAGCTCTTGGATGAGCTCGCCGAGGGCGACAGGACGCTGGTGCTGTACGCGCACGAGATCGCACAGCACCGGCTGAGCCTGACGATGACCGGCTTCGACGACTACTCGCCCGCCAGCTGGTCGTAGTGCGTGGTGACCGAGACGTGGTCGGCGACGTTGAAGACGGCCGGGATCTTGCCGTACGGCGTGATCGCGGTCGCGGCGCCGTTCGCCTTGCTCAGCGCGAACTGGTAGCCGGACTGCGTGTCGTTGTCGACCGCGACGAGCAGCGAACCACCGCGGGTACCGCAGCCCTGGACGACGAGCGACTCGTACGCCGACCAGCCGGACGAACGAATCAGCTTCATCACCGGCTTCGCCCCGGCGGCGACCGGGATGTGCGCGGTCCAGAGCGCACCGGCGTTCGTCGTCATCAGCAGCGTGTCGTACGTCGCCGTCTCGCTGATCACCGTCATCGTCTTGAAGCCCTTGAACCCGGGGATCGGGCCGAGCGACCGGAAGCCGGCGCCGACGATCTGGTAGCGGTACAGGCTGCCGTTGTTGTTCAGGCCGTACAGGTAGGCGTGGCGGGGCGCGGCGACGCTGAAGTTCGACGTGGCGAGCGCCTTGAAGCTGGTCCAGCCCGACCCGACCTTCTTGAAGGTGGGCGACCAGGTGAAGGTGTCACCCTGGTCCCGCACGTATGTCGTGTGCCGGTACAGATTGCCACCCTGCAGCAACAGACCGTAGTAGTAGATCTGGCTGCCCGAGGCGTTCACCGCGCCGTACCAGGTCGTGTTCGCGCGGCTGCCGACGAACTTGAACGCCGTGTCCTGGAAGGCCTGGACGTGCCGTCCAGGCATCGCCAGGGTCTCCTGCGACATGCCCGCGGCGGTCGGCGACATGACGTCGCTGATGCACGGGTCGCCGGCAGCCTTGATCGTGTTCGGCGTCACGTTCTTGGCGAACGGGTGCTTCGGATCGGCCTGGCCGGTGGCGGCGGCCGGGACGGATGCGACAGCGGCGGCCAGCAGACCGGCACCGGCGATGGCCAGCGCAAAACGCTGCAACTTCATAGGCTTCCCCTCTAGAAAGATCTCTCCTGCCCCCGAGATCGCGCTGACTATAGCCGATCCTGGGGACAAGCTGAGAGAAAGTTGCAGCTTGTTGCAGGTTAGCCGCGGCGGCGGGTTGCGACGATGGCGCCGACGCCGGCTGCGATCAGGGCCAGGGCTGCCAGGAGTACGGCGGGGCTCACGTCGCTACCGGTGTTGGGGAGTTCCGGCTTCGGGCGGCCGGGCTGGGGTGGTGTGACTCGGACCGTGACAGTGCTCGTGTTGTTGTTGGGGTCGGGGTCCGGGGTGGTCGACTGGGCCGTTGCAGTGTTGGTCACTGAGGTATCCGTCGTGTCCACCAGGACGTTCAGGGAGACCTGTGCCGTCGTACCGGGGTCTATGCGGCCTACAGAACAGGTGACCTTCTGGCCGGCGGCCGTGCAGTGCTCCGGTGTGCTGGTGAGGCGTAGGCCGTTTGCCAGGACGTCGGTGATCGTGACACCCGCTGCTGACGACGGGCCGGCGTTGTGGACGGCGATCGTGTAGACCAGCGAGTGCCCTGCGATCACGGTTGCCGCCGACGCGGTCTTGTGGACGCTGAGGTTCGCGGACTGCGTCGTACGGCCGCTGACCTTCGCCTCGTTGTTGGCGATCACCGGGTCCGGTGTGGCCGAGCCGACGCGTGCCAGGTTCTCCAGGGTGCCGCTGAACCCGGGTACGACGGTTGCGGTGACCGTCACGGTGACCGTGCCTCCAACGGGGAGCTCCGACGTACTGCACCGCACCGTGCCTGCTGCAGGAGTGTCCGGGGCGCCAGGTGCTTCCGGCGGGAGCAGGATGCAGGCACTGCCCGTTGTGGTGACGTTGCTGAGCCCACGCGGCAGCTCGTCTGTGATGGTCACCAGGCGGGCGTGTGACGGGCCGTTGTTCTTTACAGTCAGCACGTACTTCACGGACTGCCCAGCAACCGGTGCAGGCGGGGACATGGTCTTCGTGATCGCCAGGTCGGCCAACGCGGTGACCGGCGACTCCGCCGTACCGGTGTTGTTGGAAGGATCCGGGTCGGTCGTGTGTGAGGTCGCGGTTGCGGTGTTGACGACGCTGGCACCGTCGTACCCGGCTGCCAGCCGCACGTGGAGCGCTACGACCACCTGTCCGATCGGCAGGTCGCCCAGCTGACAGGTGACCGCACGACCCTTCACGGTGCACCCGTTCGACGCAGAGCTGACCGTGAGGCCAGCCGGCACGGTGTCGGACAGTACTACTGCCCGTGCGGTCGACGGACCGGCGTTGTTGACGACGATCGTGTAGTCGAACGCACTGCCCGGCGTCACCCCGGCAGGGTCGGACGTCTTCGTGACACTGAGGTCTGCCCGCGTCTCGACCGGTGTGGTGATCGTGGAGCTGTTGTTGCTCTCGTCCGGGTCCGTGACCGGTGAGGTGGCCGTGGCCGTGTTCGCCAGCGACCTCCCCTGGTACGCCGGGTCGAGCGTTGCGGTGATGACCACAGTCACGGCCTTGCCCGCGGCGATGGTGCCGAGCGCGCACCGGACTGTCTGTCCCGTGGCAGTGCACGCCGGGTCGACCGAGGTGACCTTCAGCGCGGTCGGCAGGCTGTCGGTTGCAGTGACCGCAGTAGCGTCGGACGGGCCGTGGTTGACCACCGTCAGGCGGTAGGTCACTCCCCCTCCGGCGACTACGGTCGCGTCGTCGCTGGTCTTGATGACCTCGACGTCGGCGACCTGCTGGACCTCTGTCGTCACCTGGGTCTTGTTGTTCGACGGGTCCGGGTCGGTCGTCGTACTGCTCACCGAGGCACTGTTCGTCACGGCGGCAGTGTGCGACGACGCGACGGCTACCCGGATGACGACGACCGCGTTGCCGTCAGCACCAACAGCGCCGAGCACACAAGTCACCGTGGCGTTGGCCGTCGTACAGGTACCGTCTGCACTCGTTGCGTCCAGCACCGACAGGCCAGCCGGTACTGCGTCGGTCACTGAGACCTGCTGTGCCGTGGACGGACCTTTGTTGTGCACGGTGAGCGTGTAGACGGCCTCGCCACCGGCCACGAGTGGCGACGGCTGCACGGTCTTGCTGATCGCCAGGTCCGCGGCAGTGGTCAGCTTGGTCGCTGCCGTGCTGCTGTTGTTGCTGTCGTTGGGATCCGGTGTCTGCGAGCTCACCGTGGCCTTGTTGGTCAGGGTCCCGGCCGGCTGGTCCGGTGAGACCTTGACAACCACAGTGATCGTCTTGCCGTCACCAGGTGCCAGGCGGCCGACATCGCAGCTGACCACCGAGTCTGCGTGCGTACAGCCGGCAGCGCTGACGAACGTCGTACCTGCTGGAAGCGGGTCGGTCACTACAGTTCCGACAGCGTCCGAGGGGCCGGCGTTGTGTACGGCCAGCGTGTACGTCAGCTCGTCACCCGCGACGGCCGTTGCAGGCGCGGTCTTGACGACGGACAGGTCCGCCTCGGTCCGGACGGTCGGCGTAGTGGTCGAGGTGTTGTCCGACTTCGTGGGGTCCATCGGAGTCTCAGCGGTGGCTGTCGCGGAGTTGACGAGCTCCCCTGGCGCGGTCTTCGCGGCGACCGTTCCTGTCACCGTGACGACGAAGCTGTCCCCGGCCGCGAGCGTTGCGGCCAGACAGCGCACCTGCCCGTTGACCGCAGTGCAGGTCGCTCCACCGGTCGCGGACGCTGTTACTCCGGTGACAGCCGCCGGTACGTCGTCCACGACCCTGACGCCCTGCGCGTCCGACGGGCCGGTGTTGCGCACGGTCAACTTGTAAGTGATCGCCTTGCCCGCGACCACGGGGTCCGGCGAGGCGGTCTTGGTGATCGTGATGTTCGCCTGTGCGGCCGTGGTGATCGTGTACGTCGCGGTGTTGTTGCTGTCGACAGGGTCCGCCGTCGGGGACGAGACGGTCGCCGTGTTCTTCAGGTCGTTCGGCGGGGTGCCGGACGGGACGTTTGCCACCACGGTCACCGTGACTGTGTCTCCTGGCGCCACCGTGCCGACAGCACACGTCACGGTGCCGCTGGCCTCGGTACAGCTGCCGGCGGAGCTCTTGGCCGATACGTACTGCAGCGGTGCCGGCACCGGGTCGGTTACCTTCACGGACTGCGCCGCGGACGGCCCATTGTTCGTGACGGTCAGCGTGTACGTGACCGGCTGGCCTGCGTGCACCGGGACCGGCTGTGCGGTCTTCGTGATCGCCAGGTCGGCGCTGGTCGTCACGGTGTCCGTCGTACGTCCGGTGTTGTTGCTGGTGTCCGGGTCCGGCGTCGTGCTCTCGGCGGTCGCGGAGTTGGTCAGGTCACCGATCGCCTTCGGCGACACGAGCCCTGTCACGGTGATGATGGCGGTCTCGCTGGCCGGGAGATCGCCCAGCGGGCAGGCGACCTGCCCGGAGCTGATGGCACAGGAGCCGGCGGAGGTGTCCGCGGTGACGTCGGTGAGCGCCGACGGTACGGCGTCACTCAGGTGGACGGCCTTCGCGTCGGACGGGCCGGTGTTGTGCACCTTGATCTGGTAGGTGATCGGCTCGCCCGCGACGACCGGCTTGGTCACGGT
Source organism: Kribbella aluminosa (assembly GCF_017876295.1). NCBI lineage: Bacteria > Bacillati > Actinomycetota > Actinomycetes > Propionibacteriales > Kribbellaceae > Kribbella > Kribbella aluminosa. Next base: position 2,250,517 of record NZ_JAGINT010000002.1, on the reverse strand, counting down.
CGTCTTCGTGACGACCACGTCCGCCTTCGGTGCCGCTGGGGTGATCGTCACGGTGTCCGTGTTGTTCGACTCGTTCGGGTCCGGGGTGTCGCTGATGACCTTCGCGGTGTTCGTCAGCGCGCCGCCCTGGTAGCCGGAGTCCAGTGTCGCCGCGACCCGGACCGCGACGCTCGCGCCGGACGCGAGCCGCGGAAGGGTGCAGTTCACGTCGCGCGCTGCCGTCGTACAGGTCGCCGTGGACTGTACGCCGGTGATCGTGAAGCCGGCCGGGACCGCGTCGGCGATCCGGACCTGCGCGGCGTCGGACGGGCCGTTGTTCTTGACGGCGAGCGTGAAGACCACGGGCTCACCCGGCGCCGGGTGCGCCGGATCGACGGACTTCACCAGCGCGAGGTCCGCCGTACGCGTGACGTCGGTGGTGACGGAGGAGGTGTTGTTGTCCTGGTTCGGGTCGGAGGTGGAGCTGGTGACCGTCGCCACGTTGGTGAGGCTGGTCGCGGTGCTTGCGGCCGGAACCCGGACCACCATGGTGATCGTTGCCGTCGACCCGGAACCGATGGTCCCCAGCGAGCAGGTCGTCGAGGTGCAGGATCCCTGGGTGGGCTTGGCGGACACCAGCTCGACGCCGTCGGGCAGGGTGTCGGTGACCTTCACGTCCTCCGCGGCGCTCGGACCGTTGTTACGGGCAACCAACGTGTAGGTGACCTCGCCGCCCGCGGCGACCGGGTCCGGCTTGCCGGTCTTCGTGATCGACAGGTCCGCCTCGGCCGCGACGGGAGTGTGTACCTCGTCGGTCCGGTAGGTGTACTGCTTGTTCAGCGTCTCGGCCGTGTAGTCGAGCAGGCCGGCGTTGTCCAGCGTCGTACCGGCGGCGGCCTTGTCGACCGTCACCCGGAAGCGCACCGTCGTACTCTGGTCCTTCGCCAGCCGGCCGCCGGTGGTCGCGTTCGCGCCGGTGCCGACGCGGAAGCGGACCGTGCGACCGCTGTAGTCCGCCTGGTCGTCGCCGGATCCGTCCGTCTTCGCACCGGCGCCCGCACCGGACACGATCGACAGCGAGCCCGGGACGTACGTCGTGTTCGCCGGCAGCTCGTCGCGGACCGCGGACCGGAGGGCGGCGTCGTCGCCGGTGTTGCTGAAGCTCAACGTGTATTCGAGGGTGTCACCAACCTTCGCGGGGGTGTTTCCCGCGAGGTTCCGGACCGTCTTGGTGCCGACGATGGTCGGCGCGTACAGGTCGATCTGGGTGGTCAGCGCGGCCGGGTAGTACACGTCGCCGGTGCTCGCGAAGGTCAGCTCGGCACTGGTCGCGTTGTTCGGCAGGATGCCGGCCGCGTCCACCACCTTCGCGTCCATGCCCAGGTTGTTCACGCTGGCCGGGGTCCGGTCGGCGAGGTTCTCGCCGCCGTCGGTGATCCGGCTGCCGTAGAAGTTCGCCGACGGGTTCTGCGCGTCCGCGAGCCGGGTGCCGTTGACCGCGAAGTAGTCGCCGCTGATCCCGGCGTCACCTTCGTACGTGACGCTGCCGAAGCGTGCGTTGACCGCACCGCTCGGCGGCGCGAGGAACCCGGAGATGCTGGTCCGCACCGGCTCGCCGCTGGAGACCTTGGCGTACCCGTTGAAGACGCTCAGGTCGCGCAACGGCTCGTCGGCCTGCTGGTACGCGATCACCAGGCTCCACCCGGCGTACCGGTCGGCACCGGTCCCGGTCGGGACGTCCGCGCCCCAGTACTCACCGTTGCCCCCGGCCCGTACCAGGTCGGTGACGTCGAGGTAGGACGAGTAGTCGTTCTTCGAGCCGGTGTTCAGGTAGTCGGTCCGGTCCGCGGTGACGGTCTGGTACGCCGACTTGCCCGGCAACCGGAGGCGCATCGTCGTACCGTCGTCAGTGGTACTGGTACCGCCCTTGCCGGCGCCGCGGGCCGCGCCCCAGAACAGGCCCGCGTACAGCACCTGCGCACCGGCCGGCAGCGCCACGGTCGCGCCCGAGGAGGACTTCGTCGACGGGTCGGAGTCCAGGTCGAGGAGCTCCATGTTCCAGTCGTTGTTGTTCGCCTTGGTCCGCCCGCCGTCGAGCGTCGCGCGGCAGGTGGCGTCCGACCGGTCACAGGTCAGCAGGCTGTTCCCGGTGATCCGGACCGCGCCGTTCGTCTGCGCGCCGAACACCTTCCCGAAGTCCCGCACGGTGTCCGCCCGGGCAGTTGCCGGTAGCACCAATCCGGTCGTGACCACGAGCACAAACCCGAGCAACATCCGCAACCCACGGCCACGAACGGCCATCCGAACTCCCCGTTCTGTTCAGCAGTCGCCAGCCAGGCATACCACACAACGAACTCAATGTAGCTGATCAACTACATAGCGTGGGGATGGTGGAAGGTCGAGGTCAGTTCTCGGCGGCGGACTTGAGGGTCAGCTCGACCTCGTTGCGGTGCAGGGTGAGAGTGCCGCCGGCGGCTTCGGCGCAGCGGCGGGCGATGTCGAGGCCGAGGCCGGTGGAGCCGCGGTCGCTGCGGCCGCGTTCGCCGGCGCCGAGGGGGATTCCGGGGCCGTTGTCGGCGACAACGATTCGGACGATGCCGTCCGCGCGGGTGAGGGTGATGCGGGCGGGTGTCCCGTCGGGGGTGTGTGCGACGACGTTCTCCACCAGCGCGTCCAGCGCCGCGCCGAGGTCCTCCGCGGAGGAGCGCACCGGCGCAGGTTTGCCCGGCAGGTCCAGCGCCAGTTCCCGGCCCTGGTCCTCGAACAGCGGCTCCCAGAAGGCGGCCCGCTGACGGCTCACCTCGACCGCGTCCGAGTGCGGGACGCGACCTTCGCGCTGCGGGCGGCGGGCCGCGCTGATGACCGCGGTCAGCGTCCGCTCCAGGCTGGTGACCTGGGTGTTCAGCTCTTCGGCGCTGTCCCGGTCCGGCATCGCCTCGACCTGCAGGCGGAGCGCGGTCAGCGGCGTCCGAAGGCGGTGCGAGAGGTCCGCGACGGCTTCGCGTTCGACGGCGATCACCTCGTCGATCCGGTCGGCGAGTCCGTTGAGCGCGGAGCCGACCTTGGCGACCTCGGCGGGGCCGGTGGTCGGGGCGCGGGCGTCCATGTCGCCGCGGGCCAGGCGTTCCGCCGTACTCGCGGTCTCCTCGAGCGGTCGCGCGAGCCGGCGGGACACCAGTTCGGCGCCGACGATGCTGAGCAGCAGGACGACCAGGCTGCCGCCGACCAGGATCAGGATCCGTGGTGTGAGCCCGGCGTACAGCTCGTCGCCGGTCAGGTAGAGGCAGACCGAGGCGGTGCCGTTCGGCGTACCGACGCCGACGTCGACCGCGAGGCCGCCGCTCACGTCGCGGTACTCCGCGTCCCCGACCTTCGGGGGGCCTTTCTTGCCGCCGCCGCCGTCGTCGTACCCGGCCGGCACCGCCTTCGGCGTCGGCACACCGCCGGGGGGCGGGCTGCCCAGCGTCGTACCGTCGGCCATCCGCACGGAGATCTTCCCCGGCCCGGCCGGGAGCCCGTTGATGTACGCCGTGACGTCGTCGGCGGTGCGGCCCTGGTCGCCGACGTAGTAGGCGACGGTCTCCGCCCGGTTGCGCGCCTTGTCCTTGGACTCGCTGGCGGTCGTACTGCGCAGCAGGAGGATCAGTGGGACAGCGAACGCGAGGACGACCAGCGTGGTCATGCCGACCGAGAGGAGGAGGATCCTGCGGCGCATGCTCAGCCGTCTCCGTCAGGAACAGCGAGTTTGACCCCGACGCCGCGCACGCTGTGCAGGAACCGCGGCTCGGCCGCCGTCTCGCCGAGCTTCCGCCGCAGCCAGGACAGGTGGACGTCGACAGTCCGGTCGCCACCGCCCCACGGCAGCCCCCAGACCTCTGCGAGCAGCTCCCGCTTGCTGACGACCGCCCCGGGGCGACGCGACAGCGCCAGCAGCAGGTCGAACTCCTTGCGGGTCAGCTCCACCGGCGCGCCGTCCACGCTCACTTCCCGGCTGCGCGGATCGATCCGCAGCCCACCGACCTCCACGGTCGACTCGCCCTGCTGGTCCGTCCCGAGCCGGCGCAGGACCGCCCGGATCCGCGCGTCCATCTGCGCGGCGCTGAACGGCTTGATCACGTAGTCGTCCGCGCCCGCGTCCAGCAGCCGTACGACGCTCGCGTCGTCGTCCCGCGCCGTCGCCACGATCACCGGTACGTCGCTGACCGCCCGCACCATCGCGAGTACGTCGCGCCCGTCCAGATCCGGGAGGCCGAGGTCGAGCAGCAGCACCTCGGGCTTCTCCCGGGCGACTGCCGCGACCCCGTCGGCACCGGCCGCGACCGCCGACACGACGTGCCCGGCCGCCGTCAGAGACTTCCCCAACGAGATCCGAATCGCATCGTCGTCCTCGATCAGCAGCACCCGCGCCATGTCCCCGAGGGTAGCTTCTGCAGGCTCAAGGCATCCTCAAGCCAGGTTCAAGCGGACGTGCGGGGCGGCCGGAGCCCGGTGGCGCGCAGCTCCAAGCCGGCGAGCTGGGCGATCACCTCGGCGTCCCCGTCGCGCCAGGCGGCGACCGGGTCGTCGGAGATCCTGGCGAGTTCGTGCATCGGCTGGTTCGCCATCGCGCGCAGCGCGAACAGGTCCAGGTCTGCCGCGCTGTCGACGAACTTCTGCGCCGCGGTCGCCCGGCGTGCGAACCGGATCCGCCGCGGTACCCAGATCAGTACGGCGAACAGCACCGGCAGGCCGATCGTCACGCCCGCGAGCACGTACGCCAACTGGTCGACGGCGTGCACCTGGTCCCGCCCCGCCTGCGCCAGCTTGCCCGCGGCACCGGCCGCGCTGTCGATCGGCGCCCGCAACTCGTCGCCCACCGCCGGCACCTTCCCGATCGGCGCCGACAGCTTCCGCAGGTCGCCGGCCAGCCCATCGCCGGCCTCGGCGGCCTTGCGTCCCGGCGTACCGAGGGCTTCGACCATCCGATGCACGAGCAGCCCGAGTTCCACGCACAACCAGATCCAGGCGACCAGCAGCAGATCCCCCACCACCTGCCCGGCCCGCTGTGCTCCTACGTCGGAGTAGAGCTTCACGCGGTCGGCCCTTCGGTCAGAGAGTCAGAGGTTCGAGCGGAGGTCCCAGAGCAGCGGGTAGTAGCGGAGGTCCAGGCGGCTGCGGAGGTAGTTGGCGCCGGACGAGCCGCCGGTGCCCGGTTTGGTACCGATCATCCGCTCGACCATCACCACGTGCCGGGCGCGCCACGCGGCGGCGAGTTCGTCGTGCTGGAGGAGCGCCTCGGCGAGCTCCCAGATCGCGGCGTAGTGCGAGCGGTCGCCGGCGACCTTGCGCAGCGCGTCCCGGATCGAGTCCTCGGAGTCGGTGTCGAAACCGCCCTTGCGCAGGACGTCGAGGTACGCGTCCCAGAGCGTCGGCTCCTCGAGGCGGCGGCGCAGGCGGTCCTGCTCCGCCTCGGTCAGGCCGCGGAACCGGCGGACGAACGACGGGTCCTTGGCGCCGGACAGGAACTCGATCTCGCGGAACTGCACCGACTGGAACCCGGACGCCGGCGACAGCCGGTGCCGGAACTCGCCGAAGTCCTGCGGGGTCATCGTCTCCAGGATGTCCACCTGCTGGGTGAGCACCCGCTCGATCGTGTGCACCCGGCGGAGCAGGTGCTCGGCCAGCCACAGCTCACCGGCCAGCATCGCGTCTCGGGACGCGGTCAGCTCGTGCAGGTTCTGCTTGAACCACAGCTCGTACACCTGGTGGATCGTGATGAACAACAGCTCGTCGTGCGCCGGCGGCTCCGACTCCAGCCGCTGCTGGTCGAGGAGCTCGGTGAGGCGCAGGTAACTGCCGTACGTGAGCCGGCCGCCCTCCTCGCCGAAGTGCACGTCGACCCCGCCCCACTGCCCCGTCACCCCGTCGCCAGCGCTCATGTGACGGAGACTAGCCCACAGGTCCGTGACTGGTCAGTGATTCGTTCGTTGGTCCAGGAAGATGCAGCGGTACGCCGAGTCGAGGAGTTGCATGTCCGCCACGGTCGAGACGCCGATCGGCCCTCCGTTCATGCGCGCTCCGGTTCAGGGGCCTCCGCGGGAGGAACCGCTGGTCGAGGCGTTGCTGCTCGACGACTACCGGTCGCTCGTCCACCTCGCCTACCTGATCCTCCCGCCTGCGATCAGCCGGGCGAGGCGGGTGGCGGCCGCACACGCTGTTGTCCAGCGAGCGCTCCCGCCGGGGCTGCCGGTTCCGCCGAGGGGGCACCGGGAATTCATGCGCCGCCGGGTCGTCGACGAGGCCACCCGGCAGGCCGAGCAGCGGTCGGTCCTGGCCCGGCTGGGCTCGGTGCTCGCACCGGCCGACGCGCTCGGCTTCGACCCGTGCAGCACCCGCCCCGACCGCACCGCCCTCGCCCGCCGCCGCGCCCGGGGCCGCGCCTTCGCGATCGCCACCGCGCTCGTCGTGGCCACGACGGTCCTCGCCGCCCTGCTCGTCTTCTGATCTCCACCCTTGACGCGTTGAGGTCCTCCGCCTACCGTCGGTGACACCGCTCTCTTCCTACCGCCCCAGGGAGATCCGTGATGTCCGTTGGAATCGTTTCCAGCCTTGCCCTCCTGATCGCTCCCCTCGGCGCACCGCTGCCCGCGCCGGCCGAGACCCCACCGGTGAACATGTCCGCCCAGGCAACGATCTGCAACAAGTACTGCGACGCCCGCGACCCCGGTCTCGCGCCGAAGGAGCGCACCCCGGTATCGGCAACCCTCTTCGGCCGCACGATCACCCTGCACCTCGACGACGACGACGCGATGGGCTGGGCCTCGATCGAGAACGGCAACCCCGGCGACGAGGTCTGGCTCGACCGCTCGATGGACGGCGGCCGTACCTGGTCCGCCGGCAGCCGGCTCGGCAACACCGCGATCCCGTCCGGGCAGAGCGGCTGGCGGACGCTGATGTACAACGTCGACGACTGGAACAACCTCGGCGTCGGCGCCCTCCGCGCCTGCGGCAAGGCCGGCGACCGCGCGGACATCGCCTGTACGCCGTGGGCGCGGGTGACGTGGAACGCCTGGGACCGGCGTACGGCGGCCGCGACCGCGCTGATGCAGGACTACAACCTGTCCAGCGGGCTGTTCGACACCACCGGCTGGTGGAACTCGGCGAATGCGCTGAACGCGTTGATCGACAACATCCGGGCCAGCGGGATGACCAGCTACAAGTACGCGATCGGCAAGACGTACGACCTGAACCTGAACAAGTTCGAGGGCCAGTTCCGCAACGACTACATCGACGACACCGGGTGGTGGGGGCTGGCGTGGGTCGCGGCGTACGACCTGACCGGCGAGGCGCGCTACCTGCAGACGGCGCGCGCCGACGCGGACCACATGGCGGCGTACTGGGACAACACGTGCGGCGGCGGGGTGTGGTGGAGCGAGGCGAAGACGTACAAGAACGCGATCTCGAACTCGCTGTACATCCAGCTGAACGCGCAGCTGCACACCCGGATCGCCGGTGACACGACGTACCTGCAACGTGCGCAGAACGGCTGGACGTGGTTCCAGCAGACCGGGATGATCAACGGCTCGCACCTGGTGAACGACGGGATCGACCTGTCCACGTGCAAGAACAACGGCCAGACCGCGTGGACGTACAACCAGGGCGTGCTGATCGGCGCGCTGACCGAGTTGTCCAAGGCAACGAACAACTCGGCGTACCTGACCAGCGCCCGGCAGCTCGCGGACGCGTCGACGACCGCGGCATCGCTGCACACCGCCGACGGCATCCTCCGCGAGCCGTGCGAGGACGGCGACTGCGGCGGCGACGGCCCGTCGTTCAAAGGCGCCCACGTCCGCGGCCTCGGCAAGCTCAACGCGGCGCTGTCGGACCATCCGTACACGGCGTACCTGCAGCGCCAGGCCGATCGCGCGTACGCGGCCGACCGGACGCCGATGGACCAGTACGGCCTGCGCTGGTCCGGACCGGTCGACAAGCTCGACGCGGCACGGCAGCAGTCCGTGGTCGACCTGCTGAACACGGTCTGAAAACCACGACGTTGATGCCATGATGACGACATGGAGCTGAAGATGTCGGCGTCGTACGACGCCACCCCCGAGGAAGTGTTCGCGATCGTGACGGACACGGCCTTCCGCGAGCAGGGCCTGCGAGAAGACCAAGGCACTGTCGTACGACGTCAAGGTCAGCACGTCCGGCAACGACACCGTGATCCGCGTCAGCCGGAAGATGGAGGCCAAGGACATCCCGGACATGGCCCGCAAGTTCGTCGGCGAGACGCTGACCGTCGTGCAGACCGAGACCTGGCACCCGGCCGCGGCGGACGGTTCGCGGACCGCGGACGTGTCCGGCGAGATCAGCAACACCCCGGTGACGCTGAAGGGTACGGCGCGGATCGCGGCGAACGGCGCGCAGAGCATCCAGGCGATCGACCTCGACATCAAGGTCGCGGTACCGCTGATCGGCCGGAAGATGGAGCCGTTCGTGGTGGACGCGATCCGCAACGGCCTGCAGAAGGAGCACGACCTGGGTCACGAGTGGAGCGGCAAGTAAACCCCGTGTCGTTGCGCTGACCACGGCACCTCCGGTGGGAACCTGAGAAGAAGCTTTGCACCGGAGGTGACCCGTACTGATGCGAACAGTCCTGCGCAAGAAGCGCGACCGAACCCCATCTGACGCGACCCAGTACTGCGCCTTCTGCGCCACCGTGATGCCGTTCGAACGCATCGAGCCGTCGGACTACCAGATCGACGAGCCCGACGAGTGGATCTGCACCAAGTGCGGCTCGGCGCTCCTGGTCGACCCGCCCACGCAGGAACTGCACCACACCGCCTAACGTCTGGCGTCGGAAGCAGCGAGGCCGTTGCGCATCGCCTCGCGGGTTTCGTCCGACCAGGGGCCTGTGTAGGTCAGCGGAAGCTCGGTCATGAACCGCCGCTCGCTCTCGGGAATCCGGGCGACCACGAGGTCGGGGTCGTCGAGCACGGTTGCGTAGAGCTTCGGCCCGTCCGCGCTGAACAAGTCCGCCGCGACGAGCCGCCCGTCTTCGGTGCGCATGATGTTGTCGGGATTGTCGTCGACCTTCGGCGCGAACCACGGCGACTCCCGCAGCCCGCGCTCGTGCACCCGCCGTACGACATCCACCAACGCCGCGACCTCAGGCTCCCGCGCGGCAAGCGCCCGGTGGAACTCGGCGGCCTCCTCCGCCGCGACCGGCGACAGCCATTCGAGGAGCTGCAGGTCCCCACCGCCCACCAACCGACGGTGCTCGAACAGCCGCGGCACCTGGCCGGTGTGGGCCGCCTCCCGGTACAACGCCGCCGTGTACGGCCCCGCCGGATCGAACGGGCTGACCCGCGCGGCGGCACGACCGTCCGGCGCACGGTACGCGACAGCCCAGTCCCCAGCACCGCAGGGCATCCACCCGGCGCTGAGCAGCAGCCGCTCGGCGTCACGATGGTCGGCCCCCTCGGCCAGCCGGCCGAGCACCTCGCGGTAAGGATCGTCCTGCGCGCCGGACCTCATGGCGCCGAGCATAGGCAACTGCCGCCGCCCGGCGCCTCCGAATAACTCAGCCCTGGTGCGGGTACCGGTAGTCGGTCGGCGGGGTGAAGGTCTCCTTCATCGAACGCGGGGAAGCCCAACGGATCAGGTTCCACATCGAGCCGGCCTTGTCGTTGGTGCCGGACGCCCGGGCGCCGCCGAACGGCTGCTGGCCGACGACCGCGCCGGTCGGCTTGTCGTTGACGTAGAAGTTGCCGGCCGCGAACCGCAGGTACTCCGCGGCCGCCGCGATCGCGTGCCGGTCCTGCGCGATCACCGCACCGGTCAGGCCGTACGGCGCCGAGTGCTCCATCTCGCGCAGCACCGTCTCGTAGTCCGCGTCGTCGTACACGTGCACGCCGAGGATCGGGCCGAAGTACTCGGTGCTGAAGATCTCGTCGGTCGGGTCGCCGGAGACCAGCAGCGTCGGGCGGACGAAGTACCCCTCGCTGTCGTCATAGGTGCCACCGGCAACAACATCGATCGAGGCGACCTGACGAGCCCGGTCCAGCGCCGCCTTGTGCTTGGCGAACGCGCGGTCGTCGATCACCGCACCGATGAAGTTCGACAGGTCGGTGACGTCGCCCATGGTCAGGGAGTCGGTCTCGGCGACGATGTCGTCCTTGATCAGGTTCCACACCGAGCGCGGCACGTACGACCGCGACGCGGCGGAGCACTTCTGCCCCTGGTACTCGAACGCGCCGCGCACCATCGCGGTCTTCAGCACCGCCGGGTCCGCCGACGGGTGCGCGAGGATGAAGTCCTTGCCGCCGGTCTCGCCGACCAGCCGCGGATACGTCCTGTACGACGCGATGCTCGTGCCGACCGTCCCCCACAGGGACTGGAACGTCTTCGTGGAGCCGGTGAAGTGGATGCCGGCCAGGTCCGGGTGGGTGAGCGCCGCCTTGCTGACCTCGATGCCGTCACCGGTGACAAGGTTGATCACACCGGCCGGCAGGCCCGCAGCCTCGAACAGCCGCATCGTCCAGTGCGCGGCGAACTGCTGCGTCGGCGACGGCTTCCACACCACCGTGTTGCCCATCAGCGCGGGCGCGGTCGGCAGGTTGCCGGCGATCGCGGTGAAGTTGAACGGGGTGATCGCGTACACGAAGCCCTCGAGCGGCCGGTAGTCCACCCGGTTCCAGACGCCCGGCGACGAGATCGGCTGGTCGCTGACGATCTGCCGCGCGAACGCCACGTTGAACCGGAGGAAGTCGATCAGCTCACAGGCCGCGTCGATCTCGGCCTGCTGGATCGTCTTGGACTGACCGAGCATGGTGGCCGCGTTCAGCGTGTCGCGCCACGGGCCGGACAACAGGTCGGCCGCCTTCAGGAAGATCGCCGCGCGGTCGTCGAAGGACAGCGAGCGCCACGCCGGAGCGGCCGCCAGCGCCGCGTCCACGGCCGCCCGGCCGTCCGCCTCGGTCGCGTTGCCGAGGGTGCCGAGCACGTGCGCGTGCTTGTGCGGCTGCACCACGTCGATCGGCGCGCCGCCGCCCAGCTTCTGCTCGCCACCGATCGTGCAGGTCAGCTCGATCGACCCGCCCGCCACGAAGTCCTTGAGCTTCGCCTCCAGACTCGCACGCTCGGCCGATCCGGGCGCATAGCCCTTCACAGGCTCGTTGGCAGGCGTCGGTACGGCGGTCACGGCATCCATGCTGCGGCACTCCTCGATCAGGTGGTGGATCGTACTGGGCACGCCGGGTTCGGGTGGCCTGGCGTGACACCAGCATCGTGCCACGCCAGCACCGTCAAGCACGAACGCGCCTGATGCATCACTTCCGCCACGGCAGCTGCCGGAAGGCCCAGACGTTGCCGTGCTTCGCTCATGCAGACTTCTTCTTCGCAGCCTTCTTCGCCGGTGCACTCTTGGCGACAGCCTTCTTCGCCGGGGCCTTCTTCGCCGCGGCGGCCTTCTTGGCGGGTGCCTTCTTCGCGGGGGCCGACTCGGACCCGCCACCAGCACGCCGTGCCTTGGCGGCCTCGACCGAGGCGCGCAGCGCGGCCACCAGGTCGACGACCTCGGCGCCCTCGCCTGCCTCTTCCTCCTCGGACTCCGGCAGCGGCACGCCCTGGGCCTTCGCCTCGACGACCTTCTCCAGCGCCTCGCGGTAGTCGTCGTGGTACTGGTCCGGGTCGAACTCGCCGCGCAGCGTGTCGATGTACGACGACGCCATCGCCTTCTCCTGGGACCGGATCTCGACGTCCTCCGGCGGCGCCGCGAACGACTTGTCGCGGATCTCGTCCGGCCAGAGCATCACCTGCAGCACCAGCACGTCGTCGACGGTCCGGAGCAGCCCGAGGCTCTCCCGGGACCGCAGCGCGACCTTGACCAGTGCGTACAGCTCGGACCCCTCCAGCGCGTCCCGGAGCAGTACGTACGGCTTGGCGCCCGGCCCGCCGTCGGCGGCCAGGTAGTACGACTTGCCGAGGTACAGCGGGTCGACCTGGTCGGCCGGCACGAACTCCAGCACGTCGATGACCTTCTTGCTGGACAGCGGCAGGTCGGCGAAGTCGTCCGAGTCCAGCACCACCATCCGGCCGTCGGGCATCTCGTACCCCTTGCCGATGTCGGAGTACGGCACCTCCTCGCCGTCGATCGCGCAGATCCGCTTGTACCGGATCCGGCCCCCGTCGGCGACGTGCACCTGACGGAACGAGATGTCCTTCTCCTCGGTCGCGGAGAACACCTTGATCGGGATCGTCACCATCCCGAACGAGATGGCCCCCTTCCAGATCGCCTGCATCGCCATCAGCTCCCTATATACGCTGTCCGCCGCGCGGCCCCTCCGCCGCGAGCAGATCGGGGATCTCCTGTGTCGCGTACCACATCAGGTCTTCAGCCTCGCACGAATCGAGCGCGAACACCGCGTCGTCGTCTACCGCTGAAGATCCGACACCGTGCGCCGCGTCCCAGAGATCGGCGGCCTTACCGATCACCGTGGTCGCCTGGGCGGCGTCCAGGTGCACGGACGCCACCGAGCGCCACGGGATCACCACGTGCAGCTCCAGCCGGGCGTCGCCGAGCTCCACGGACCCGTCCGCCGGCGGTACGGCGCTGACCTCGGCCGCGATCACCACCCGTCTCCGGCTGGTCCCCGGATCGGCGGCCAGCAGTCCGACCGAGGCGCGGGCCGCCTGCGCCATCGCGGCGTACTCCAGCTCCTCGTCGTCGCCCTCGGCGTACCACTCCCGCAGCGCGGGCGTCACGGCGTACACCGTGAGCGGCGCCGGGCCGGCCTCGCCGGCGTTGCACGCCGCGCTCAGCAGCCGGAGCGTCGATGGGACATAGACCCTCATGAGCCCGCCTTCTTGGTCGTGCCGCGGGGCTTCTTCCGGCCCCGGGAGGCCCGGTTCCGGCTGCCCCTGGTGGTGTCGAGCAACTCGTCCAGCGCGTCGGTCACGCACTGGGCGAAAACAGCGAGGTCCGGCATGGCGGTGCGGTCCGCGTTCAGACCGTAGTACACCTTGCCGTCGTACGACGTGACGCCGACCGACAGGCCCTGCCCGGGCATCAGCGGGACGACCGGGTACGACGCCAGCATCGGGGCACCCTGCGCGTACAGCGGGAACTGCGGGCCGGGAACGTTGGTGATCACCACGTCGTCGATCGGCCGCACCGTGGTGGTCGCGACCCGGGCCGCCAGCGCGTGCAACGTGGTCGGCGCGAACCCGGCGATACCGACCAGCGAGCGGGCGCTGACCGCGCGGCCGGTGTCCTTGTGCACCTTCGTCTGGTACGAGATCTGGTGCAGCCGCATGACCGGGGAGTTCTCCCCGATCGGCAGGTTCACCGCGGAGGCGATCACCCGGGAGCCGAGCGAGGTCGGCTCCTCGTCCTCGTCGTCGCGGATGCTGACCGGAACCACCGCCCGGACGCTCCGGGTCGGCCCGACGCCCTCGCCGCGGGTCATCATCCAGGACCGGAACGCGCCCGCCACCACCGCCAGGATCACGTCGTTGACGGTGCCGCCGTGCGCCGCGCGGATCGTCCGGTAGTCCTCCAGGTCGGTCTGCACCGTGGTGAACCGGCGCTGACCGGACGTCTTCACGTGCAGCGAGCTCTCCTGGGCGTGCCGCTGCGCGACCAGTGAGCCGACCACGCCGCCGAGCACCTCGCGGACCGACGTGGAGCCGGTCAGGCCGGCCAGCTCGGCACGGGCCAGCTCCAGCACGGCGGTCGGGTTCCGGGTGGCGTCCGCGAACACCCCGGCGAGCAGCTCCAGCGCGGACGGCGGGTGCTCCGGCTGCCAGGTGTCGGTCGGCGTGTCCTTCGGGTGCGCGGTGGCGTCCAGCACCACCTGGCCGATGTCGACCGTGCTGTTGCCGTCGACAAGCGCTTGATGCGACTTCGCGATGATCGCGAACCGGTCCCCCTGGAGGCCCTCGACCAGGTACATCTCCCACAGCGGCCGGGCCCGGTCGAGGCGCCGGGACATGATCCGGGCGACCAGCTCCAGCAGCTGCGCGTGCGTCCCCGGCCGGGGCAGCGCGGACCGCCGGACGTGGAAGGTGATGTCGAACTCCTCGTCGTCCACCCAGACCGGCCCGGCGAACCGCCCGGGGATCTGCTGGACCCGCTGCCGGTACCGCGGCACGTACGCGATCCGGTCCCGGATCAGCGCCACCAGGCTCTCGTAGTCGAACCCCTCCGCCAGCCCCGGGCCGTGCACCGGCGGCTCGAAGATGTCGACCGTCCCGACGTGCATCGGGGTGGCCGGCGACTCGGCCTTGAGAAAGGTGAGATCGAGCGACGTCAGCCGGTCCGGCATGTCAGTCACCTTCCTCTCGTCGACAGGTTTCTCACCCTAGTGGGTGGGTCCGACAGTGTGCTGCAACACTTCCTGTACGGGAACACTGAGCTATCCGCGTTCGTCAGGCAAGAGGGTGTGTCCCGCACCCGGCGACGTCACACGACCCCTCGAAAGGCTCCTGGACCGATGCGTACGACGCTCACTCGCGGTGCTGCCACCGCTCTTCTGCCCACCCTCGGCATGCTGGTCCTGGCCGGCTGCGGCGGAGGCGACGGCACCAGCGGCAGCAACACCCCGTCGCCGAGCGCCTCCGGTACGCCGACCTCCACGCTGCCGGCCAGCACGCCGACCCCGGGCGCGCCGAACACCGGCTCCCCGTCCGGCGAGACGGCCGACGTGACCATCACCGTCACCGTTGCCAACGGCAAGGTGAACCCGAGCGGCGCGACCATCAAGGTCAAGGCCGGCCAGACCGTCCTGGTCACCGCGACCAGCGACGCCGCCGAGGAACTGCACATCCACGGGTACGACAAGATGCTGGAGCTCACCCCGGGCAAGCCCGCCTCGGTGAAGTTCACCGCGAACATGAAGGGCACCTTCGAGGTCGAGACCCACAAGAGCGGCAAGCTCGTCGCCAAACTCGTCGTCTCGTGAGTCTGCCGCTGATCCTGCCGCTGCACGGGATCGGCGGGCGGCAGGACCTGCCGATCCCGTTCGGGCTGGCGGTCGGGGGTGCCTCGGTCGCGGTCGCGGTGTCCTTCGTCGTGCTCGGCCTGGCCTGGCGGAGTCCGAAGTACCGCGGGAACGCGTCCGGGAAGCCGTTGCCGGCCGCAATCACCCGGACCGTCGACGCCGGCTGGTTCCGCTGGGTCGTCCGGCTGGCCGGGCTGGCGATCTTCCTGTACGCGATGGTGTCGCTGATGTTCGGCGTGGACCGGCTGACGAACCCGATCTTCGGGTTCGTCTACATCCTGGTCTGGGTCGGGCTGGTGCCGATCTCGATCGTGCTCGGCCCGGTCTGGCGGACGCTGAACCCGCTGCGCACCATCCACCTGCTGCTCTCGAAGCTGCTCCGCCAGCCGCCGTCGAAGGGCCTGCTGGAGCTGCCGCGCTGGGTGGGGCTGTGGCCGGCCGCGCTCGGCATCTTCGCGTTCACCTGGCTCGAGCTGGTCGCTCCGGACCGCGCGACCATCCCGGTCCTGCAGGCCTGGATCGCGCTGTACGTCGTGATCACGATGTTCGGGGCGATCCTGTTCGGCGACAAGTGGTTCGCGCAGGGCGATCCGTTCGAGGTGTACGCGTCGTTGATGGCGCGGCTGTCGCCGTGGGGCCGCCGTACGGACGGTGCGCTGGTGGTCCGGCGCCCGCTGGAGAACCTCGACGGCCTCAAGCCGCAGCCCGGGCTGGTGGGGATGGTCGCCGCACTGCTCGGCTCCACGGCGTACGACGGGTTCTCGAACTCGTCCACCTGGATCGGCTGGGCGCAGAACCAGAACGTCTCGATGACCTGGCTCGGCACCGGCGCGCTGATCGTCTTCATCCTGGTCGTCCTGGTCACGTACTCCGGCGCGACGGTGCTCGCGGGCCGGCTCTCGGACAGTTCCAGGACGGCGCTACCGGGCCTGTTCGCACACTCCGTCGTACCGATCGCCTTCGGGTACGTGGTGGCGCACTACCTGACGCTGTTCATCCTGGAGGGCCAGCGGACGCTGATCTACCTGAGCGACCCGCTGAGCAACGGCGCCAACATCTTCGGCACCGGCCTGCTCGCGGTGAACACCGACATCACCAACCACAGCACGCTGATCGCCGTCATCCAGGTGCTCGCCGTCGTCTGCGGCCACCTCCTGGGCGTCACCTCCGCCCACGACCGCGCCGTCGCCCTCTTCCCCCGTGCCAAGGCCCTAGCCGGCCAGCTCCCCCTACTCGTCGTCATGGTCGGCTACACCTGCGCCGGCCTACTCCTGCTCTTCTCCGCCTGACGGCTTGGGCAGGCTGCGGCTGGTGACGATCAGCAGGATGAAGGCGATCATGCCGACGATCAGGTGTGAGTTGCCGGGGAGTGACTGCCAGAAGGTCCAGCTCAGTTCGCGGTCGTCGCGGTACGGTACCCACCAGATCGAGCGCAGCACGAACAAGCCGTAGAACAGTACGCCGGTAACCACCGCGGGGTTCAGGCCCCAGACGCGGTTCACGCCGCGGATAAGGCTGACGCCGAGCGGGATGATCCACACCCAGTGGTGGCTCCACGAGATCGGCGACGCGTACAGGACGGCGAGCGCCATCACGGAGATCGCGGTCACCCGCTCGTCCGCGAGCCAGTACTTCCGGGCCAGCCAAAGCACCGCCAGCCCGAACACCGCCGACAGTACGAACCAGGTCGGCTGCACCCAGCTCGCCTGGTTGCCGATCCGGTGCAGGAAGCCGTTGAAGGACTGGTTGCCCGTGTACGCGATCCCGCCGACCCGGTTCGCGTCCAGGATCACCTTGGTCCAGTAGTGCCACGACTGGTGCGGCACGATCGCGAAGCCGATCCCCATCGTCGCCAGCAGCCCGAACACCGCGTTCCGCAGCGCCCGCCACTGCTTCGTCACGACGAGCAGCGCGAGGAACGGCAGCGGGGTGAGCTTGACGCCGATCGTGACGCCGAGCCAGAACCCGCGCAGCCGGGTGTCCTTCGGGCGCACCAGGTCCAGCAGGATCATTGCGGTCAGCAACAGGTTGATCTGGCCAAACTGGATCGTCTGCCAGACCGGCTCGAGCAGCAGCGACAAGATCGTCAACGCGACCAGCACCGCCGTCCGCTTCCGCTGCGTCACGAACGACCAGAACGTCCTGGTCAGGCTGATCCGCCACAAGGCGGTGATGCACAGCACCGAGATCGTCGTCCACGCGATCAGCGCGAGCGCCCACGGTACGGCGGCCAGCGGCACCATCGCGATCGCCGCGAACGGCGGGTACGTGAACGGCAGCCCCGAGCCGGGCAGCTTCGCGTCGTACAGCGACTCGCCGTGCAGCAGCACCGAGCCGCCCATCCGGTACACGCGCAGGTCGATCATGCCGCCGAACAGGCTGCCGATCCAGGCGCCGAGCGCGACCAGCACGGCGCACGCCACGATCGCGATCAGCGTACGCCGACGCCCGTCCGGCCGGACTGGAGAAGAAGGAGGGGTGGTCACGGTCACGTCAGGTCGGCTCCGAACAGGTCTTCCAGCGCTCGCCGGGTCTCGTCGTACTCGGTGTGAAGAATCGCGGTCATCCCGACCGCCCGGGCGCCGTCGACGTTCAGCTGCAGGTCGTCGACGAAGACGCACTCCTCCGGCTTCAGGTTCAGTCGGCGGGCGGCAAGCAGGAAGATCTCCGGTTCGGGCTTGCGCAGCCCGACCTCGCCGGAGATCACGATGTCGTCGAACATCCCGTCCCAGGTGTCGCGCGGGTAGGTGTTGCCCCAGGAGTTCGACAGCAGCGCGGTCCGGATCCCGTGCTGGTTGACCCGGCGGACCAGCGCGGCCATCGCGGGCTGGTGCTCGAAGTGCGCGAACATCCGCTCGATCAGCCCCTCGGCGGGCACCGGCGTACCGTCGCGGCGGACCAGCAGCGAGGCGAGTTTGCGCTCGAAGTCGGGGACCGCGATCTGGCCGCGCTCCAGCGCGTGCACCGGGTTCAGCTCGGCGGTCACGTTCTCGGACGGCAGCCATTTCATGACCGCTTCGAGGTACGAATCGAAGTCGAAGTCGTCCAGCTCCGCCCAGCGGCGCAGCGCCGGCTCCAGCCCGGAGGTGAGGACGCCGCCCCAGTCCACCAGGAGACCACGCACCTCGACCATGGCGGCCAGCCTACTCAGGCCGAAGGTGCGATCACCCTCCCCACCCTGGATCTCACACAGTGTGCTCAGTGCGTGTAGTCGATGCTGACATCGCCCGAGGAGGTCCGCGCGGTGATCGTCCGGGTCGCGTTCGGGTCGCTCTTCACGTTCGCCGACCGGTCGCCGGAGGAGGTGTCGGTGGCGAGCTTGTACGTCGTGTCGCCGGGCGGGATCGCGATCGACACGTCGCCCGAACTCGCCTTCGCGTCGATCGACTGCGGAACGGCGGCGAACTCCAGCGCCAGGTTGCCGGAACTGCTGTGCGCCGACACCGCCGTCGAGGTCAGGCCGTCGGCGTCCAGGTTGCCGGAGCTCGAGCGCAGGTCCAGCGGCCCGCTGACGTCGTGCACCTCGATGCTGCCGGAGCTGGTCTTCAGGTCCGCGCCGGCCTCGAGCCCGGACACCGTGACGTGGCCGCTGCTGGCCTCCAGCGTCAGCTTCACGTTGCGCGGGACCGTCAGTACGTAACTCGTCCTGCAGCCGAACGACAGGAACCCGCAGCCGCCGCTGTCCAGCTCGAGCCGGCCCTCGTTGTAGCTGTCCTTCGGGTCAGAGCCGAACACGTTCCGCTCGAACTGCCGCTCCACCTTCACCTCGGTGCCGTCGCCGGGCCGCACCTCGATCGTCGCGGACGCACCATTCACCAGCAGCTCGGTGCCCTGCACGGGGTAGCTGCTCTGGTCGTTCTTCGTGCCTTCGGTCACGCCGGTGAGCGCCCAGTAGGCACCGCCGAGGACCAGCGCGACCGAGATGGCGATCCCGTACCGCCGCTGGGTACTCATCGTGCCCCGCGGGTGGCTCTGGACTTCAGACATGCCTCAACCCTGTCAGGTCGGGACGCCGTTGTCGGTCGGGATCTCCCCCGGATCAACCCTGAGGTTCAGGCAGGGACTGTATGGAATGCCTCCGCGACGTCGGCGGCCAGTTGCTGGAAGGCCTTGCGGAGCTTGCTCGACTTCGCCGCCTCGGCCAGGCTGCGGCCGTGCGCCATCGCGGTGTCCGTGGCGGTCAGGTCGTACGGCAGGAGGACCGCGCGGTCGACCCCGGCGTACTGCTGCAGGGCATCCGTCGCGGCCTCGCCCGGTGAGCCGCCGAGCGCGCCGGAGCGGAGCCGGTTGACGACCACGCGGACGCCGACCGACGGCACGACGGCGCGCACCTCGTGGACCGCCCGGATCAGGCGGGTCAGGCCGACCGGGTCCGCCGTACCGACGACGATCACCTCGTCGGCCTCCTCGAGCGTCGACACCGTCGCGCCGTTGCGGCGCGGCGCCAGCGAGTCGAACGAGATCTCCTCGTCGGTCTCGATACAGAAGCCGGCGTCGACGACGGTCAGCGGCGCCAGGGTCCGCGCCGTCGCCCAGATCGACTCGACCGCCGCGGGCCGCAGCTCGGTCCAGCGGTCGGCTCGGCTGAGGCCGGACAGCACCAGGAGATGCGGGTTCACCTCGCGGGTGTACCGGGCGAGCATCACCGTGTCGAGCGAGCCGTTCGACGCGGACCGTGCGGCGGCGGCCAGGCCGGAGGTCTCGTCGAGCATGCCGAGCATCTGCGCGACGGTCCCGCCGTACACGTCCGCATCGGCGAGCAGGGTCGGGACGCTGCGCAGCGACAGCTCGGTGGCCAGGTTGACGGCAACCGTCGTACGCCCGGGGGCGCCGGTCGGGCCCCAGACCGCGATCAGCCGGCCGGTGCCCTGCGGGAACGCGGGCGGCCGCGGGTTCGCCGCGTCCTCCGGGGTCAGCGGCACGAACCCGCCCGCGAAGTGCGAGCTGGCGACCGGCGGTCCGGACTCGACCGCGTCGGCGACCGCGCGACCGAGGTCCGCCGGGCTGACGTCGGCGGGCAGGATCCGCTCGATCCCCATCCGGGCCAGCCGGTCCTCGGCGCCGAACGGTGCACCGGTCTCCAGCGGGTCGACCAGGGCCAGTACGACGATGCCGCGCGAATGCAGGGCGGCGACCGCGTCCGACGACAGCCGGGCCATCGCGTCGGCGACCAGCACCGCGCGGGCCTGCCCGCTGGCGGCCGCGGCCATCACGTCGGCGATGTCCACGCAGCGCCGGACGACCCGGATCCCAGGCGCGTGCTCGGTCCGCCGTACAGCATCCGCCTCCCACGGAGCGCCCGTGACGGCCAGCAGCACCGGTATCGACATCAGCCGGCCTTCCGCACCAGGGTCGGCTCACCGGCGTTGATCGCGGCCAGCGAGGTCCCCATCCGGCTCTGGTCGGCGGCCGCCAGATCGATCGTCACCTGCCGGCGCGCGGAACCGCCGGCGACACCCTTCACCGAGTCGACCTGCAGCACCCGGACGGAGGTCCACAGCTGGGACGCGGGGTGGCCCTCCTCCTTGGGCACCACCCAGACGTCGACCGCGTCGCCGACCGCGAGGTCCGGCGGCAGGTGGCCGGTGGCGACCGAGAGCGGCATCTCGGTGCGTTCCCGGTCGGACTTCGGAACCGCGGCGTCCTTCGGGACGAACTCGCCCGGCCCGACCGCGCGGCCGACGACCAGGCCCTTCAGGTCCGCGTCGGCGGACAGGTACTTCCCGGAGTCGTTGCTGCTGGTGAAGCGCACCCGGACCGTGGTCAGGTCGTCGTCGGTCAGCGGGCTGCCGACCCGGAGCTCGTGCTTGGCCGCCCAGACCGTGGTCGTGTCGTCCGCGGACGCGAGCAGCTTGGCGCCGGCCAACGCGGTCACCGCGACGAGCAGGACGCCGAGCACCAGGCGGCCGTCCTTCCAGCGCGCCTTGCGGCTGCGTTGCGCCGGAGCAGCCGCTGCCCCGAACCCGCTTCGCACCTGTGTGTCGACCACGTCGTCTCCCCAGTCGATCGATCGCCTGTCGGCGGACATTCTGCCTGGTCCCCGAGCTGGCCGTGAACGGTCATCCACAGGCTGTCATGACCTGGGGACAAACTGGGTCATCCACCCGCCAACCGTGGCAAACTGAAGGAACCAGCTACTACGTGAAGGAGTACGACGATGCCGGGTCCCCGGTTCCTCCAGCTCGCCGACGTCGCCGAGGTCCTGAACATCTCCGCCAACCAGGTCTACGCACTGGTCCGCCGCGGCGACATCCCGGCCGTGAAGATCGGCGGCCGCGGCCAGTGGCGGGTGGAGTCCGCCGAGCTGGAGAAGTACATCGAGCGGCTCTACACCGAGACCAAGCAGTTCATCGACACCCACCCCTTCGGCGAAGAGGTGGACGCCTCGGAGGACGCCCACCTCTAGCCCTCGGCTCAGCGGCGGCGTAGGGCCCGGAGCGCCTGGGTCGGCACCAGGCGGACGTTGTAGACCTCGGTACGGCGGCGCGGCGCGTCCAGCGGGTGCTCCGCGATCTCCAGGAAGTCAGCGCCGACCCGGTCGACGGTCCCGGTGACCGGGCCACCCCCGGAGCAGAACAGCGTCACCGGCGAGCGGTCCCGGGCGATCCCGCGGAGCAGGTGCGCGAGGCCGAGCTTGCCCTCCACCGCGCCGACGGCCGGCTCCGCCCACGGTCCCAGCCGGTGTACGGCGACCAGGGCCTCGACCGGGATCAGCCACTCCTCGTAGCGCTCGGTCTCGATCAGCAGGCAGTCCTTCCCGACCCGGCTGAGCAGCCCTCGGACCGGGTCCGCGTCGTTCACCTCCACCCGGACGACCGTGTTCACCGCGCCGCGCAGCCGGTCCAGGACGGTGATCTTCCCGACCTCGGCCCGGATCCGGTCGGCCACCTCGCCGTACAGATCTCCCTCCTGGAGCGCCTCGAACTGCGACTCCAGGTCCGCGAACAACGCATCCCACCGCATGACCGTGAACCTACCGGTCCCGGGTGCCGCCGTTCACCCTCTGCAGCGGAAACCGACGCAGCGTGCGTTAAGGACTTGCAAAGGCAACCTAGTACCGGTCTATAGTGATCAAGCCAAAGCAAACTAACGCAAACTCAAAGGTCGGGAGCGAAGCGGGATGAATGCGATGATCCGGGCCCTCAAAGGCATCCTCGCGGTGCTCGCACTGGCCGGCCTGGGGTGGCTGCTGCGCTGGATGACCGCCGGTTCGATCAGCGGCCTGCGCACGTACGACCTGGACTCGCTGACCGTACTGGCGGTCGGCACGATCGCCTGGATCGCGTACAGCTGGCTCGCGCTGGCCGTCGTACTGACGGTCCTCGAGCAGGTCCCCGGTGTGGTCGGCGCGCTCGCAGGCGCCGTCGCGGGCAGGATCACCACGAAGACCGCCCGAGCCCTCCTCCGCTCCGGCCTCGGCGTCGCGGCCGTCACGCCCCTTACCGTCGGCGTCGCCCACGCCGCACCGACCGACTCGGCCCACGTCCGCCACGTCACCCGGTCCGACCCCCAGTCGGCCACCCAGTTCACCTCCACCGAGGCGGCCTCCAAGCTGGAGATCGGCGGCACCCAGCAAGGCGACTACCGCGCAACCGAGCAGGCCTCGCACCTCGAGATCGGCGCGACCGACCAGGCCGACTACCGCGCCACCGAGCCTCCCTCCGAACTCCAAATCACCCCCACCAAGCCAGCCGCCGAGCGCACGGGCTCGGGTAGTCCGACCACGCCTGGGCAGGGCACCGGATCGTCGCAGCGGACGACTGGTGCTCAGCAGCCCGATGGGCGTGTGGGTGTGCCGGATCGGCCTACCGACGGAGCCCCCACGCGGTACACCGACCTACGGCCGGCCGTCCCGGTGAGCGTCGTCGTACGCGAAGGTGACTCGCTCTGGAGCATCGCCGCCCGCGAGCTCGGCCCGTCCGCCACCAACGAAGCAATCGCAGCCCGCTGGCACGACTGGTACTCCGCGAACCGTCACGTGATCGGGAACGATCCCGACCTCATCCTCCCCGGGCAGGTCCTCCGCACCCCGCCCGCACCCCACGGCGACCGCCTCCCGCCTCATCAACAGGAGCAGTGACATGAGCCAGCACAGCCTCCAGCCGGACGACCTCCAGCCCAAAGCTCCCCTCACCGCCGTACCCACAGGCATTGAGGACCCCGCTGGTACGACGCACACGCCCAACGCTCGCCCCGCTCCTACCCCCGGCACGTCTGCACCACAAGCCCCGGAGGCTCCCATGCCCGTCAACCCGCTCCCCAAGCTCCCCGAACAATTCCCCACCCCCACCGCCCCGGACCTCACCCTGGTCCCGACCACCACGGAAGCCGACGAGGCCGACACCCGACCAGCAGAGGCTCCGGCCGGCCCCACCGCAAGCGAGTCAACGGCCGGCACGGCCGTCACTTCCACAGCTGGTACTGCGCACGGGCCTGCGGCTGGTACTGCCGACGGCTCGACGGCTGGTGTCGCGGGTGGCTCGGAGGGTGGTACCGCAGGCAGCTCGGCGGTCGGGATCTCGGCTGTTGACGGCTCGGTCGTTGGTGGTGCGGGCGAGCTGTCGGGGTCGGGGATGTTTGAGGCGGTTACTCGGCCTCGGTTGCGGTCGGTGCGCGGGGAAGGGGAGCACTCCGTGCCGGCGACGGCGCGGTACTCCGGGGAGCTGACGGAAGGTGCTCTGGCGCTCCGGCTGCAGGCCATCACTCGCCTCGGGGTCTCCGCTACCCCGCCCGCGCCGGCAAGCGCGGTGCCTAAGCGGACTGACGGAGCCCAGGCACCACTCAAGTCCGTTCCCACACCAGACATCACAACCAACACCACCAGTTCCGGCACAAGCCCAGTGCTCGCCAACACCATCGCTACGGCAGCTGCTTCGGCGGATACCGCGGGTGCGGGCACTGGCGGTGCGGTTGGTCGTGCGGGTGGGCGGCAGGACGGTGGGGGCGTTGGGCGGCGGGGTTTGGTGCGGGAGGACGCGCCGGTGCTGCCTGATGTTCGGTTGTGGGGTGGGAGGTTGGCTCAGGCGGTTTCTGAGGTGTTGGTGGGAGATCGTCCGATTTCGCAGTTGGTGCGGTTTACGAATGATCGGGTGTTCCTCGAGTTGAACCGGCGGGTTCGGCTGCTCGGGTTGAACACGACTGCGGGTCTGCGGAGCGCCAAGGAGAAGAGCACGGTGCGGTCGGTGCGGGTGTTCGTGCCGGAGCCGGGGATTGCCGAGGTTGCGGCCCATGTGCGGCACGGGGAGCGGTCGCGGGCCGTGGCGCTCCGGCTGGAAGTACGTCGGAATCGGTGGGTGTGCACCGCGCTCGAGCTCGGCTGACGAGGGCGCGGGCCCGGACCTGCTACGGCCACCTGGTCGGCGACGCGTTGGTCACTGACCACCCTCACCACCCCGGCCGAAAACGGGTGCCAACTCTTTCCCGGTGTGGGGCGTCTCAGATTGCGCAATTTGATTGTGCTGCTGTTGTCACGCGGTCGGGGGCGCGGCGGCGTACGGTGACCGGATCGGACTCGGGGAAACGGGTATGTCTGTGAGCACAACTGTCACACCGCTGGATGAAGGTACGCCGAAGTCGTGGCGGATCGAGGTGCAGGAGCTGAGTGGTGCCGAGCGCGCGCGAGTGCTGCCGGCCGTACGGCGGAAGCGGTGGAGTGAGCGGATCCCGCTGCTGTACCCGCTGGCCGTGCGCTACCACCGGGCCGTGAAGCGCGTCGAGTGGATGCGGTCCAGCACGCCGTACGCCGGGACCCACGACGGCACCGCGCTGCCGGTGCGGATCAAGCGCCACAAGTCGCTGCTGCTGCGCCAGCTCGGGGAGACCGAGATGTGGATGCAGCACAACAAGGTCACGAACCTGAAGCTCGCGTGTGCGCAGGTGGACGGGCTGCTGATCCGGCCGGGTGAGACGTTCTCGTTCAACAAGGTGGTCGGTAACGCGACCCGCCGCAAGGGGTACCAGAAGGGCATGCGGCTCTCGAACGGGCAGGCCAAACCGGGGATCGGCGGCGGCATCTGCCAGCTCGCGAACCTGCTGCACTGGATGGTCCTGCACTCGCCGTTGACCGTGACGCAGCGGTCCACGCACAGCTTCGACCCGTTCCCGGACAACGGCCGCGTGCTGCCGTGGGGTGTCGGTTGCAGCATCGTCTACAACTACGTGGACCTGCAGTTCCGCAACGACACCGACCAGACGTTCCAGCTGCGCGTCGGTGTCGGCGACCGGTACCTGGAGGGCGAGATCCTCGCCGACGTGCCGGCTGAGTCGTCGTACCGGGTGTTCTCGAAGGACGAGCGCTTCCTGCGGGCCGGTGGCGACTACTTCCGGCGGAACGAGATCTGGCGGACCGTGATCGACCGCCGTACCGGGGCCGCGCTGCGCGACGAACTGGTCCGCGAGAACGTTGCCCTCGTCAAGTACCTCCCGGTCGACGTCCCGGTCGTGGACGTGATCCTGCCGCAGTGATCAGTGCTGCGGTGAAACTGTCGGTGGGGCGTAGCAGACTGGAGAGGTGACTGTAGCTGTCGAGCCGTATCGGGAGCGGCCTGCGCGTATCGCCGGGGCCGAGCTCTGGACGCGCACGGCGGAGGGCGGGGAGTTCCGGATCCTGCCCGACGGTTGCATGGATCTGATGCTGATGGACGGCGAGCTGTACGTCGCCGGGCCGGACAACCGCGCGTGGACGGGGAGCGCGCCGCGGGGTACGCGGTACGCCGGGATCCGGTTCGCGCCGGGTGCCGCGCCGGGGTTTTTCGGCGTGCCGGCCCGTGAGCTGCTCAACGAACAGGTCCCGCTCGCCGAGCTCTGGTCGCCGAACCGTACGCGCCGGCTGCTGGACCGGATCCGATCGGCGCCCGACCAGCCGGCCGCGCTCGACCTGGAAGTCGCCCGGCTGGCCGAAGGACCCACGGACGGGCTGACCGCGCAGGTCCTCACCAGTGTCCGCAGCGGCCTGCTCCGCGGCACCGCCGGCGTCTCCCGCCTGGCCGGGACCATCGGCCTGAGCGAGCGCCAACTGCACCGCCGCTGCCTGGACGCGTTCGGATACGGCCCGAAGCTCCTCGACCGCGTGCTGTGGATGAACGTCGCTCTCGACCACGCCCGCACCGGCCTCCCGCTCGCCGACGTCGCGATGATCACCGGGTACGCCGACCAGGCACACCTGACTCGCGACGTGAAAGCCCTCACCGGACTGCCACCGAAGGTCCTCATCGGCTGACACACTGCTCGGCATGACCGAGGTCGGGACGGTGGCATTGCGGCACAACCCGCTCAACGCGGTGACGGCGAAAGTCGAGCGGGTGACGTACGCCGACGGTCACACCGCCGTACGCAAAGAACTGAAGCGGCCGGCCACCGAGACGGGTCCATGGGCGGCGTCGTCCGATCCGCGGCACTGGAACTACTGGCGTCGCGAGCTCGAGGTCTACCGTGACGACGAACTCCGCGCTCGGCTCGCCGACGCGGGGCTAGTGCTGCCGGGGGCCGAGGTGGACGAGCGGCCCGACGGTGCCGAGATCCTGATGGAGGACATCGCCGGTACGCCGGGCACGCACTTCAGCCTCGCGGAACACGCCGTACTCGCCAGGGCCTGCGGTCGTTGGCAGGCACTGCCGGCGGCCGAGCGTCCGTGGACGTCAACCGGTTTCCTCCGGGACTACTCGACGACCCGCGTCGTCCCGTGGCAGCTGATGACCGACGAGGACGCCTGGCAACAGCCGCTTGTCCGCGACAACTGGCCGCCCGAGCTCCGCCAGGCGTGGACGGCCCTCCTGGTGCACCGCGACGCCCTGCTGAAGCTGGTCGGCTCGCTCCCCCGCGCGCGCTGCCACCTGGACTTCTGGGTCTCGAACGTGATCCAGCGACCAACCGGCGAGCTTGCGCTGTTCGACTGGTCGTTCCTCGGCGACGGCGCGCTCGGCGAGGACATCGGCAACTACATCCCGGACGCCGTTTTCGACCTGTTCTGGCCGGCCGAACGGATGCCCGAACTCGCCGAGACCTGCATCACCAACTACGTCGACGGCCTGCGCGAGGCGGGCTGGCGCGGAAACCCGGATCAGGTACGCCTTGCGGTGATGGCGTCCGGCGTGAAGTACGCGTGGCTGCTCCCGGGCCTGCTCGGCCGCGCGTCCGACGCGACGCACAGCGCCTACCACCAGCAGGCCGACAGCCGGCACCTCTTCCAGCAACGCGGCCAGGCCCTGCTGTTCGTCGCGAACTGGTGCGCCGAGGCGCTCACCCGACCACGACGGTGAACCCACCCGGTACGACGAGTGCGCGCGAGCCCCGGGCAACCAGTTGACCGTCGGCGTCGTAGCTGTACGCCTGCTTGCCCGGCACAGGCACCACGCGCGGATGCGTGTCGACACTCACCAGCAACGTCGCCTCGCCGATACGAAGGCTGCTGACGACCGGGAGAAGGAGTATGGCGTCCAACTGAGCAGTGCGCGTGGACGTTGCACTGAGAACTGTGGCGTTGGCGGGCAGCGGGTTGGCGAGGGTCAGCGGCTGCAGCGCGCCAGGGGCAGCGGAGATGCCTTGCGGGCCGCAGACGTGTGTGAGTGTGCCCAGCGTTCGCGTGCCGCTGGTCCAGGTGGTCTTGGCCGGGGTGGTGCTGTCGACCAGGTTGACCACCGGCAGGACCAGTCGCTGTTGTGATGACGCCGGCACCATCCAGGTCGCCGTACCGTCGAGGGACAGGTAGGAGCCGTTGCTCCATTGGGATTCTCCGGTCCAGGCCGAGGGCGGAGTGACGACCTGACCGCCGGTGGCGGACTCGGCCTCGATGATCTGGAGCCCGTCGTACGTCGGGGCGCCGGACAGGCGGGCGACGTCCGGATGGGCGTCGAGGGCGAGCATCGAGAGCTGATCGTGGATCGTCGACTCGGCGCCGGCGTTGCGGTTGACGACGCCGTCGCCGGAGATGCCGTCGTAGGTACGGCCGGTGGCGGCGTCGTACATCGCTTCGCCGGCGCGGTTGCCGCCGAAGTACCACGCGGCGACGAACGCGGCGAGCTGCTTCGGTCCGGGGCGGTCGACGGCCAGCAGAGCCTGCAGCCGGGCGTCGACGCCGTACGCGATCTGGGACCGGTCGATCGGGACGGGGAGCCAGCCGTTGTCGGGGCCGCCGGCGGTGAGCAGCAGCGGGGTGAAGCCGGCGGTGTCGCTGATCGCGGGCGGCAGCAGATCGCGCCGCCCGAGGGCCGACGCGGCCGCGGCCAGGGCGGACGGCATCTGCGCGCCCCAGGCGTGCCAGTCCGAGATCGACTCGCCCCACGGCAGCAGCGCGCGGAAGGGCCACTCCCGGGTCGAACCGGCGCTCATCTTCGCGATGCCCTCCGCGAACCGGGCGAGGGCTCGGCGTGCGGGCACCGAGCCACCGGCCCGCACGTACGCCGCCAGCCCGAGCACCGCCTCGGACGTCGCGTCCGCACCGTTCACGATCAGCCAGGCCGGGAGCCGGCGCCCGTCGACCACGTTGTACTCGCCGTACCGGACCAGGACCTGCTGGTCGAGTGCTGCGATCGCCAACTCGAGCCGGCCACGGAGGAAATTCGCGAAAACGCTGTCCGTGTGGCGGAAAGCGTTGTACCCCTCGCCCAGCGCCCAGACGGTGCGGGCCAGCCAGTACGACGGACCGGAGTCGGACGGGTCGGGGAGCTCGACCGGTTCAGCGCTCGGGTGCAGGGTGCCGTCGGGCTGCATCCACAGGACGACGTTCCCGTTCGGGGACTGCAGGAAGGTGAGCGCCCGCAGTAGCCCGCGAGCCGCATCGAGTGAGGCGGGACGGTGGAAGAGCTGCCAGTGCCGCAGGTAAACCACAGCGGCCCGCGCGATGTCGTCGGCGTTGTACGCGCCCTGGCCGTAGGTGTTCGTCGTGGCGTCGTAGGTTCCGCCGCCGACCTGCCGGTACGACCCGTCTGCCTGGTGCTCGGCGTACGTCCAAAGCACGCCGATCGGCCCGGAACCGTAGGTGGTGTGGCCCGGCGTCGCGGGCGGCGTGACCGCGGCGCGCAGGAAGTCCAGGTGGGCGAGGTTGGAGAGCTGGGTCGGCCGACGGGCGGCGGCAGCCGGCCGGGTGACCGCTGATCCGGCTGCTACCGCGACAGCTCCGCCGAGGACGGTGCGGCGGGTCGGTTTCACGAGGTCCGGTCCAATCTGGCGACGCCGATCGCGGCGTCGGCCATGCCGTAGAAGACGTAGTGGATGCCGTCGATCTCCTCGATCGCCGTGGGGAAAACGACGTTTCCGACGGTTCCGACTTTTTCTGCTTCGGTTTCCGGAACCATCAGCGGCTCGGCGGTCCGGGCGACGACGCGGGTGACGTCCGCGGCGTCGAGGATCAGGGCGCCGGCGGCGTACCGGACCTTCTGGGTGGTCGGGTCGAAACCCTGCGGCTGCTCACCGGTGACACCGTGGTGGATGACCAGCCAGCCCTCGGGGATCCGCAGCGGCGCCGGGCCGGCACCGATCTTGAGCTCCTCGAACGGGTGCTCGGACATCGCGACCAGACGGTGATTGCGCAGGTGGACGAGGTTCCGGACGTCGGCCTCGACGGCGGCGACCGGCACGAACGACACCCAGATGCCGGGCCGGTCGTCGGTGATCCCGGCCGGCAGGTGCACGCCCTCCCCCTCCCGGAACCACCCCAGATCCCACATCGGCCGATGCAGCATCGCGTACGACGGTTCGCCGTCCGGACCCGGCACCGGCTCGGGGAAGAAGACGGTGTCCTTGTTCGGATACAGGTTCAGGTCGGTGTCCAGGTCGGGTTGGTACTCGAAGTGCAGCGGACCCAGCCGACGCCACTCCCGCAGGTCCGACGACACGGCGAGCGCGGGCTTCGGACCGAGCGGACCGTAGGCGACGTACGTCATCACGTGCAACCCGAGCGACGGGACGTAGGTCACCCGCGGATCCTCGACGCCGGCGTTGTTCGTACCGCGCTCCCACCCCTCGTCCGGTGCGAGCACGACCCCTTCCCGGCGGACCCCGGCCGGCACGCCGTCGTCGAGCACCACGGCGGCCAGCCCGACCCGTGACACGTTGCCGGCAGCAACGAGCCTCGGCAGCAGGTACAGCTGCCCGTCGGGCGTGTGCCCGGTCGCCGGGTTCAGCACCCCCTCGGCCTCGAGCTCGTTGCCGGGCTCCGCGGTCATCAGGACGCCGACACGGGTGAGGGTGTAAGGAAAAGTCACAGGAAACCCTTCTGGAATTAGCCTTTGACGCCGGACGACAGGTTCGCGGAGATGAACCGGCGCTGGAAGATGACGAACAGGGTCACCGCTGGCGCGGCCAGTACGCACGCCCCGGCGAGAACGGCGCCGAACGGGTTCGTCGCCCGGGACGAGACGGTCGTGAGGTAGTTCGACAGCGAGACCGCGAGCGGTTGCAGATCCTGCTGCTTGGTGATCAGGAACGGCCAGAGGAACTCGTTCCACGGTCCGATAAAGGTCAGCAGCACGCCGGTGAGCAGCGCCGGCCGGACGAGCGGTACGGCGACCCGCCACAGGATGCTCACCTCGGACGCCCCGTCGATCCGGGCCGCGTCGAACAGTTCGGCCGGCAACTGCAGAAAGTACTGGCGGAAAACGAAGACGGCCGTCGAGTTGATCAGGAACGGCAGGATCATCCCGAGGTACGAGTCGGCCAGGCCGTAGCTGCGCACGATCAGGACGTACAGCGGGATGGTCAGTAACTGGAACGGCACGACCTGGATCAGCAGCATCAGGTTGAACACCAGACCCCGCCCGCGGAACTGCAGCCGTGCCAGCGCGTAGCCCGCGAGGACGCCGAACACCAGCGTCCCGAGGATCACGCCGCCGGTGAAGATGCCGGAGTTGATCAGCGACCGGCCGAGGTCGATCGCCTTGTTGATCTCCGCGTAGTTGTGGAAAGTCAGGTTTCCGGGTTTCGGAAACGCTCCGGAAACCGACGGATCCGGTTCCGCCTGCAACGAGCCGATCAGCATGTAGTAGAACGGGAACAGGAACACGAAGGCACCGATCAGCAGCGCGACGAACCTCAGCCTCATGACTCCTCCTTCCCCACGAAGCGACGCTCGATCAGTGCGAGCAGCAGTACGCCGATCACCAGCAGAACGCCGATCGCGGAACCGACATCCGGGTTTCCCTGCTCGATTCCGCGCTGGTACATGATCAGGACCGGTGACGCCGACGCACCGTCCGGTCCACCGCCGCCAGTCAGCAGGTACGGCTCGGTGAACAGGTTCGCGCCGGTGACCGTGGCGAGCAGCACGACCAGCGTGGTCGCCGGCCGGACGCCCGGAACGGTCACGTTGAGAAACGATTTCCACCGTCCCGCGCCGTCCATCGCCGCGGCCTCGTACAGGTCCCTGGAAACGTTCTGCAGCGCGGCCAGGTAGAGCAGGATGAAGAATCCGAGCTGTTTCCACGTCACGTAGATCGCCACCGTCGGCATCGCCAGCCCGGAGTTCACCAGCCAGGACGGGTCCGGCGCGAGCGGGCCGAGGACGGAGTTGACCAGGCCGTTCGAGTTGAACAGGAACAGCCAGACCCCGACGACCGCAACGGAAGCCGTGACGTAGGGGACGTAGTACGACACCCGGAAGAATGTCCGCCACCGGATCGCCGCGTTCAGCGCGTTCGCCAGCACCAGCGACAGCACGACGGTCAGCGGAACGTTGATCACCAGGAAGATCAGCACGTTCCCGAACGCCCGCCGTACGGCGGGATCCGACAGCACCGTCACGTAGTTGTCGAACCCGACGAACGGCCGCTCCACGACCGCGCCGGGCGCCGCGAAGAAGTAGTCGTGGAACGACATGTACACGGCGAACCCGAGCGGATACGCGAACACCGCGGCCAGGAACACGACGTACGGCGTGACGAACGCCGTCCCGACCGGGTGCGCACCGAGGAGCCGGCCGATCAGCCCACGTCTCATGACTGTTTGACGAGCTGATCGACCTTCTGTGCGGCGCCGTCCAGGGCCGCGCCGACGTCCTGCTGACCGAAGATCACCGACTTGGAGTAGGCATCACGGAAGGTCTGCCAGATCGTGATCGAATTCGGCACGTTCGGCACCTCGACGGTCCGCGAGGCCTGGTCCGCGAACAGCTTGTAGTCAGGGTTCTTCGTGAAGTAGTCCGCGTACGTCGTCGCCAGGTCCTTGCGCAGCGGCATCTGCCCGGTCGCGGCCAGGAACTTGCCGTCCTGCTCCTTGCTGGTGGCGAACTTCAGCACGTCCCAGGCCGTCCCGCGGTTCTGGCAGGCGGAGTACATCGCGACGTTCTTCGCGTCGGAAAACGTGTGAATCTCCGCCGCGGGCTTGCCCGACGAGGTCGGCACCGGGACGACGCCCCAGTCGGCCTTGCCCTTGTACGTCGCGATCGCCCACGGGCCTACGACCGCCATCGCGGCGGTGCCGTCCACGAACGCGTCCCCGGTGTACTTCTCCTGCGAGGCGAGCTTCTCGGCGTACAGAGTCCGCCAGAACTGCGCGACCTTCCTACCCTCGTCGGAGGCGAACGTTGCCTTGCCGTCGGCAACCAGTTGCTTGCCGCCGGTCTCGGCGGCGTACAGCGGGTAGAAATCGAACCAGGACTGGAAGAACTCGTTGCTCGGCGCCGGATAGATCGCGAACTTCGCGGCCTTCGACGCGACGATCTTCCGCGACGTCGCGAGGAACTCGTCGTACGTCCGCAACGAGGGATTCGAGATTCCGGCCTTCGCGAAGATCTTCTTGTTGTAGAAGATCATCACCGGGTTCGACTTCCACGGCAGCTGGTAGTACTTGCCGTCCGGCGACTTGTACTGCTGAGCGACGTCCCCCGATCGCTCCTCGACGTACGACGCGTCCAGCGGAACCAGGCCGCCCTGCTTCTGGAACTGCGAGACCGAGGCCGGTGAGGTGTTGAAGATCAGGCACGGCGCGTTGCCGGCCGTGATCGCGGCGCCGATCACCTCCTCGGACGACTTCCCGGTCGGGATCTCCTGGGCGGTGACCTTCTGGTCCGCGTGCTGGGCGTTCCAGGCCGCGACCATCTGCTTGCCCCAGGCCACTTCCTCGGCGTTGTTCGAGTACCAGATCTTGATCGGCCCGCGGGCCTTGGCCGCGGCGCCGGCGTCACCAGCGCCGCCACCGCCGCTCCCGCACGCGGCGAGCGAGCCGGCCAGGGCGATGGCCAGCAGTCCAGCTTGTAACCTCATGTGTCCTCCTCGGCAGGGGGTGCAGCAGTGGAACGCCGGACAACGAGTTCCGCCGGCGGCAGTTCGACATCGGGTACGTCGGATTCGCCGTCGACGACCCGGTTCAGGGTCCGGGCCGCGGCGGCGCCGAAGTGGAACGGATCGGCGCGCACCGTGGTCAGCCCGGGATGGACGTACTCGGCGAGCTCGCTGTCGTCGAAGCCGGCGACGCTCAGGTCGTCCGGCACCGTCAGGCCCGCGGCCTGGGCGGCGCCGAGGCCCGCGATCGCCATCCGGTCGTTCGCGTAGACGATCGCGGTCGGCGGCTCCGGCAGCGCGAGCAGCCGCCGGGTGGCCTCGATCCCGCCGGCCGCGGTGAAGTCGCCGGCCTCGACCGCCACCGGCGCCAGCCCGGCCGCGGCCAGGGTCGCGACGAACGCCGTGGACCGCGCGGTCGCGTGCACGAAGGCGGGCGGACCGGCGACGTGCGCGATCCGGGTATGCCCGAGGCCGAGCAGGTGCTCGACGACCGCGACGGTGCCCGGCCGGTCGTCGAGGGTGACGGCGGGGAACGGCGACTCACCGTCCGGACGATTCAGGGTCACCGCGGGGAGGCCGAGCTCGACCAGCAGGTCGATCCGCGGGTCGTCGTGCCGGAGGTCGGACAGGAACACGCCGTCGACGCGCGCGTCCTGCGCGAGCCGCCGGTAGCCGTCCGCCTCCGAGCCGTCGGCAACCACCTGCAGCACCAGTGCCTGGCCGTGCGTCGACAGCACGCTCTCGACTCCGGCGATGAACGCCGGGAAGAACGGATCCGACGACAGCACCGCTGGATCCCGGGTGATCACCAGGCCGAGCGCGAACGCCTTCGACACCGACAGCGAACGCCCACGGTTGCTCGGCCGCCAGCCGAGCTCGTCGGCGGCTGCGAGGATCTTGTCCACGGTCGCACTCGCCAGCCCGGGCCGCCCGTTGAGGGCGAACGAGACCGATCCCTTGGACACTCCCGCCCGGCGGGCCACATCCGCGATCGTCGGCCGTTTCGTCACGCTGGCGCTCCTTTAAACCGGTTTAAGCAGCATTTAAACCGGTTTAAATCGCGGATGTCAAGAACTCAGATGGTGCGCAGTACCGCAATCTGCAGGCGGTTCCGCGCACTCGTTTGCACCCGATCGCTTGACTGCTCCCCTGGCGTGTCGCTTAACTGGCCGCAGTGACGCACCCAGCCGGTAGCAGACCGAAGGTCTGGAGTCCGGTTTTCCGGCGCCAGGGTTGGTGAGAACCCGAGGCGGGGTCGCGTCCCCGGGACCGATGGAGCAATCGTGTCCAGACGCACCCGCCGCCTGCTCGTAGCAGCGCGGTCGAAACCCGCGACGTCAGTGCCTTCGGCAACAACGTGATCGTGATCGACTCCACCGACAGCGGCCGCCGGAAAGCGTGTTCGCAGTACGGCGGAACGCTGTCGATCGTGCAGGGCGATGCGGACCTGTCCGTCCCGGGCAACTCCGGGTACGTCCGCAAGACCTGCTGAAACTCCTTTTCCTGCTCCCTTTCTGGAGACCGACATGTCTCAGCATGCTCGAAACCTGTCCCGCCGCGACGTCCTCCGGGCCGCGGCCGCCGCGGCTGCCGCCGGAACACTGGCGGCCTGCGGCAAGAACGACGGCCAGGGCGCCGGCGCCGACGGTGTCGTCACGCTCGATCTGTGGCACGGCCAGGTGGATCTGGGCAAGGCGGCGATCGACTCGCTGATCGCCGCGTTCAACCAGAGCCACCCGAAGATCAAGGTGGTCGGCGGCGGTGGCGGGGTGACCGCGGACAGCATGCTGCAGAAGGTCACCGCGGGGCTGGCGGCGGGGTCCTACCCGGACATCGCGTACATCTTCGGGTCCGACCTCGCCAGCCTGACGAAGAGCCCGAAGGTCGCCGACCTGACCGGACAGCTGAAGATCGACGACTACTGGCCGGCCGCGAAGGACGCGGTCAGCGTCAAGGGCAAGGTCCGGGCCGCGCCCGCGCTGCTCGACTCGCTCTGCGTGGTCTACAACAAGTTGCTGTTCAAGGGCCGCCGGCGTCGCGCCGCCGAAGGACGGCTGGACCTGGGACGACTTCGTTGCCACCGCCAAGCAGTTGACCAACCCGGCGAAGGGCGTCTTCGGCACCGGCTGGCCGGGCGTCGGCGACGAGGACACGGTCTGGCGGATCTGGCCGATGATCTGGGACCTCGGCGGCGACGTGGTCAGCGGCGACGGCAAGAAGGTCGGGTTCGACGCCGTCGGCGAGCAGGCACTCGGCACCCTCGACAGGCTGCGCACCGACAAGTCGCTGTACGTCGACCCGAAGCCCGGCAGCGAGCAGCTGTACCAGGTGTTCCTCGGCGGGCGGATGGGAATGGTTGCCACCGGCCCCTGGCAGCTCCCGGCACTGAAGGACGCCGGGATCGACTACGGCGTCGTACCGTTGCCGACGTACTCCGGGAAGCCGGTGACGATCTCCGGGCCGGACACCTGGACGATCTTCGACAACGGCAAGGCGAAGGTGAAGGCGGCGACCGAGTTCGTCAGCTGGCTGGCCGAACCGGCGCAGGACATCCAGTGGGACATCAAGGGCGGCAGCTTGCCGATCACCAAGGCGACCGCGGACCTGCCGGCCTGGAAGAAGCACTCGGCCGAGACGAACGGGCTGGAGGTGTTCGTGAAGGTCCTCGACACCGCGAAGGTGCGGCCGACGATCACGACGTACCCGAAGATCTCGGAGCAGGTCGGGCAGGCGATCGCGGCCGTACTGCTGGGGAAGCAGAGCCCGGCGGACGCGTTGAAACAGGCCGTTGACCAGTGCAACCAGTTGCTGGCGGTGCCGAGCTGATGGCCGGTCATAGCAGCGTGGTCGGGACGTTCACCGTCGATCCGCGCAGCCGGGCGGCCAAGCGGCGCCGGCGGGGTGAAGGGGCGACCGGCTGGGCGTTCGTGAGTCCGTCGGTGGTGATCATCCTCGGGCTCAGCGTCGTACCCGTGTTGTGGTCGTTGCTGCTGTCGTTCCAGGTCAACGACCTGGTCTCCCCGAGCGAGTGGGTCGGCCTGGCGAACTACAAGGCGCTGCTGACGGATCCGACGTTCGGCTCGGCGGTCTCGCACACGCTCGTCTACACGGCGCTCTACGTACCGCTGAGTGTGATCGCGGGGCTCGCGATCGCGATCGCGCTGGACCGGAAGATCGCGCTGATCGGGCTCTACCGGACCTTGGTGTTCGTACCGTTCGTGGTGTCGGCGGCGGCGCAGGGCGTGCTGTTCTCGTTCGTACTGGATCCCGAGTTCGGCGTCGCGAACTCCCTGCTGCACAAGGCCGGACTGCCCGCGCAGGGGTTCTTCAGCGATCCGGGACAGGCGCTGTACCTGCTGGTCGCGATCTCGTTGTGGAGCGGCACCGGCTTCTGCGTGATCGTCTACTTGGCCGGTCTGCAAGGGGTTTCGGGCGAGCTGGTCGAGGCCGCACGCATCGACGGCGCGGGTCGTTGGGGCGTACTGCGGCATGTCACGCTGCCCGCGCTGGCGCCGGTGTCGATCTTCCTGCTGCTGTTCCAGACGATCAACGCGTTGCAGGTCTTCGACCTGGTGTTCGTCACCACGAAGG
Organism: Kribbella aluminosa; assembly: GCF_017876295.1. Classification (NCBI taxonomy): domain Bacteria; kingdom Bacillati; phylum Actinomycetota; class Actinomycetes; order Propionibacteriales; family Kribbellaceae; genus Kribbella; species Kribbella aluminosa. The sequence goes on along the minus strand of NZ_JAGINT010000002.1, from coordinate 2,213,754 downwards.
GCGGGCCGCTCGGGTCGACGACGGTGATCGTGTACTTCATCTGGGAGAAGGCGTTCAAGACGTTCACGGCCGGGTACAGCGCGGCAGCGGCGTACACGCTGGCGGTCGCGCTCCTGGTGGTCGGCGTCGCGTTGCAGCTCTACCGGCGGCGGGTGGCGGCCCGATGAGACGGATCAGCGGATGGCACCTCGTCCTCGCGCCGCTGGCGTTGCTGTTCGCGTTGCCGCTGATCTGGCTGCTGGTCAGTTCGGTGATGAGCAACGCGGAAATCAACCGCTTTCCGCCCGCGTTGTGGCCGCACAGCATCAAGTTCGACGGGTACCGGTACGTGCTCGGAAACGCACTGTTTCCGCGCTGGTTCCTGAATTCCTTCATCGTTTCCGCGGTCGCCGTGACCGCGAACCTGGTGCTCGGATCGCTCGGCGGGTACGCGTTCGCGCGGATCCGGTTCGCCGGGTCGAAGCTCGTGCTCGGGCTGATGCTGGCCACGATGGTGATCCCGTTCCAGCTCACGATGATCCCGACGTTCCTGGTGATGAAGCAGCTCGGACTGATCGACACCCTCGGTGCGCTGATCGTCCCCTCACTCGTGACACCGCTTTCCGTTTTTCTGTTCCGGCAGTTCTTCGTCTCGCTGCCCCGCGAGCTCGAGGAGGCCGCCTGGATCGACGGCTGCGGGCGGCTACGGATCCTGGTGTCGATCGTGCTGCCGCTCGCCCGGCCGGCGCTCAGCACGGTCGCCGTACTGACCTTCCTCGCCACCTGGAACGACCTGACCTGGCCGTTGATCGCGATCAACAGCGACTCCACATACACCCTCCAGCTGGGACTGACGACGTTCCAGGGGCAGCACCACACCCAGTGGTCGGCCGTGATGGCCGGCAACGTCATCACGGTGCTGCCGGTCCTGCTGGGGTTCCTCCTTGCCCAGAAGGCGTTCATCCGCTCGCTGGCATCCACCGGACTCAAAGGCTGACAAGATGTTCGACCTACTCGTGATCGGCGACGCGAACCCCGACGTGGTTGTCGGGCCCGTCGACCAGCCGATCGTTTTCGGCCAGCGGGAGCGACTCGTTCCGCACGGCTCCCTCGTCCTCGGCGGCTCCGCCTCGATCATGGCCTGCGGCGCGGCCCGGCTCGGGCTACGGGTCGCGTTCGCCGGGCGGGTCGGTGACGATCCGGCGGGCGACTTCGTGCGTACGGCGTTGTCCGACCGCGGGGTGAATGTCGACGCGCTGGCGGTGGACCCTTCGTTGCCGACACCGCTGACGACGATCCTCACGTCGGGCGACGATCGCGCGATCCTGACCTCCCCGGGATGTTTGCCGAGTACTTCGGCGGAGGATGTGCCGCGCACCCTGATCAGGTCGGTGCGGCACGTCCATGCGGGGTCGTTCTACCTGATGCCGGAGTTGGCGGCCGGGCTGGCGGGGATCTTCAAGGAGGCCAAGGCGGCCAAGGCGACCACTTCGCTGGATCCGAACGACGATCCGGCCGGGAAGTGGGACCGGATGGTTCTCGACCCGGTGCTGCGGGTCACGGACTACTTCCTGCCCAACGCGGCCGAGGCGCTGGCGCTCACCGGCCATCACTCGGTCGAGGACGCGGCCGGCATCCTCGCGCGCCGACTGGCCCGCGGAGGAACGCTCGTCGTCGTCAAGAACGGTTCGCAGGGGGCCCTTGCCCACAACGGGTCCAAGGTCATCACCGCGCCGGCGCTCAAGGTGGACACGGTCGACGCCGTCGGCGCCGGCGACAGCTTCGACGCCGGGTGGGTGGCCGCCGTACTGAACGGATCCAAGCCGGACCGAGCACTCGCGATCGCGGCCGCCTGCGGTTCGCTGTCCACCCGCGGCGCCGGCGGGACCGCGGCGCAACCGTCCTGGGACGAGGCCATCGGGAGTGTGACGCCATGACGACGATCGCGTTCATCGGAGCGGGCAGCGTGGTGTTCACGCAAGGGCTGCTGGCCGATCTGTTCGGTCTCGAGCTGGGGCCGCTGGAGATCCGGCTGCACGACATCGATCCCGAGCGGCTGGGCACGGCGGCAGCGGCCGCGGCGTACATCGCTCGCGAGCACGACGTGACCCCGCAGATCACCACGCACCTCGAGCGCCGGGCAGCGCTCGACGGGGCCGACTTCGTGATCAACATCGTGCAGGTCGGCATGAACGCGGCCACGCACGTCGACTTCGACATCCCGGCGCGGTACGGGCTGCGGCAGACGATCGGCGACACGCTCGGCGTCGGCGGCGTGTTCCGCGCGCTCCGGACCTTCCCGGTACTGCGAGGCCTCGCCGACGACATCAAGGAGGTCTGCCCGGACGCCTGGCTGCTCAACTACACCAACCCGATGGTGATGAACGTCTGGTACCTGAAGGCGCTCGGCGTCCGGAACGTCGTCGGCCTCTGCCACTCGGTGTACTGGACGATGCAGGGCCTGTCCGAGCTGGTCGGCGTACCGTACGACGACGTCACCTACCTGGCCGCCGGCGTCAACCACCAGTCGTGGGTACTGCGCTTCGAACGCGGCCGGGAGAACCTGTACGACCGGCTGGACGAGGCGATCGCGACCGACCCGGAGCTGCTCCGGCGGGTCCGCGTCGACATGTACCGACGCCTCGGCTTCTACCCGACCGAGACCAGCGAACACTCCTCGGAGTACGTGCCCTGGTACCTCGGCCACACCAGCGAGGTCGAACGGCTCCGGCTACCGGTCGGCGCGTACCTCGACATCGTCGCGGAGAACCTGGCGACGTACGAACAAACCCGCAACGCCCTGAAGTCCGGCAACCCCGTCGAGGTAGAACCCACGATGGAATACGCCCCGCAGATCATCCACAGCATCGTGACGGGCACCCCGCGCACGGTCTACGCCAACGTCCCCAACACCGGCCTGATCTCCAACCTGCAGTCCGGGGCCGTCGTCGAGGTCCCGTCGCTGGTGGACGCTTCGGGCATCCAGCCAACCGCGGTAGGCGACCTCCCATCCCAGTGCGCGGCCCTCAACCGCTCGTACCTGAACGTCGCCGAGCTGACCGTCCAAGCAGCCCTCACCGAGGACCCCCGAGCAATCCGCCAGGCCGTCATGCTCGACCCCGCAACCGCAGGAACCCTCCCCGTAGAACAGATCTGGTCCCTCTGCAACGACCTGGTCCTTGCCCACCACAACTACCTGGACCCGCCGTTGAGGGCGGTCCTCAGGTAGTCGCGGTACGTCGCGAAACCGGTCAGTACCTCGGCCGCTGTCGGTTGGCCGGTGAGGGCGCCGACACCCTGGCCCGCGTAGATGGAGGCGCGGGCCGGGTCGGCGGTGCGGGTGCCGTCGACGTACTCGGCGTGGGCGGTGTCGTCGGACTTCAGGTCCTCCTCGTGGCCTTGCCAGTGGTCGAAGTAGGCGTTGCGGAGGGCCCGGCCGCCGAACTCGTCCGGCCAGCCGGCGCGGGAGGCCGCGTCGAAGACGGTGCCGTAGACGGTGTCGGTCTCGTCCGCCTCGATGATGCGTCGGCGGGCGGGCTCCTTCGTCTGGGCCTCGACGCAGGTGAGCAACGCCGTACCTATCCAGCCGCCGACGGCGCCTGCCGCGAGGACGGCGGCCAGACCGCGCGGGCCGGAGATGCCGCCGCCGGCCAGTACCGGGAGGTCGGTGAGGTCGAGGATCGCCTGGAGGAGCGGCAGGGTGCCGACGGCGTTCCGTCCGTGGCCGCCGGCCTCGGCGCCTCGGGCAACGATCACGTCGACGCCGGCGGCGACTGCTGCGCGGGCATCGGCGACGGTCCCGGCCTGGGTCGCGACGACGATGCCGGCCTGCTGGAGGGTGCCGACGTACGGCGCATAGTCGCCGAAGCTCAGCGAGACGAGCGCCGGGCGCAGTTCGAGAACCGCCTCCAGGTGCTCGGCGTGGTCAGCCACCGACCAGGCCATCAGCCCGATCCCGTACGGCTTCCCGTCCGCCGCCGCGATCGCGCCCTCGGTCCGGATCCAGTCCGCCGAGGCCGCCGATCCCGCGCCCAGCATCCCCAACCCACCTGCGGCGGAGATCGCCGCCGTCAGCTCTCCCCCGCTCACGCCGGCCATCGGCGCTCCGACGACCGGCACCCTCAGCCCGAACTTCTCCGTCAGCCACATGCACCCAGCGCACCACACCCCACCCCCAGCCCGCCATGCCGCGCGCCACATCCCGGGGGCGAGAACACCCGCGCCACCTCCCGGGAGCGGAAACACCCGCCCGGGTCCGTGAACAAGGTATTGCCTGTCCCCCGACCCCAGAAGGTGTTCACGGCATCGGCCGGCGACACATGCGGAACGGCCGGTCCCGAGAGTGGGGCCGGCCGTCAGCGGGTGGTGCTCAGAACTTGTAGACGTCCGACTGGGGGTCGCCGTGACAACGCTTGTACTTCTTGCCGGAGCCGCACGGGCAGGCGGCGTTCCGCGGCGTACCGGCGTACTCGAGGTTGCCGTCCTCGGCCCCCTCCTGGTGCATCGCGACCTCGTCGTCACCGTCGATGGTCGGCGCCGAGTACGTCAGCCGCTGCTGCCGGGGCTCGTTCGTCAGGCCCTTCGCGCGCAGCCGCGGCGCCTGCCGCGGGGTGTCCTGCGGGCGGGTGTCCTGCGGACGCTCGTCCTCGTCGGCGGCCTCACCCTTGCGGGCGAACTCCGCGACCGGCGCGTTCGGCTTCAGGATGTCCTCGATCCGGCGGCCTTCGAGGCTGTCCTCGTCGGCCAGTGCGGCCTCGTTCGCGAGCTCCATCTCGGCGCGCATCGCCTCCACGTCCACCTCGACGTTGAAGACGAAGTTGACCGACTGTTCCTTGATCGACTCCATCATCGTGGCGAACATGTCGTAGCCCTCGCGCTGGTACTCGACCAGCGGGTCGCGCTGCGCCATCGCGCGCATGCCGATGCCCTCGCGCAGGTAGTCCATCTCGTAGAGGTGCTCGCGCCACTTGCGGTCCAGCACGCTCAGCACGACGCGCCGCTCCAGCTCCCGCATCGCCTCCTCACCGAGCAACTCCTCGCGCTGTTCGTACGCCGCGTGGGCCTCGTCGAGGAACCGCTCGATCAGGAAGTCCTGGGTCAGGCCGGCCTTCTCGCCGCCGGCCTCCTCGATCAGGTCCTCTTCGGTGAGCTCGGACTTGTACAGCGTCTTCATCGCGGTGAGCAGCGCGTCCAGGTCCCAGTCCTCGGCGAAGCCGTCCGCGGTCGCGCCCTGCACGTACCCGGTGACGGTCTCGTCGAGCATGTCCTGCACCTGGTCGCGCAGGTCGGCACCCTCGAGCACGCGGCGGCGCTCGTCGTAGACGACGTGCCGCTGACGGTTCATCACGTCGTCGTACTTGAGGATGTTCTTCCGGGTCTCGAAGTTCTGCGCCTCGACCTGGCCCTGCGCGGACGCGATCGCCTTGGTGACGACCTTGTTCTCCAGCGGCTGGCTGTCGTCGTTGTTCCGCGACATCGCCCAGTCGACCATCTCACGCTTGAACAGCCGCATCAGGTCGTCCTCCAGCGACAGGTAGAACCGGGACTTGCCCGGGTCGCCCTGTCGGCCGGCGCGACCGCGCAGCTGGTTGTCGATCCGGCGGGACTCGTGCCGCTCGGTGCCGAGGACGTAGAGGCCGCCGAGCGCGCGGACCTCCTCCTGCTCCTCCTTCACCTGCTTCTCGAACTGCTCGAGCACCGACGGGTACTCCGCCTCGTACTGCTCGACGTCCTCGGCCGGGTCGATGCCGCGGGCCCGCAGCTCCTTGTCGGCGAGGAACTCCGGGTTGCCGCCGAGGATGATGTCGGTACCACGACCGGCCATGTTGGTGGCCACCGTGACCGCGCCCTTGCGGCCGGCCTCGGCGATGATCGCGGCCTCGCGCTCGTGCTGCTTCGCGTTCAGCACCTCGTGCTTGATGTTCTCCTTGAGCAGCTGCCGGGACAACCGCTCGGACTTCTCCACCGACGTGGTACCGACCAGGATCGGCTGCCCGGTCTTGTGCACGTCGACGATGTCCTTGACCACCGCCGCGAACTTGGCGTCCTCGGTGCGGTAGATCAGGTCTCGCTCCTCGACCCGGATCATCGGCTTGTTGGTCGGGATCGGCACCACGCCGAGCTTGTAGACCTTGGAGAACTCGTTCGCCTCGGTCATCGCCGTACCGGTCATGCCGGCCAGCTTGCTGTAGAGGCGGAAGTAGTTCTGCAGCGTGATCGTCGCGAGGGTCTGGTACTCCTCCTTGATCTCGACGCCTTCCTTGGCCTCGATCGCCTGGTGCAGGCCCTCGTTGTACCGGCGGCCGTTCAGCGACCGGCCGGTGTGCTCGTCGACGATCAGCACCTCGCCGTCGCCGACCACCACGTAGTCCTTGTCCCGGTAGAACAGGTCCTTGGCCTTCAGCGCGTTGGTCAGGTAGCTGATCAGCGGGGTGTTGGCCGACTCGTACAGGTTGTCGATGCCGAGCCGGTCCTCGACCTTCTCGATCCCGCGCTCGAGGACCGCGACCGTGCGCTTCTTCTCGTCCACGTCGTAGTCGGCGACCCGGCGCTTGGTCTCGTCGATCTCCAGGTCGGTGATCCGCGGGTTCTTCTTCTTCAGCTCCGCCTCGTCGGCCAGCGTCCAGGCCTTCAGCGAGTTCGCGATCCGGGCCATCTCGACGTACCAGCGCTGGGACTCCGCCCAGCTCTGGGGGTCCTCGGCCAGGCCGGAGATGATCAGCGGGGTCCGGGCCTCGTCGACCAGGATCGAGTCCACCTCGTCCACGATCGCGTAGTTGTGCTCGCGCTGGACGCAGTCATCGATGCTGCCCGCCATGTTGTCGCGCAGGTAGTCGAAGCCGAACTCGTTGTTGGTGCCGTAGGTGATGTCCTTGGCGTACGCGATCCGGCGCTCGGCCGGGGACATCTCCGGCAGGATCACGCCGTAGTCGAGGCCGAGGAAGTGGTACACCCGGCCCATCCACTCGGCCTGGTACTTGGCCAGGTAGTCGTTCACCGTGACCACGTGCACGCCCTTGCCGGACAGCGCGTTCAGGTACGTCGGCAGCGTGCCGACCAGCGTCTTGCCCTCACCGGTCTTCATCTCGGCGATGTTGCCGAGGTGCAGCGCCGCGCCACCCATGATCTGGACGTCGTAGTGCCGCTGGTGCAGGGTCCGCTTGGCCGCCTCCCGGACCACCGCGAAGGCCTCCGGCATCACCGTGTACAGGTCTTCCCCGTTCTCGACGCGTTGCTTGAAGTCCGCGGTCTGACCCCGCAGCTCCTCGTCGGACATGGCGACGAAGTCGTCCTCGATGGAGTTGACCATCTTCGCGATGCGGGTGAGCTCGCGAAGGATCTTGCCCTCGCCGATCCGGAGGACCTTGTCGACAACCTTCATGGTGGGGAGTTCTCTCCTTGCTGGTGAAGCCTGGGTACGGCCGAACGCCGACAGGGCACAGCCAACCCCACGGGAAGGCGTGCGTCCCCCATCGTACGGGGCCGGGTGTGCCAAGCCACGCCCGCAGCGTGCCTCGAGCCCTACTTCACCCACGCGTGAGCCGGCCGGAAAGTTCCCAGCATGCTCTCAGAAACCGCGCAGTGCGTCACTCAGCGCGGGCGCGAGGTCACCGCCACCGGCCACCCGGACCTGCTCGAGCCCGAGCCAGCCGGCCAGCTGGACCAGCTCGGCGGCCAGCTCGGCGGCGGTCTCCACCGGCGCCTTCGGCTCCGCGTGCGCCGACTGGACCAGCAGTACGCCGGACGCGCGGTCCGCCTTCAGGTCGACCCGGCCCACCAGCCGGTCGCCGAGCAGGAACGGGAGCACGTAGTACCCGTGGACGCGTTTCCCGGCCGGGACGTAGATCTCGATCCGGTACCGGAAGTCGAAGAGGACCTCGGTCCGGGTGCGCTCGTACACCAGCGAGTCGAACGGGCTGACCAGGGCGCGGGCGTTCACCCGGCGCGGCAGCCGCGCGTCCTTGTGCAGGTACGCCGGGCGCTTCCAGCCGTCGATCCGGACCGGCAGCAGCTCGCCCTCCTCGACGAGCTCGGCGATCGCCTGCAGGGTCGGCTCCGGCGCGGTCCGGAAGTAGTCCCGCAGGCACTGCGCGGTCCCCACCCCGTGCGCCCGGGCCGCGATCGACACCAGCCCGCGATGCGCCTCGTCGAGCGACGGCGTCGGCGTGTCGACCACCGCCCGGGGCAGCACCCGCTCCGGTACGTCGTACAGCCGCTCGAACTGCTGGTTGCGCCGGGCGACGGTGATGTCCCCGGCGAAGAACAGGAACTCCAGCGCGCGCTTCACGTCGGACCAGTTCCAGCCCCAGTTGTCCTTCGTGCGCTCGACGTCGTCGTCGATCTCGCGAGCGGTCAGCGGCCCGTGCGCCTGGACGTCGGCGAGCACCTGCTTGACCAGGTCGGGGCGCTCCTTCGCGATCGACCGCGGACCGCCCCACGCCTCCTGCGTCGCCCGGGCCATCCGCCAGCGCATCAGCGGGTGCGTCTCGACCGGGATCAGCGACGCCTCGTGCGCCCAGTACTCGACCAGGCGGCGCGGGGCCCGGCCGGCGGCGCGGTCCAGCAGGTCGCGCGGGTACGGCCCGAGGCGGGAGTAGAGCGGCAGGTACTGCGTGCGGCTCAGGACGTTGACCGAGTCGATCTGGATCAGCCCGATCCGCCCCAGCACCCGGGACAACGCCCGCGCATCCGGCACCCCCTTCGGCCGCGGATCCATGAACCCCTGCGCCGCCAGCGCAACCCGCCGCGCCTGCCCCGTCGACAGCACCTCAGTCATCATGGGGCCGATTCTCCCGGGCGCCACCGACAATCCGCCCGCACTCCTTCCTTGAGCCCCCACCAACCAGTTCCACAGCCCGAATTTGGCTGGTGGGTGCTCAAGGAAGGACGGCATAACTCCGGAGTTACCGAAAGTGGGAGGTGCGCTACGGATGGTGTTCGGGGGAACCTGCCAGGAGGCCGTCCGCCCGTGCGGCCCCTATCACCCTGGAGTGAGGCATGACAGGAAAGAAGTCTGTGGTCCGCGCTGCCCTCGCGGCCGGTGTCCTGACCGCGGCGTCCCTCGGAGCGGTGGCCGTGGCCGGCACCGCGTCGGCCGCGCAGGCACCCGGTGGACCCGTCAACCGGATCGTCGGCGGCACCATCGCCCACACCGCCGACGCCCCGTGGGCCATCCAGCTGTCCAACAGCGGCTCCCCCGACGCCACCGGTGAGTGGTGCGGCTCGACGCTGGTGAAGGCCAACAAGATCGTCACCGCAGCGCACTGCGCGCAGGAAGCGGTCGGCACCTACACCGCGATCCAGGGCCGTGACGACCTGTCCGACAAGTCCACCGGCAAGGAATCCAAGATCGCCGGCATCTGGGTGGACCCGCAGTACGGCAAGTCGCCGGCCCACGACGTCGCCGTGATGACGCTGGCCACCCCGTTCGACGGTGTGGACACGCTCGCGCTGGAGACCGACAAGGCCGCGGACAAGGCCGGCGCGGCGTCGGTCGTGTACGGCTGGGGCTCCACGGAGGGCACCGGCCCCGGAGGACACCTTCCAGAAGGTCGACGTACCGGTACTGGGTGACGACTACTGCGCCAAGGCGTACGCGAGCCAGGGCTACACCCCCGACGGCGAGATCTGCGCCGGCTACGAGCAGGGCGGCAAGGACTCCTGCCAGGGCGACTCCGGCGGCCCGCTGGTCCTCAACGGCCGTCTGTTCGGCGTCGTCTCCTGGGGCGTCGGTTGCGCGGACGCCGGCAACCCGGGCGTCTACGCCCAGGTGGCGACGTACGCGACAGAGCTCCAGCAGCAGATCGACAGCTGACACGCTTACCGCGAAAGGGCCCGGCGAGCCCGGGCCCTTTCTGGTGCTCCTCCCGAAGGCTCAGACGGACAGCCGGATCACGCCGTAGTCGTAACCGCGACGGCGGTAGACCACGCTCGGCTGGTTCTCGTCGGCGTCGACGAACAGGTAGAAGTCGTGCCCGACCAGTTCGAGCTCGTAGAGAGCCTGGTCCAGGGTCATCGGCTTGGCGGAGTGGGTCTTCTCGCGCATCACCAGCGGACCGTCGCCGGTGACCGTGAGGGATCCGTACTTGTGCGTCGCCACCTCGTCCTCGGCGACTGGTTCCTCCACTACAGGTGCGTTGCCGTTGAGCGGCTGCTTCGCGTTCACGTGCCGCAGGCCTTCCGGCGCCCGCTCACCGCGGTGCACCCGGCGCCGGTCGGCCGCCTTGCGGACCTGGGTCCGCAGCCGGTCCAGACAGACGTCGAAGGCCGCCGACTTGGTCTCGCCGCACGCCTCTGCGCGGACCACCGGGCCCTTGGTGTACATGGTGAGCTCGACACGCATCGCCCGATCGTGCTGTCGCGGGTTCTTCTCCTGACTGACTTCCACCTCGCAACGCAGTACCCGGTGATCGACTTTCTCGATCCGCTCGAGTTTTTCCTCGACGTACTGCCGGAAGCGGTCACTGACCTCGCAGTGATGACCCTTGACAACGACGTCCACGGAAACCTCCATCGATCGGCGACTTCTCTGTTACGTCTGCAGGCCCCCGTCCTTCCTGTTCTCGCTCAGCTGGATGCGATTGGGGCGCCCGAAACGAGAACACCCGCAGTCGAGCCGGTCGGACCCCGTGGCCAGGAATCCGGCTGATCCGGTCCTGCACCACTCCACTGCCCGACAAGCCCTAGCGGGTGTCATAGGCCAACGCTAGTCGGCTTCGGCGAAAACCGGTAGAGAAGTTCTCATGAACCAGACGTCCGGTGTCGCGCGGTGGCGGCCAGGACGGCGCAGCCGAGCACCCGGACGCCCGCCGTTTCCAAGGCCCGGGAGGCTTCGGTGAGCGTGGAACCGGTGGTGATCACGTCGTCGACCAGCAGGACCGGCTGATCGATCAGCGTTTCAGCCCATGGCGAACGCGCCGCGAAAGCCCCGTCCAGGTTGGCGGTACGGCGTTCCGCGGACAGCCCGGCCTGATCGTCGGGGCGCCTGACGATCCGCAGCGCCGCCGCCGCGCGGGCGTCGATCCCCTGCCTGCACAGGGATCTGACGGCAGCCTTCGTAATCCGCCGGAGCGGGTCGTGCCCGCGCTGCCGGACCGTTGCCCGGGGCGACGGAACCGGGCACAGCCACACCGCCCGCCGGTCCCCGAGGGCGGTCCGGACGGCATCCGCGAGCAGCCGGCCGAGCGGCCGGGCCAGCGCGTACCGGGCGTGTTCCTTGTGGGCGAGGATCACGTTCCGGAGCTGATCGGCGTACGGCGCGGCAGCGGTCGGCGGCGGCAGACCGGCGGGTCGTGGGTCCGGCCAAGCACGGAACGGAGTCGCACCCGTCAGTAGCCGTCGGCAACCACCACAGAGAGTGACGCCGGGCCGGTCGCAGCCCGCGCAGCGCCCGCCCAGCAGCAGATCGACGAAGGCGTCCCGCACCGGCACCCCACCACGATCCGGGACCCGCCGTGGCGCCCACAAGTCCGCCGTACGGCGCCTGTGGACAACCGCACGGGCTCAGCCGGGGTACGTCGGGACGATCGGCGGGTGATCCCCGTCGGCGTCCATGCCGACCCAGAGCAGGTCCTTGGTCAGCCAGTGGATCCTGCCGTTGTCGTCCTCGATCACCGGAAGGGTGTCCTTGCTCACGTTCGACACGACGTGCTCGGGCGCGAAGTTCGGCGACGAACCGGGCAGCAGCTGCAGGCTGGAGCCGTCGACGTTGACCGACCAGATCTGCCGCACCGACGTGTCCTTGGCGCCGATGACGATGAAGCCGGCCTTGCTCCAGGCGGCGTCGGAGATGCTGGTGAGTTGCAGCTGCAACGGCCGGAACGCTCCGAGCACGAGCTGCTTGCCACCGTTCGTGGTCTGGACGGTCGCGGTCTCGACGTAGTTCTGGCTGGTGTGCGCCTGCTGCATCACCAGCAGCACCCGGACGCCGTCCGGCGCGATCCGGAGCGTCACCGGGGTGTCGCCCTTGAAGTCGGTCTGGACGGGGGTGAGCCCGCCGTCCTGGGTCCGCACCCGGAGCCGCGGGTGGTCGGTGTCGGCCCGGTCCAGCACCCAGAGGTTGTTCTCCTTGTCGAAGCTCGGCGGCAGCGTCTTGCCGTCGACCTTGAAACTGGACTTCTTCTTTTTGTCGTCCTTGCCGGCCGGGTCCAGCCCGCCGTACACGACATCGTGGCCATCGGACGTGACGATCGCTCCGGCGTCCCCGACCAGCGTGACGGCCAGGGACTGGGCGCGGTAGAGCGACAGCGGGCTGTTGTTCAGCGGCTGGGCGGACACGTCCGTCGAGCCGTCCTGCCCGACGATCCGCTGCGGCAGCTCCTTCTGCAGCCCGTACAGCCTGGTCATCGACGCGGCCGGCACCTGCGGGTCGTACTGGTTGAAGGTGGGGAACGGCAGCACCTCGGGGTAGTCCGGGAGCAGCGGTGCGCCGCCGACGGTGATCTTGGCCCGCAGGTTGAGCTGGTTGAGCGTCCAGACGATCTGCGCCGCGAGCAGCTGCCGGTCCTGGTCGCGGAGCGAGCTGGCTGTGTCGTTCAGCGCCACGTTGGCGACACCCAGGTCGACCGGGACCGACACCTGCACCTCGGTACCGGGCGGCGCCGCGGAGACCACGCCGTTCCCGAGCCGGCCGGTGGGGCCTTTCAGCAGCTCCTGGATGATCTGGGTCGCTGCCTGGCCGGACGGCAGGTTCTGCGGCAGGTAGACCGGGTCCGGGACCAGCATGTCCTTGGTCTGGTTGAAGAAGTACAGGTCGCGGGCGGCCAGTTTCAGGTCGACCTGGTTGCTGCCGAGGTAGGCGCCCGGCGGGACCGTGTCGACGCGGAGCTGGTCGTTGACCTTCTTCAGCTTGAAGAAGAAGTCGGCCTTGGCGTTCGCGGGCGCCGGGATCCACTCACCGCGGTCGTTGATCGTGGCGATCTTCTTGGCGGTCAGCTGGATCCCGTCGCCCTTGCGGGTGAGCGAGTCGGGTTGCTGGTCGTACACCACGGTCTGCGACTCGGGTTTCCAGTTGCCGGCGGCGGCCTGAGTCATGTACTGGCGGGCCACGTCGTACGCCTGGGAGTCCGACATCGCCTCCAGGAATCCGCTGACGATCGACATGTCGCCGACGTTCGCCCGCGGCGGCTTGGCCTCGACGCCGACGCCGCCCAGGTCGGGGGCCGATCCGGCGCGATCACCGCTCCGGATCGTGCCCTTGGTCGGCACGGCCGCGCAGCCGCCGAGCACGGCGACCGACACCAGCACCGCGAGCAGCCTGCGCCTCACCGGTCGTCACCGCCGTTCAGTTTCTGGTACGGCGCGCCCACGTCGACCAGCTCCGCGATCACCCGGCTCGCATCCGGCGGGCGCGGCGGCAGCGGCGACCCGGTCAGCGCCACGTCCGGGCGGCGCGGGAGCGTCAGCCGGAAGTAGGCGCCCTCGCCGGGCGAGCCCCACGCGTCCAGCCGGCCGCCGTGCAGCCGGGCGTCCTCGAGCGCGATCGACAGGCCGAGGCCGGTACCGCCGGTGGTCCGGGCGCGCGCCGGGTCCGCCCGCCAGAACCGGCTGAACACCATCTCCGCCTCCTCGGCGCGGAACCCGACCCCGTGGTCGCGGACCCCGACCGCGGCGGCGTCGTCGTCGTACGCCGTGCTGATCTTGATCGGCAGGCCCTCGCTGTGCTCGATGGCGTTGCCGATCAGGTTCCGCAGGATCCGCTCGATCCGGCGGGAGTCGACCTTGGCCCGGCACGGCGCCTTCATGTCCAGCTCGACCGGGCAGCCCTTGCGCTCCAGCAGGGTCTCGTGGTTCTCCAGGACGCGGTTGACGATGTCGCGCAGGTCCACGTCCTCCAGGTCCAGGGCGGCCGCGCCGGCGTCGAACCGGCTGATCTCCAGCAGGTCCGCCAGCAGCTCCTCGAACCGGTTGAGCTCGTTCTGCAGCAGCTCCACCGAGCGGCGGCTGATCGGGTCGAACTGGTCGCGGCTCTCGTGCAGCAGGTCGGCGGCCATCCGGACCGTGGTCAGCGGTGTCCGCAGCTCGTGCGACACATCCGACACGAACCGGCGCTGCAGCCGGGACAGCTCCTCCAGCCGGCGGATCTGCCGCTGCAGGTTGGACGCCATCTTGTTGAACGAGACCGCCAGCCGGGCCAGGTCGTCGGTACCGCGGACCTGCATCCGCTCCTCGAGCTTGCCCGCCGCCAGTCGCTCGGCGATCCGCCGGGCCATCCGGACCGGCGTGACGACCTGCCGTGTGACGAGCCAGGCGATAGCACCGAGAAGAACGATCAGCAGCAGACCCGCGGTCACAAGAGCGCGCTGGACGACGTCCAGGGTCTCCTGCTGCGCCGTGAGCGGGAACAGGAAGTAGATGGAGTACTTGTCGCCGGTGGAGTCGATCCGGATCTGGGAACCGATCACCAGGCCCGGGACGCTCGGGCTGTCCCGGTAGTTGATCCGTGTGTAGGTGTCCCACAGCTTGGCGCCGTCGCTGACCACGGACGACGCCAGCGCCGGCGGAATCGAGTCGCTGTCGACCAGTCCGGTGTAGCGGATCGCGTTCGACGCGGCCTGGTCGGTCGGGACCAGCAGCACGTCGTACAGGCCCGGGCGGTTGGAGCCGAGGACCAGCTCGGACAGCTGCTGGTTGACGGTGTTCCGGTTCGCGGCGTCGATCGAGGCGGACAGCTGCTGGAGCTGCGCACGGACCTCGGCCTGTGCGCTGCCCCGGCGGGACTCCAGCACACCGTCGGTGACCTGGCTCATCATCACCCAGCCGACCAGGATCAGGACCAGCGTCGACATCAGCAGGGTGCCGGTGACGATCCGGGCCTGGATCGAGCGCCGCCAGATGTCCGGCCAGTGCCTCGGGTGGGTACGCCAGAGCGGCTGCGGCTGGGCAGACCAGTCCGCCGCGGCTGACGTGAGCTCAAGCTCCGTCCCGCGGGACGCGGCCACCTCCTGCTCGGGTGGGGCCTGCTGCCCGGTGCCCTCTCTGGTGCTCGGGCCGGACTCGGTCACCGATGCCGCTACCTGCTCATCGGCGGCCGTCTGCGACTCTTGGCCGCGACCGTACTCGATCAGTCCGCACCCGCCTTGTATCCGACACCGCGGACCGTGACCACGATCTCCGGGTGCTCAGGGTCCTTCTCGATCTTGGAGCGCAGCCGCTGGACATGCACGTTGACCAGCCGG
Organism: Kribbella aluminosa; assembly: GCF_017876295.1. Taxonomy (NCBI): domain Bacteria; kingdom Bacillati; phylum Actinomycetota; class Actinomycetes; order Propionibacteriales; family Kribbellaceae; genus Kribbella; species Kribbella aluminosa. The sequence continues at coordinate 2,198,599 of NZ_JAGINT010000002.1, read as the reverse complement.
GTGTCGGCGGCGTGCCGGTACCCCCAGACCTGCTCCAGCAGCACCTCGCGGGTGAACACCTGCCAGGGCTTCGACGCCAGGCAGACCAGCAGGTCGAACTCCAGCGGCGTCAGCTGGATCGTCTCGCCGGCCCGCTTCACCGAGTGGCCGGCGACGTCGATGGTCAGGTCGCCGATCGCCAGCGACTCCGGACCGGGCTCGTCCATCCGGCGCAGCCGGGCCCGGATCCGGGCCACCAGCTCCTTCGGCTTGAACGGCTTCACCACGTAGTCGTCGGCACCCGACTCGAGCCCGAGCACCACGTCCACGGTGTCACTCTTCGCGGTCAGCATCACGATCGGTACGCCGGACTCGGCCCGGATCGCGCGGCAGACGTCGATCCCGTCCATCCCCGGCAGCATCAGGTCCAGGAGCAGCAGATCCGGCTTGAACTCGCGGAACGCAGGTACCGCCTTGTCGCCGGTCGCGCACAGATAGGTGTCGTATCCCTCGTTGCGCAGCACGATGCTGAGCATCTCCGACAACGCTGTGTCGTCGTCGACGATGAGGATCCGGCCCCGCATCGTCCGGTTTCCGTCTGCCACGCCCATAGCTCCTTGCCGTCCGCTTCTGCCGACCGATCGGAATGCGCGCGGCGGGTGCCAGGCCGTACGCACTACGGATAGTGTCCCATTCCCGCGGTAGTGCACACGCCGGATCGCCGTGTGACCCCGAGTTGGGCTGTGATCATCCGGGATCATGGTGCACGTCCGGGGTCCACCACAACTCGTCACCCGGGGAAGAGGGTCCGCCGATGGCCGATCAGAGCATGACTTTGCACGACGACGTGGCATCGGAACCGCTGCGGCCGTGGCTGCCCGCGGACCTGCTGGACAACGCGGCCCGGACCATCTCCGACAACAAGACGATCATGCTGGGCCTGCCGGTGCTGGCCGGGATCGCGCTGCTGGCGTTGCAGGCCGCGCTGACCGAGGTTGCGGTACCAGGTGGTCTGGCCGGGTTCTTGCGCGCGAACGACCCGTTCGGACAGGCCGGTGCGGGCTTGCTGCTGACGTACGGCGTCCAGGTGGTGCTGTTCTCGGTGGTGTCGAGCATGCTGGCCGGGATCATCGCCCTGGCCGCGGTCCGCAGCCAGCTGGCGCACAGGGCCGGTCCGCGTGAGCTCTTGCGGCTGGTGCGGCCCGCACTGCCCGCACTCGCTGCTGTCGGCCTGATGCAGTCCCTGTCGTTCGTGCTGCTCATCGGCGGCTGGGGCCTCGCCGTACTCGGGATCGGCGCCGGTGCGAACGCAGCGGTCTCCTCGGACGTCGCGGGTGCCGTGGCGCTGGTCATGATGCTCGTCGGCGGGGTGCTGGTGCTGATCTTCGGTGTCCGGCTCGTGCTCGCCGGGACCGTCGTACTGATGGAGGGGCGGCATTCACCCGACATCGGGCTGTACATCCCCGAGCGGGTGGGTGTCTGGGGGGCGCTGCGGCGCTCGTGGCGGCTGGTGCGTGGGAAGTTCTGGCGGGTGTTCGGGATCCTGCTGTTCGGCGGGGTGGTGGTGAACATCATCAGTTACGCCCTGCAGTTCGGGATCACGTCGCTGATGTTCACCGTCAGCTCCTGGGCCGGTCCGGCCGACGGCACCGGCGCCACCGCGGTGACGATCGTGCTCGGCGTCGCGGTCGGTACCGCGTCGCTGATGACGGTGATCGCGAGCCTGGCGTTCATGTCGGCCGTCCAGGCCCTGATCTACCTGGACCTCCGGGTCCGGCGGGAAGGTCTCGACCTGTGGATGCGTCCGGCATTGCGATCCGGGGAGAGCGTGTGATCCTCTTCCCGCTGGAGCCGCCGGTCGACATCAGCCGGGACCAGGCCGCACAGGAGGCGGCCAAGGAGCTGTCCAAGTCGACGTACCGGGACTCGGGTTCGCTGATCAGCAAGGCGCTCGGCAAGGTCGTCAACTGGATCAAGGACCTGCTGGACAGTCTGACCGGCTCGTCACCGAACGGCCACGCCGGTCTGGCCGTGCTGATCTGCCTGCTGCTACTTGTCGTCGGCGTGGTGCTCTGGCGAGCCGGTGTGCTGCGGACCAGCAAGAAGGTGACGTCGCAGGCCGTCTTCGACACGGCCCGGCCGCAGAGCGCAGCTGAGTACCGCGCGCTGGCGGAGCGGGAGGCCGCGTCCGGTGACTTCGCGTTGGCCTGCCGCAGCCGGTTCCGTGCGTGCGTGGCCGAGCTGACCGAGCGGACCGTGCTGGACGAGCGGCCCGGACGTACGGCGTACGAGGTGGTCACCGACGCGTCCAAGGCAGCTCCCGTACTGCGGGACGTGCTGCAGCCGGCCGCCCACGTGTTCACGGAGGTTGTCTACGGCAACCGCCCTGGCACGCCGGAGCGGTACGCCGCTGTCGTGGCTGCTGACGACGCTGCACGGACCGCGCGGGTGGCTGTATGAGTACGTCAGAGGCACGGGGAGTCGTTGAGAGCTGGCGGGCCTTGCGGACGCCCTTGCTGGTGACAGGTCTCATCGTGCTGGCCGCGATCGTCGTACTGATCGCTACGTCGTCGCAGACCTCGGGAACGTTCAGTCCGGACTCCACGAAGGTGGACGGGGCACGTGCGCTGTCGGCGTTGCTGAAGAACCACAACGTCGACGTACACGGCACTGAGTCGCTGGACGACGCCACGCAGCCAGGTGACGGCAAGACGCTGCTGGTGGGGCCGTCCGGTTATCTGGACTCTGCTGACTGGCAGCGGATCGCTCAGGCCGAGTGGAGCCACGTCGTCCTGATCCGGCCCAGCGGCGAGGCACTGCGAGCACTCGCACCAGGGGTGCAGCTCAGCGGCGACTCGGTGTCGTCGGGCAGTCGTCAACCCGGCTGCAGCCTTCCGGCCGCCGTCAAGGCCGGTACGGCGACGGTCAGCGGGCCGACGTACAGCGCACCGGAGGCCGCGACCAGCTGTTACGGCGACGGCATCCACAACACCGTGGTGCGGTTGCAGCTCGGCGACCGGATCATCGACGTGGTCGGTACGGCGAGGTCGTTCACCAACGACCAGCTGGCAGAGGACGGCAACGCGGCGCTGGCGCTCAATCTGATCGGCACGCACAAGGACCTCACGTGGTACCTGCCGCAGTTCCAGTCCCGTGGCGTCAACCCAGGCCAGGACGGACCGCCGTTGATCCCGCCGTACGTCCGCTACATCGGCTGGGCGTTGGCGTTCGCCGTGCTGGTCGTAGCGATCTGGCGCGGACGGCGGCTCGGCCCTGTCGTGGCCGAGCGGCTGCCGGTGATCGTGCACGCTGCCGAGACCACGGAGGGCAGGGCGCGGCTCTACCGGCGGTCAAGGGCCCGTGACCGTGCTGCGGCCGCACTACGCGATTCAGCGCTCGGCCAGCTGCACAAGGCGCACGGCATCCCCCGGCGGGCGGACCCGTCGGCTGTTGTCGCTACGGTCGCTGCACGGACCGACCGGGACCCGGCGATGCTGTACGAACTGCTCTACGGGCTTCCGCCCCTCACTGACGCCGCTCTGATGTCCCTGTCCCATGAACTCGACGTACTGACGCAGGAGGTACGACACCCGTGACGACTACCGAGGTCACCGCGGACCAGGCCCGGCAGGCGCTGGTCGCGCTCCGGACCGAGATCGGCAAGGCGGTGGTCGGACAGGACACCGCAGTGACCGCGCTGGTGCTCGCCCTCCTGTGCCGCGGGCACGTGCTGCTGGAGGGCGTTCCTGGTACGGCGAAGACGCTCATGGTGCGGGCACTGTCGACAGCGATGCGGCTGGACAACAAGCGCGTGCAGTTCACGCCCGACCTGATGCCGGGTGACGTCACCGGGTCGCTGGTGTACGACGCGAAGACTTCGGAGTTCGAGTTCCGGCCCGGGCCTGTGTTCACGAACATCCTGCTGGCGGACGAGATCAACCGGACGCCACCGAAGACCCAGGCTGCGCTGCTGGAGGCCATGGAGGAGCGTCAGGTCACGGTTGACGGTAAACCGCGCAAGCTACCTGTCCCGTTCGTCGTGGCCGCCACCCAGAACCCTGTGGAGTACGAGGGCACCTACCCGCTGCCGGAGGCGCAGCTGGACCGGTTCCTGCTCAAGGTGACGCTGGACATCCCGCCCCGCGACGCGGAGATCGCCGTACTCGCTCGGCACGCGCAGGGCTTCGACCCGCGCGACCTAGCGGCTGCAGGTCTACGTCCGGTGGCTGGGCCCGAAGACCTGGAGGCCGCGCAGCACGCCGTACGTCAGGTTGCGGTCCGGGAGGACGTCCTGGCGTACGTCGTGGACCTGTGTCGCGCCACGCGTCAGTCACCGTCGCTGCAGCTAGGGGTGTCGCCGCGGGGCGCTACTGCGCTGCTGGCGGTCTCCCGTGCGTGGGCTTGGCTGTCGGGCCGGGACTACGTGATTCCGGACGACGTGAAGGCGATGGCGCGTCCATGTCTGCGGCACCGGGTGCAGGTGCGCCCGGAGGCGGAGCTCGAAGGTGTCAGCCCGGACGCAGTACTGGAAAGCGTGCTCGCTACGGTGCCGGTCCCACGCTGATGGTTCTTACTGGCCGGGCCGGCCTCTTGGCTGCTGCTGGAGTCATCTTCGTGGCTCTGGTGATGCCGTCGTGGGCCGGGATCGGTGTGGTCGTTGGAGTGGTGCTGGTGGTGTGTCTGGTGGACATCCTGCTGGCCGGGTCGCCGCGGCGGTTGCAGTTCAGCCGTGAGGGCGACAACGCCGTACGGCTGGGTGAGCAGGCCGTCGTGAACATGCTGGTCACCAACCCGGGCCGTCGGGTGCGGGGGTTGCTCCGGGACGCCTGGCCGCCGTCTGCCGGCGTACTGGATCCGCCGCACCAGCTGGACCTGCCGTCGGGTGAGCGCCGTCGGGTGACGACTCACCTGGTGCCGACACGTCGCGGGGATCGGCAGGCGAGCCGGGTGACGGTACGAGCCATCGGCCCCTTGGGCTTTGCGGGACGGCAGGGTTCGCACCAGGTCCCGTGGACGGTGCGGGCGCTGCCGCCGTTCAAGAGCCGCAAGCACCTGCCGTCACGGCTGGCGCGGTTGCGGGAGCTGGACGGACGTACGGCGTTGCTGGTGCGCGGGCAGGGCACGGAGTTCGACTCGCTGCGGGACTACGTCCCCGGTGACGACGTCCGGAGCATCGACTGGCGGGCCACGGCTCGGCGCGGGAACGTCGTACTGCGGACCTGGCGGCCGGAGCGGGACCGGCAGGTCGCGATCGTGATCGACTCCGGGCGGCTGTCCGCGGGCCGGGTCGGCGACGCGCCCCGGCTGGACCACGCGATGGACGCCGCACTGCTGCTGGCCGCACTCGCCACCCGGGCCGGCGACCGGGTCTCCTTGCTGGCCTGCGATTCCGCCGTACGGGCGGACGTCCGACGGCCCGCGCCGCAGGACGTGCTGCCGTCGTTCGTGAACGCGCTGGCGAACGTCGAGGCCGAGCTCGTCCAGACCGACTTCCGGATCGTCGTCTCGCAGGTCCTCGAACGCCTCGGTCAGCGCTCGCTGGTCGTGCTGCTGACCGGGCTGGATCCGGCCGCGATCGAGGAGTCCCTGCTGCCGGTCATCGGTCCACTGCTGCGGCGGCACGTCGTACTGCTCGCCTCGGTTGCCGACCCGCGGCTGACCGAGCTGGAGTCGACCCGCGGCGATCTGGTCGAGGTGTACGGCGCCGCCTCGGCCGCTCGCACCCGCCTGGACCGCGAACGCCTGACCGCCACCCTCACCCGCGCCGGAGTCACCGTGCTGGACGAGCCCCCGGACAAGATCGCCCCGGCCCTGGCCGACACCTACCTGTCCCTCAAGAAGGCCGGCCGACTGTAAGAGCTGCGCAGGCAAATAGCGAATCTTGCACGTTTTCGACGAGAACGGGGCTATGATTGCAGTCTGCGACGTAAGGACCGTACATGTTGATCCGCTTCGAGGTGTCCAACTTCCGCTCCGTCCTGGATCCGGTCGAGCTGTCGATGGTCGCGGTCGACTCGGGGCGCGAGACGGCCCGCGAGGTGCCCAACCTGGGCGAGAGCCTGCTCCACGTGGCAGCGATCTTCGGCCCGAACGCTGCTGGCAAGTCCAATATCATTGCCGCGCTCAGTTGGCTGCGGGACGCGGTCCGACTCTCGTTGCAGATGTGGGACGAGACGATCCCGGTCGAGCCTTTTGCATTCAGCAGCGGCTCGGACAGGCCGACACAGTTCGCTGTCGAATGTGCGATCCGCGGAGTCCGGTTCGAGTACCTGGTCGAACTCGATCGACAGGCGGTCGCCTACGAGGGCCTGTTCCATTATCCCGAAAAGAAGCGACGTCGTGTCTTCGAGCGTGAAGCTCGTGACCTCAAGCTTCAAAGAGGCCTCGGCAGCCTCTCCGGCACCAGAGAGCTGTTGACGGACCGCACCCTTGCGCTGTCAATCGCAAGGCGATTCGACGAACCGCTGGTGTCAGACTTCGCCGCGGAGCTTCTGCGGATTCAGACCCTTGGCCTGGCAACTCCTGGCCGCCCAGGCGCAATCGACTGGAGACCGACCACCAGCCTCTTCGAACCCGACCTGGAGTCCGGCCAGCAATCACTGTTCGAGATCAGCGACCCGAGCGCCTTCGACAGCACAGACCGGGCGCAGGGTCTGGCATTGCTTCGTCTGGCCGACCTGGGCATCGACGACGTAGTGCCGGCCGAAGCAGCGGAACCCACGCTCCGGGGCGCCCCGCTGCGAGGACGTGCGCAGCGACTTCGCCTGACACACCGAACAGGAACGGGCGCAGTTCCCCTCGACTTCGCCGCCGAGTCGTCAGGCACGCGCACGTGGTTCCGAATGATCGGTCCAGTGTTGATGGCGTTGAAGCAGGGATCGGTGCTGCTGTTCGACGAGTTGGACGCAAGCCTGCACCCGACACTGTCACAGCAGGTCATCTCGCTGTTCCAGGATCCAGCAACCAATCCTCGAGATGCACAACTGATTTTCACTACCCACGACACGAGCCTGCTCAACCACCTGAACCGCGACGAGGTCTGGCTGACGGAGAAGTCCGATGACGGCATAACCCGCCTCGGCGCGCTGGCGGAGTTCGCAGGCGAGCGGGTCCGGACGTCGGTCAACCTGGAGCGGGCCTACCTTCAAGGTAGGTTCGGCGCGCTGCCGGACACAGACCGCACCGAGCTCCTGCGAGCACTCGGCCTGATCGCCTGATGACAGGTCCGCGGAAAGCCGAAAGACCTCCGACGCAGGACAGCGAGCCGTCCCGAACGCAAGACGGTACTGATCTTCTGCGAGGGCCAGGCGTCGGAGCCGGATTATCTGAACGCAGTCAAGCGCCTCCCGGAGATCCGGGCCAATACCGCCATCAGTCTGGTGATCGATCCGTCGTACGGACTTCCGATGGATCTCGTGACCAAGGCCGTCGAACGACTGCACCGGGACCCGGAGATCGATGAATGCTGGTGTGTGTTCGACGTCGAGTGGCCGCAACACCATCCGCATCTGGATCGAGCCCTGCGGCTGGCCGCGGCCGAAGGAATCCGGATCGCCGTATCAAATCCGTGCTTCGAGTTGTGGTTGATCCTGCATTTTCAGGAGCAAGCCGGCTTCTTGCAGACGCGCGACGCAGAGGCTGTCAGTCGTCAACTGGACGGTCGTTCCGGTAAGCGACTGGATGGTGCCAAGTACATGCCACTCAGGCACGACGCCTGCGAGCGAGCGATGCGACTAGCCACCCGGCACGAACGCAACGACAGCAACTTCCCGGACGACAACCCGTCGTCGACGATGCACGAACTGCTGGCTGCGATCGAATCTCCGCGCGATTGAGCCGCGCATCAGGCGAGGGCTTCTTCGAACAGCTGTCTGTTGGTGAGCGTGAAGGCGTGCTCGCGGTGGGACCAGGCGGTGCGTTCGGGTGCGGCGTCGCAGGGTCTGTCGATCCAGAACTGCACGTTGTCCAGTTGGCTTTGAAGGATCGCGTCGACGAGGCTTGACCGGTCGCGTAGATCGTAGGCGTCGGCCAGGACGCGTACCTGGTGGGCCTGTCTGGTGGGGTCGTTGTGTTTGGAGGCGATGCACCAGGTCCAGGCGGCGTAGCCGAGGTCTTCGAGGGGGTCGCCGGGGGCGGCCAGGTCGAGGTCGAACAGGGCCGTGGGGAGGCCGTCGGTGAAGACGAAGTTGGTGGGCGCCGGGTCGTGGTGGCAGACGACCTCGTGGTCGCCGGACAGGCACGAGTCGCGGGTCGCGTCGTGGAAGGCACGCAAGGAGGGTGGCGGCCGCCGCTATTTGTTGGTCCTCCCACCGTTGACACCTGGACGGTACGTCGCCTTCCAGGTAGGTGAGGATGTCGCGGCCGTACTCGTCCTGGCCCAGGTAGTTGGGCGTGAAGTCCTTGTCGGCAAGGAGTTCCAGGAGGGCCGCGGTGAATGCGGAACGCTCCGATGCGGGCCGGCGTACCGTGTCACCGACCCGCACCACGCCGGGCGTCATCCGGCCGCCCGTGAGAGGTTGTTCGGTCACTGCATCGTCGGGCGGGCCTGGAGGAAGGTCCAGCGGTGGCCTTCGAGATCTTCGGCCTCGTAGCAGCGGTACCCGTGCTGGTGGACCTCGGAGAGGAGCTTGGCGCCGTTCTCCTGGCTGTGCGCGAAATGCGCGTCGAGGTCGTCGACGTACACCCAGGTCGCGTGGTCGGCGCCCGGAGCGCCCGACTCGGTCCGGCGGAGCAGGATGATCGAGGACGCGCCGGCGTGCAGCTCGATCCACGACGGCTGCCGGCCCTCTTCGGGGACGCGGTCCCAGGTCTCGAGCCCGAACACGGTGTGCAGCCAGCGCGCCGCGGCGGCGGGATCGTCGTACGACAAGGCGACCGCGAGCCGGCCGACCTCGCGGACCTGGTGTGGTGCGATGTCGCGGCGGGCGACCCAGGCGGGGAACCAGTGCAGCACGTTCTGCCAGGAGTAGACGGCGTCGGTGCCACCCGGGACCAGCGCCTCGACGACGGTCACGCGGGTACCGGCGGCGGTCGGGTCGAAGGTGACGGTGGTCTCGGTGTCGTCGGTGGAGCTGCGGTACTCGAACCGTGCGCCCGGCTCCCAGGCGGTGATCACGCCCCGCTCCAGCGCGTCGTCGGCGTACACCTCGAGGATCCGGCCGCCGACGCCCGGCTCGATCCGGATCTCGACCGCGCGGGCGGAGTCCCAGAAGTTGATCGGGCCGCGGACCCACCACAGGTCGATCTCCTCGGTGAAGACCTTGAACGCTGTCGCGGGGTCGATGGCGACCTCGACCGCTGCGGTCGCGGACGGTTCAGTCATCGGACTTCTCCTTCTGCTCGACATGAGACTTGAAGGCGCCGAGCTGGTCGCGCCAGTGCGCCTGGACCTGGTCGAGCCAGGCCTGTACGGCGACGACGGGCTCGGGGTTGAGCCGGAACACGCGGACGCGCGCATCGTCCGGGACCCGCTCGGCGGCGACCAGCCCGGCCGCCAGCAGGATTCGCAGGTGCCGGCTCATGGCCGGCGACGAGGTCCCGGTCGCGGCGGCCAGCCGGCCGGCCCGCTGGGGACCGTCGCCGAGCAGCTGCACGACGTGCCGTCGCGTCGGATCAGCCAGTACCTCGAAGAACCGATCCACCTGATCTTGCGCCATGCCGCAATAGTTCTACCATCTGTTAACTATTGTCAACGGCTGGAACCAAGTGGCAGGCGACCTGGGTGCCGGTGGCGGTGGAGAGAACGGGGAGTGGGGTGGTCGTGCAGGCGCCGACGGCGGTGCCGGCGGCGGCCAGTTGGCAGCGGGGGTGGAAGCGGCAGCCGGAGGGGATGCGGGTGGGGTCGGGCGGTTCGCCGGTGAGGACGATGCGGGCCGGGGACTCCGGGAGGACGGAGAGCAGGGCCTGGGTGTACGGGTGCTGCGGGTTGGTGAGGACGTCTTCGGTACGGCCGGACTCGACGATCCGGCCGAGGTACATGACGGCGACCCGGTCGGCGATGTTCCAGGCCAGGCCGAGGTCGTGGGTGACGACGAGCGCGGACAGGCCGAGCTCGTCGCGCAGCCGGAGCAGCAACGCGAGAATCTCACCCCGGACCGAGGCATCCAGCGACGCCACCGGCTCGTCCGCGATCAGCACCTTCGGCTCCAGCGCCAACGCACCGGCAATCACCACCCGCTGCCGCTGCCCACCCGACAACTCGTGCGGATATCGCTGAAAGAACCGCTCCGGCGGCCGCAAACCCGCTCGCGCCAGGGCGGAGGTGACGATGGATTCCTCATCGGGCAGGCCGTGGATGCGAGGGCCTTCCGCCACTGCCTCGTAGACGGTGTGGCGGGGGTTGAGGGAGCCCATCGGGTCCTGGAGGACCAGTTGGACCTGGCGGCGGAAGGTGCGCAGGGCGCGGGTGGAGTAGTTCAGCGGCGTGCCGTCGTACGTGATCCGGCCGGCGGACGGGCGTTCGAGGCCGAGGAGAGTGCGAGCCAGGGTGGTCTTGCCGCACCCGGACTCGCCGACCAGCGCGACGATCTCGCCGGCTCCGACGGACAGGTTGACGCCGTCGACCGCCCGCGCCCGGCGCCCGGCGCGACCGGGAAACTCGACCTGCAGCTCAGTTGCCTCTAGCAAGAGTCACTCCCCCACCAGGACACAGGCGGCCGCCCGGTCGCCTGACACCAGCAGTTGTACGTCGGTACTCGCGCACTCCTCGACCGCGACCGGACAGCGCGGGTGGAACGCGCACCCGCCCGGCAACCGCTGCGGATCCGGCGGATCACCGGCCAGCCCGCGCGGCGCCAGCCGCGACGCCGGATCCCCGACCGTCGGGAACGCGTCCGCCAGCGCCTTGCTGTACGGGTGCCGGAACTCCCCCGCCGACGGCCCGACCTCGACCAGGCGCCCGGCGTACATCACCGCCAACCGGTCGCACACGTCCGCGAGCACCGACAGGTCGTGCGAGATCATCAGCAGCGAGATCCCGTGCTCCGCGATCAGCTGCCGGATCAGCGTCAGCACCTGCGCCTGCACCATCAGGTCGAGCGCGGTCGTCGGCTCGTCCGCGATGATCAGCTGCGGCGCACACGCCAGCGCCATCGCGATCATCACTCGTTGCCTCATGCCACCACTCAGCTCGTGCGGATAACTACGCGCCCGCCAGGCCGGCAAACCGACCTGCTCGAGCAACTCCTTCACCCGCGCGTCGGCGGCGGCGCCCGACGCCAGCTTGTGCACCTGCAGCGGTTCCGCGATCTGGTCGCCGATCCGGCGTACCGGATTGAGGCCGTGCTGCGCGCCCTGGAACACGATCGACGCGGACGACCAGCGGACCGCACGCAACCGGCCCCAGTTCATCGTCAGCACGTCCTCGCCGTCGAGCAGCACCCGCCCGCCGACGACGGCCGACCGCGGCAGCAGCCGGAGCAGGGCGAGCGCGACCGAGGACTTCCCCGACCCCGACTCGCCCGCGAGCCCGAGCGCCTCTCCGGCGGCAAGCTCCAGCGACACTCCACGGACGGCGGGAACCTCGACGGCTCCGAGGCTGTACGTGACGGAGAGCTCTTCGAGTGCGAGCATCAGGCCTCCCGGGTCCGCAGGCGTGGGTTGAGCACTGTCTCCAGAGCCCTTCCACACAAGGTGAACGCCATCACCACGGTCACGATGCACAGACCCGGTACGAGGATGTACCACCACGCGCCGGCGGTCGCCGCGCCCCAGTCGTACGCGCCGCGCAGCATCGTCCCCCACGAGGTCTTGTTGGCGCTGACGCCGAGGAACGCCAGCGTCGACTCGGTGACGATCGCGCTCGCCACCTCCAGCGTCGTACTTGCCAACAGCAACGGTGCGACGTTCGGCAGCACGTGCCGGGTCGCGATGTGCCAGTGGCCGGCCCCGAGCGCCAGCGACCTCTCGATGTACGGGCGCGCCTCGACGGCCAGCGTCTGCGCACGGATCAGCCGCGCCGTCGACGGCCACGAGGTGACACCGATCGCCACGATGATCGTCGCGGTCGAGCCGCCGAGGATCGCCGCGAGGACCAGCGCGGTGACCAGTGACGGCAGCACCAGGAACCAGTCGGTCACCCGCAGGATCACCGCGCCGATCCAGCCGCGGAAATGCCCGGCCGCGATTCCGAGCACGGTCCCGATCACCATGCTCAGCAGGGCCGCGAGGAAACCGATCAGCAGCGACGTCCGCGAACCCCACCAGATCATCAGCAGCACCGACCGGCCGGACTCGTCGGTGCCGAGCGGATGGTCGAGGCTCGGCGGCGCCAGCTTCGCGCCGGTCCCGCTGACGACGTTCGTCACGCCGGCGTCGATGAACAGCGGCGCGATCAACGCCAGCACCACCGCGACCCCGAGGATCACCAGCCCGGAAACTCCGGCGCGACGTTTTCGGAAATCGTTCCAGAACTTTCCGAAAGCCCGTTTCCGCCGTACCCGTACGACACTGCTCATGCCGACCGCACCCTTGGATCGAGGACGTGGTAGACCACGTCGGCAAGCGTGTTCATCACGATCACGGAAACCGTGATCAGCAGGAAAGTGCCCTGCATCAACGTGAAGTCCGGCACCCGGATCGCCTCGTAGAACAGCTGCCCGAGCCCCGGCCAGCTGAAGATCGCCTCCACCGTCACGGCGCCGCCGACGACGAACCCGATCCGCAGGAACACCAGCGTCACGGTCGGCAGCAGCGCATTCGGTACGGCGTGCTTGCGGCGTACGTCGTCGTCGCGCAATCCTTTCGCCCGGGCGGTGGTGATGTAGTCCTGGCCGACCTCGTCGATCACCGAGGACCGCATCACCAGCAGGTACTGCGCATACACCACCGCGACGAGCGTGAGGCACGGCAGCACCATGTGCTGCCCGACGTCCAGCACACCGGCGAACCCGCCCGGCTTGTCGACGCTCGAACTGCCACGCGTCGGAAAGATCCCGGGGATCGGGCCGATGCCGGCCGCGAACACCATCAGCAGCAACAGCCCGAGCCAGAACGTCGGCACCGACCACAGCACCAGCGAGATCGCCGTCGACACCTTGTCGAACCTGCTGCCCGGCTTCCACCCGGCGCGGGCGCCCTGCCACAGGCCGAGGCTGACCGCCAGCACCAGCGCCGTCCCCGTGAGCAGCAGCGTCGACCCGATCCGCTCACCGATCAGGTCGAGGACCGGGCGCTTGTACTCGTACGAAACGCCGAGGTCCAGGCGCAGCGTCTGCGAGACGAAATGCAGGAACTGTTCAGGTACAGGCTTATCGAGCCCGAGTCGCGCGCGCTCCAGGTCCAGCTGCTCGGGCGTCATGTTCCGTCCCTGCGCAAGCGCACGGACCGGGTCGCCCGGCAGCAGCCGGAACAGGAAGAACGTCGCGACGATTACCATCGCGATACTGAGCAGAGCCCCGCCCGCCTTCGTCGCGGCGTACCGCAGCAGACCGCGGCGGGCGGGGGCCTCCTCCAACTCATCGACAGCGCTGGTCATGTGGTCGTCATTCGCGCTCGTCGGCGACGCCCCGGCGCCGGCGTGCCAGGAAGAGCCCGCCGATCGCCAGCACGACGACACCGGCCGCGACACCGGCGATCAGGCCGCCGTTCGATCCACCGGAGGCCTTGGCGTCGGTCGACACCGCCTCCAGCGTGTAGAACGGCCAGTAACCCGATCCGCCGTACAGCAGGCCCTTGTCCTCCGGGATCGGCGTGATGCCGGCGATCCGGTCCTTGCGGTAGCCCTCGAGGTCGTTCGGGTAGTACAGGGCGATCACCGGCGCGTCGACGTACAGCCGCTCCTGCATCTTCTTGATGATGCCGGCCCGTTTCGTCCGGTCGAGCTCCTTCTGCTGCTGGAGATACAGGCTCTCGTACGTCGGGTCGCAGTAGAACGACTCGGTCCCGCCGCCCTCACCGGTCGCGGTCGGGCGCCGGCTGCAGAGGTGCGTCGCGAGCACCTCCTCCGGGTCCGGGTTCACCGACCAGCCGCTGATCGCGATGTCGAACAGTGCCGTGGTCCCGGTCTCCTCGGTGAACTTGCTGGAGTCCAGGCGCTTCGTGGTCAGCGTGACGCCGATCTCCTTGAACCAGCCGGTCAGGTACTCGGCGAGCTTGTCCTCGATCGGGGTGCCGGTGTGGATGCTGAACCGGAACTGCAGTTTCCGCGACCCGTCCGGCATCGTCCGGACCCCGTCCGGGCCCTTCTTATAGCCCGCGTCGTCGAGGATCTTGTTCGCCTTCGCGAGGTCGAACGTGACCTTCTCCGCACCGGTCGCCGCCCAGAAGAAGTCCTTGTACAGCGGCGGGATGATCGACCCGTCGGCCGGTTTCGCCAGCCCGCCCTGCACCTCGTCGACCAGCTTCTGCTTGTCGATCGCGTAGTGCAGCGCGGTCCGTACCCGCGGATCCTTCAGCGCCGGATGCCCGCCACCGATCGGCTTGTTGTCGCTGGTGGTCGCGCCGTGGTTGATCTGCAGGTACGCCGCCCGCCGGCCCTGGGTGTTCCACTGGACGATGTTGCCGTCGCCCTTCAGCGACTCGAAGTCCGGCGGGTTCAGCCGGCCGATCAGGTCGATGTCGCCCTTCTTCAGCCCGACGATCGAGGCGGCCGGGTTGTCGTAGAAGATGATCTGCAGCTCGTCGACCTTCGGGCGGCCACGCCAGTAGTCCGGGTTCGCCTCCAGCCGGACGAACTGGTCCTTCTTGTGCTCGACCGCGACGTACGGCCCGCTGCCGACGGTCGGGTACGTCTCACCGTCGTACTTCGAGATGTCCTTGATCTTCTCCCAGACGTGTTTCGGCATGATCGGCACCGGGTTGTCGAGCATCGACGCCTGCGGGGCCTTGAGCTTGATGGTCAGCTCCTGGCCGTTCGCGCTGACGCTCCGGAAGTTCTCCACCGCCGGCCCGTTGCCGGTCTTCGCGCCGTCGTCGGTCATCATCTTGCCGAACGTCCAGGCCGCGTCGTCCGCGGTGATCGGCTGGCCGTCCGACCACTTCGCCTGCCGGATCTTGAACGTCCAGGTGAGCCCGTCCGGCGACGTCGTCCACGACTCCGCGAGGTCCGGGCTCGGCTGCAGCGTCTTCGAGTCGGGCACGGTCAGGAACCCGTAGATCAACCGCTGGATCTGCCCCGTCACCAGCCGCACGGCCAGGAACGGGTTCATCGAGTCGACCGATTGGGTCACCCCGATCTTGATCACCTTCTTGTTCCCCGGTCCGGCCGCAACCGCCGTACCGGGCCCCACCGCCAGCAGACACAACGCCGCCAGCACCGCCAGCCACTTCCTCATCGGGCCGCCCACCTTCCCCAGCCGGTGTTGGTGTTTGGGGACGAACCCACACCAGCAAGCGCTCTCCTGTCAACGAGATACGAAACTTTGTCACACGTAAGTAATCTTCTTTCCAGTTGACTACACGACCGTGTAGTAGTTTGCTGTTGTGTGTAGCGAGAGGAGTTGGGATGGATCGGCGGGCTGAGGACCTGACGGCGCGGGCCCGGATTCGGGATGCGGCGATCAGGTTGTTCGGGGAGCGCGGGATCGAGGGGGCGTCGATCCGGGACATTGCCGCGGCGGCGGGGGTTTCGTCGGGGCTGGTGCGGCATCACTTCGGGTCGAAGGAGTCGTTGCGGGAGGCCTGCGACGACTACGCGAAGGAGCGGATGCTCGAGGTCAGTACGGAGCTGGCGACCAGTGGAGGTGTCGCGGCGCTCGATCCGGTCGCGTTGCATCCGCGGGTCTTTCCGCTGCAGCTGTACCTGGTCCGCTCGATGATGGACGGCTCCGAGACGGCGACGGCCCTGTTTCTGGGGGCGGTCGAGACGATCGAGGAGTGGTCCGAGGGGTACGGGATCGAGCCACACGACCGGCGGGCGTACTCCGCCGCGCTGGCCGCGATCAAGTTGAGCGTGTTCGCGTTCCGCGACCAGGTGTCGAAGGCGCTCGGCGAGGACATCACCACGCCGTCCGGGTACGCGCGGATCGGCCAGGGGCTGCTGGACGTGTTCAGCATCCCGATCGTCACGCAGGAACAAGTCGAAACCATTCGGAAACAGGAGAAATGATCATGCCGGCTGCGATCAGCACGGAAGGTCTGGTCAAGCGGTTCGGGCGGACCTACGCCCTGGACGGTCTCGATCTCACGGTGCGAACCGGTGAGGTGCACGGGTTCCTCGGCCCGAACGGCGCGGGGAAGACCACCACCATTCGCATCCTGCTCGGAATGACCCGCGCGGACGGCGGGAAGGCAACGGTCCTGGACGGCGACCCGTGGTCGGACGCGACCGCCCTGCACCGGCGGCTCGCGTACGTGCCGGGCGACGTGACCTTGTGGCCGAACCTGTCCGGCGGCGAGGCGATCGACCTGCTCGGCCGGATGCGCGGCGGCGTGGATAAGAAGCGCAAGGCGGAGCTGCTCGAACGGTTCGACCTGGACCCGCGCAAGAAGGCGCGTGCGTACTCGAAGGGCAACCGCCAGAAGGTCGCGCTGGTCGCCGCGTTCGCCTCGGACGTGGAGCTGCTGCTGCTCGACGAGCCGACCTCCGGCCTGGATCCGTTGATGGAGGAGGTGTTCCGCGAGGTCGTGCAGGAGATCAGCGACCGCGAGGGCCGGACCGTGCTGCTGTCCAGCCACATCCTGTCCGAGGTCGAGGCGCTGTGCGACCGGGTGACGATCATCCGCGCCGGCCGCGCCGTCGAGAGCGGCACGCTCAACGAGCTGCGGCACCTTACCCGTACGTCGATCCAGGCGGAGCTGGCCGGCCCGATGGACGGTCTCGCGCAGCTCACCGGCGTGCACGATCTGCAGGTCGACGACGGCCACGTCCGGTTCGACGTGGACACCGACGAGATCAACCCGGTACTGCGGCGGCTCACCGAGATCGGCGTACGGAGTCTGGTCAGTCAGCCGCCGTCGCTGGAGGAGCTGTTCCTCCGGCTGTACGAACCCGAGGCCGTCAAATGAAGAGCCTCGCCGGTACGAGCGGGCTGATCCGGCTGATCCTGCGCCGCGACCGGATCGTCCTGCCGTTGTGGATCATCCTGCTCACGGCGATCTCGGTGAGCTACGTCAAGCAGTACGGCGACCTGTTCCCGACGCCGGACTCGCGCGTCAAGTACGCGAGCAACGCGGGCTTCATCACCTTGTACGGCGAGCTTTCCGGGTCGACGCTCGGCGAGTTCGTCACCTGGCGGCTGGGATTCGTCCCGGTGATGGTCGGGCTGATCAGCCTGCTCACGGTGATCCGGCACACCCGCGTCGAGGAGGAGACCGGGCGCCGCGAGTTGCTCGGGGCAACCGTTGTCGGCCGGCACGCCCAGCTCGCCGCCGCGCTGACCAGCACCCTCGGCGCGAACGTCGTCCTCGCCGTACTGCTTGCCCTCGGCATGCACAGCCAGAACCTGCCGCTCGCCGGATCGGTTGCCATCGGCATCGAGTACGCCGGGGCCGGGTTCCTGTTCGCGGGCGTCGGCGCCGTCGCGGCACAGCTGACCGCCAGTTCCGGAACGGCCCGTGGTATTGCGATCGGCGTACTCGGCGCGGCCTACGTACTACGCGCCGCCGGTGACACGAGTGCGCACACCAACGGCCCGCTCGCCTGGTTGTCGTACATCTCCCCCATCGGCTGGGCACAGCAGATCCACCCGTACGCCGAGAACCGTTGGTGGTTGGGGCTGGCGATCCTGGCGGTGACCGTACTGCTGGTGGTTGTGGCCGTGAATCTCGCCGTACGACGGGACGTGGGCGCGGGCCTGCTGCCCGACCGGCTCGGGCCGGCGGACGGGACGATCGGGTCGCCGCTCGCGCTGGCCTGGCGGCTGCACCGCGGGCTGCTGGTCGCGTGGACGGCCGGATTCGCCTTGCTGGGCTTGCTGTTCGGCGGGGTCGCGAAGGGTGTCGGCGACATGATGCGCGACGATCCGACCATCCAGGAGATGTTCCGGCGGATGGGCGGCGCGGCCGGGCTGATCGACTCGTTCCTGGCCGGGGTGATGCTGCTGGTCGGCCTGATCGCGTCGGCGTACGCCGTCCAGGCCACGCTCCGGATGCGGGTCGAGGAGAGTAGCGGGCGGGTCGAGCCGGTGCTGGCGACCGCGACCAGCCGTTGGCAATGGGCCGCGAGCCATCTCGTCTTCAGCCTGCTCGGTCCGGCCGTCGCACTGCTCGCCGCAGGTGTCACGCAGGGACTGGCGTACGGCCTCGCGATCGGCGACGTCGGCGGTCAACTGCCGCGGATGATCGGTGCAGCGCTCGTACAACTGCCGGCCGTCTGGGTCCTGGCCGCGTTCGCGATCGCGATCTTCGGGTTCGTCCCGCAGGCGTCGATGGTGTCCTGGGCCGGGCCGGCGGTGTGCATCGTGATCGGCCTGGTCAGCGCCGGCGTCGCCACCGCTCCGTGGATCCGCGACATCTCCCCGTTCACCCACCTCCCGTCGCTACCGGGCGGACCGGTCTCAGTCGGCCCACTCGTCGTACTGCTGGCGATCGCGCTGGCAGTCGGCCTGGCGGGCCTCGTCGGCCTGCGCCGCAGAGACCTGCCCGCCTGACCGTGTCGAGAACGTCCAGACGGCTCCGACGTTGCTGATATGAAGGCTGACATGAAGCGAAGCGTTGAAGACAGCACAGCACTCCCGCCGGTTGTCGACCGTACGACGTTCACCGCGGATCTCGAGGAACTACACGTCCGCGAGAAGGCGCACACCCGCGAAGGAGACGAGATCGCCGCGCAACGCCGGCGGCTCCCGATGGTCGAGGTCGACGCGAACCTCACGGTGACCGGTCCGGACGGGCCGGTCACCCTGCTCGACGCGTTCGACGGCCGCAAGCAGCTGCTCGCGTACTACTACATGTGGCACACCGGCCACCCGGCCACCGAACAGTGCCCAGGCTGCACGTGGTGCGCCGGCCAGATCCAGGAGATCTCGTACCTGCAGTCCCGCGACATCACGTTCGCCGTCTTCTGCCAGGGCCCGTACGCCGAGAGCCGTGCGTACCACGACTTCATGGGCTGGAGCATGCCGTGGTACTCCGCCGTCGGCTCGCTGGAGCACCTCCTGGAGGGCCGGAAAATCGGCCAGATGTACCTGATCTCGTACGTCCGCCAGGGCGACCGCGTCTACGAGACGTACTGGACGACGATGCGTGGCGTCGAGGTGATGGACAACAACTACGCGCTGATGGACCTGATGGTCTACGGCCGCCAGGAACCGTACGAGGACTCTCCGGCCGGCTGGCCGAAGCAGTGGGCCACCGAACCGTCGAGATCACCCAAGGTGATCGACGGACGGCCGATCGCCCAGTGGTCCCGCATCGCGGCGGGACGCAGCGACGACCTCACCGGCGGGCGTTCCGCGACCAGCTGAAGCAGTAGCCGCCGAAGGCCGCGATCCCGACGGCCAGCACCGTCAGCAGCACCGAGCCGAACGGCTGGTCCTTGATCGTGCGCAGGGCCGTGTCGAGACCGCCGGCCTTTTGCGGGTCGTAGCCGATCGCGGCCCACCCGAACAGTCCGCCCACGACCACGAACGCGACGCCCTTCGCGGCGTACCCGATCCGGCCGAGCAGCACCGTGACCTCCGCGACGCCGCCGGCCAGATCCTCGGTGAAGCTCTTCGTGATCGCCTTGTACACCTGGTAACAGCCGATCCCGATGATCGCGACGCCGATGCCCACGACCAGCACCCGGCCCGCGGCGTGGGACATCAGCCGTGCGGACAGCGTCTGCTGCTCCCCACTGCTCGAACCGCCGGCGCCGACCGCGACCTTGACCGCGCTCACGCCGAGCACCAGGTAGACGATCGCGCGGCCGACCGAGGACAGCTTCTTGTGCAGGTCGCGGTGGCCCCAGCCGAGTTCCAGCACCCGCCAGATCACCAGGACGAACAGGCCGGCCGCGACAACCCATAGCAGTACGCCGCCGAGCGGCCGGCCCGCCAGCTCCTTGAGGGCGCCTTGCTGGGAGGCCTCCTGCGACGGCCTGCCGAACGCCAGCTGGAGTGCGATCCAGGCCACGAGCAGATGGACGATGCCGTACGCGACCAGGCCGACCGTGATGGCAATGTCATAGGTCCGGCTGTGTCGCACTTGCTGGGCGGTACTCATTCCTTGCCGGTGCCCAACGGGAAAACCCAGCGCGACAACCTGTCAGGCGGAGACCGGTGCCGTCGCTTCGCGGTCCGACTCGTCGATGTCGCCGTACTCGCCGTGGTGGTAGGCGTGGCGGCCGAAGGTCCAGACGTAGGTGAAGAAGGCCAGCTCGACGACGATGCCGATGGTGACGCGGACCGGGCCGGGCAGGAACGGGGTGACGAACGCCTCGATCAGGCCGGTGACGAGGAGGACCGCCGCCAGGCCGATCGCCATGCCTACAGTGGCGCGGCCGGTTTGTGCGAGGGACTGCATGCGGGTGCGGGGACCTGGGACGATCCAGGACCAGCCGAGGCGCAGGCCGGCCGCCGTGGCGATGAAGACCGCCGTCAGCTCCAGCAGACCGTGCGGCGTGATCAGGCTGAAGAAGAGGCCGCCCTTGTCGTTGGCGATCATCAGGCCGGCGCTGAGGCCGAGGTTCATCGCGTTGTCCCACAGTACGAAGACCGAGGGGACCAGGAGGATGCCCAGTGCCAGTACGGCGGCACTGATCGTCGCGTTGTTGATCCACACACGCAGAGCGAAGTCCTGAGCGGGGTTGTCCGAGTAGTACGACTGGAAGTCGTGGTTGACGAGCTGCTTGACCTCTTCGGGCGTAGCGATCGAGCTGACCACTTCCGGATGCGCCAGCACCCGCCAGGCGGTCCAGGCCGCCACCAGGTAGAAGAGCAGGCCGATGGTGATCCACCAGCGTCTGGACGCGTACAGCGCGGCCGGGAAGCTCACCAGGAAGTACTTCGAGATGTCCCGCCAGACGGGCGCCTGGGCACCGGTGACCGCACCACGGGCGTCTGCGATGAGCCCGGACAGGCGACCGATCGACACAGGGTCGGCACCGCCGGCTCTCAGCGCGGCCAGGTGCGTGCCGACGCGCTGGTAGAGCACTACGAGCTCCTCGGCCTCCGCACCGGTCAGGCGGCGCTGGCGACGGGTCAGGAGCGCCAGGCGGTCCCATTGCGGCTGGTGCACCGACACAAACGCTTCTACGTCCACAGCCACCTCCTCCACCCGTGTGATGGCAGACTAACCGGACCGAGTGTCTACGCAGGAGGGGGGCGACGAACGTGTCTCAGCTGGTCACCGGTGAGGCGGTCGTCCTCCAGGTGCGGATCGCCCGGATGCCGACGCGGGCGCTGGCGTGTGCGATCGACGTACTGCTGCAGGGCACCGTGCTGGTCGTACTGGTCGGTCTGCTCGCCGGGTTCCTGCTCGGGAGCAAGACCAGTCAGGCGCTGACGGTCGCGCTGATCTTCGTCGTCGTACTGCTGGTGCTGATCGGCTACCGGGTCGTGATGGAGACGCTGACCCGCGGGCGGACGATCGGGAAGATGGTGCTCGGGCTGAAGGTGGTCCGCGACGACGGCAGCTCGATCCGGTTCCGGCACGCGCTGGTGCGGACGCTGCTGTGGTTGTTCGTGGACTTCGCGCCGTGGTTCGCTGCGAGTCCGGGGATCGTCGCCAGCCTGATGAACAAACAGGGCAAGCGGATCGGGGACATGGTCGCCGGTACGGTCGTGATCCGCGAACGGCAGCAGCCGATGGCGTCGCCGCCGCTGTTCGTCCCGGGCCTGCTGGTGCAGTGGGCGCAGTCGCTCGAGCTGTCGCGGCTGTCCGACGACCTCGCGAACACGGCCCGCGACTACCTGGCGCGGTACACCGAACTCCTCCCCGGCCCCCAGCTCGCCCTCGGCGAAGCCCTCGCCGCCCGGGTCGCCGCCGCCACCGCCCCCCAGCCCCCGCACCCGATCATCGCCCCCGCCTACCTCTCCGCCGTCCTCGCCGAACGCCGCCGCCGCGAACTCCACCGCCTGTCCACCCAACGCACTTTCCACACCGGCCCCTTCACCCCCAGCCCATACACCGCCCCGTTCGTCCCCGGCGGATCGTCGTACGGCATCCCGCAAGGGCCGTTCGCCCCACCCAGCCCGTACGGCGTGCTTCCACCCGTCGCCCCGCCTGGGCTATTCGCGCCGCCCACCCCGCCGGCCAACTCGCGTCCGGCCATCGTCAACGCCCAGGGCTGGGCAGCCCCCGGAAGCAACGAGTTCTAACCACCCCGCGTCGAGGACTGGCAGGCCTGGGTGGGACGCGGCCGAGGTCGCCGTACTCGACGAAGCCGATAAACCCTCGCGGCGATTCGCCGTGCGCGGGGGACCACTCAGTAGCGGTAGGCCTCCGCCTTGTACGGGCCCTCGATCGGTACGCCGAGGTACGCGGACTGCTCCTTGGTCAGCTCGGTGAGCTTCACGCCGAGCGCGTCCAGATGCAGCCGGGCGACCATCTCGTCGAGGTGCTTCGGCAGTACGTACACCTCGGTCGGGTAGTCGGCGGTCTTCACGAACAGCTCGATCTGCGCCAGCACCTGGTTGGTGAACGAGTTCGACATCACGAACGACGGGTGGCCGGTCGCGTTGCCGAGGTTCAGCAGCCGGCCCTCGGACAGCACGATGATCGTGTGGCCGTCAGGGAACCGGAACTCGTCGACCTGCGGCTTGATGTTGACCCGCTCGACGCCCGCGGTCTTGTACAGCCCGGCCATGTCGATCTCGTTGTCGAAGTGGCCGATGTTGCCGACGATCGCCTGGTGCTTCATCGCGGCCATGTGGTCCGCGGTGATCACGTCCTTGTTGCCGGTGGTGGTGACGAAGAAGTCGGCGATCCCGACCACGTCCTCGACCGTCGTCACCTCGTACCCGTCCATCGCGGCCTGCAGCGCGCAGATCGGGTCGATCTCGGTGACGATCACCCGGGCGCCCTGACCGCGCAGCGACTCGGCGCAGCCCTTGCCGACGTCGCCGTACCCGCAGACCACCGCGACCTTGCCGCCGATCAGGACGTCGGTGGCGCGGTTGATGCCGTCGATCAGCGAGTGCCGGACGCCGTACTTGTTGTCGAACTTCGACTTGGTGACCGAGTCGTTGACGTTGATCGCCGGGAACAGCAGCGCGCCGGCCTTGTGCATCTCGTACAGCCGGTGCACGCCGGTGGTGGTCTCCTCGGTGACACCCTTGATGCCCTGGCCGATCGTGGTCCACTTCGACGGCGACTCGGCGAGCGTGCGGGTGAGCAGCTTCAGGACGACGCCGTACTCCTCGGAGTCAGCGGTCGACGGGTCCGGTACGGCGCCCGCCTTCTCGAACTCGGTGCCCTTGTGGACGAGCATCGTGGCGTCACCGCCGTCGTCGAGGATCATGTTCGGTCCTTCGCCGCCCGGCCAGGTGAGCGCCTGCTCGGTGCACCACCAGTATTCCTCCAGCGTCTCGCCCTTCCAGGCGAAGACCGGCACACCGGCGGGAGCGTCGGCCGAACCGCTGCCGACGACGACCGCGGCGGCCGCGTGGTCCTGGGTCGAGAAGATGTTGCAGGAGACCCAGCGCACCTCTGCGCCGAGCACGGTCAGCGTCTCGATCAGCACCGCGGTCTGGATCGTCATGTGCAGCGAGCCCATGATCCGGGCGCCGGCCAGCGGCTTGCTCTCGCCGTACTGCGCGCGCATCGCCATCAGGCCGGGCATCTCGTGCTCGGCCAGCCGGATCTCCTTGCGCCCGAACTCGGCGAGTCCGAGGTCCGCCACCTTGTAGTCGAAGGTCATGCCGCTCCCCTGAAGACTGGATTCTTACCGACCTGAGCCTAGAGGGCCGAGCCACGCGGTTTGATCGCTCCAGGCGCGTTTTTGACATCGAAATGTCAAGATTGAGCTATGCGCATCACCGAGGCCGCTCGCCAACTGGGTACCACTCCGCGCATGCTGCGCTACCGGGAGGCCCTCGGGCTGCTCCCGCGCTCGCGATCCGAGCACACAGCGCAGCGCCAGTACGACGACCGCGACCTGGCCGCCGTACAACTCGCGCTCGATCTCGAACGCCGGTACGACGTGACGCCGGCCGCGCTCGCCTTCGCCCTCAGAGCGCTCGCCGAACCGTCCGTGGCCGCCGACATCCGGAACCTCGGCTACCGCACCGGACGGCTCAGCGCCCCGCCCACGCAGGCCGAGATCGACCGCGAACGCGCCCTCCGCTGGCTCGGCCGCTCCGGCGTACTGCCGCCCAGACCCCGCTGACCTCCGAGGCCGGCAAGGAGCTTCGAGATGCTGTGGGCGCGGATCGGCGATATCGTCCCAAGTGCCACGCTCCGCTGGCCGGGAGCGATGCTGCCCCAGTCCCCAGCGGACTCCGACGAAATGCTTACGGGGGTGTCGATCATGGCTTCAGCAGCTGATCCCGGCGATTCGGCCGCGAGCGAGTTCCAAGCGGTCGGCGGCAGACTCGAGCGAGGGCTCATCTGGGTGTTCATCGTCGTGCCCACCCTCGCGCTGCTGCCCGCGATGTACTTCGCCTGGGGCGGCTGGATCGGCTGGCACGACCTCCTCCTCCTGGTCGTGTTCTACGTGATCACCACCACCGGCATCGGCACCGGCTACCACCGCTGCTTCACCCACGGTTCCTTCAAGAGCAAGCGCGGTCTCAAGATCGCCCTCGCGATCGCGGGCAGCCTGGCCCTCGAGGGGCCGGTCATCCGCTGGGTGGCCGACCACCGCAAGCACCACAAGTTCTCCGACCGCGAGGGCGATCCGCACTCGCCCTGGCGCTACGGCACCACGGCCTGGGCGGTGACCAAGGGATTCGTCTTCGCCCATGCCGGGTGGGTGCTGTGGGGGGTGGATCGCGCCGAGCCCAGGCACTACGCGCCGGACCTGTTGCGCGACCGCGACATGGCAGCGATCTCGCGTCACTTCCGGAGCCTGGCCGCGGTCTCCCTGCTCGCGCCCGCGCTGATCGGCGGACTGTTGGACAGGTCGTGGCACGGCGCCGCGACCGGATTCTTCTGGGGCACGCTGGTCCGCGTCGCGCTGATGCACCACGTCACGTTCTCGATCAACTCGATCTGTCACGTCACCGGCAAGAAGCCGTTCGAGGCTCGCGACAGGTCGGGCAACGTCTGGTGGCTCGCCATCCTCAGCCAGGGTGAGTCATGGCACAACCTCCATCACGCCGACCCCACCTGCGCCCGCCACGGCGTACTCAAGGGACAGATCGACATCAACGCCTGGATCATCAGGCGATCCGAACAGCTCGGCTGGGCGTACGACGTCAAGTGGCCTGACCAGGACCGGCTCGGGAAGAAGCGTACGGCGACAGCCTGACAGCCGGTGTCAGTGCGAAGGCGCGTCCGGTACGGCGGGGCGGTCCTCGCGGGTGTAGTTCTCGACGTAGATGTCGGGCTCGAGGTAGATGTGCTGGCTCATCGGCTCGGCCTCGCGGATCGCGTGTTCGGCGGCGTTGATGGTCTGCGCCACCACGGCCGCGTCGGAGGTCGGCTCGACCGCGACCTTGGCCGCGACCAGCACCTCCTCGGGGCCGAGGTGCAGGGTGCGGATGTGGATCATCCGCGTGACGCCGGGCGTGTTCTCGATGGCGGCGACGATCCGCTGCTGGGCCTCGCGGGTCGCGGACTCGCCGAGCAGCAGCGACTTCATCTCGATCGCCAGGAAGATCGCCACGCAGACCAGCAGCGCGCCGATCGCCATCGATCCCAGGCCGTCGAACACACCGTTGCCGGTGGCAAGCGTCAGGATGACGCCGAGCAGCGCCAGCACCAGGCCGGTGAGTGCGGCGAAGTCCTCGAGCAGGATCACCGGCAGCTCCGGCGCCCGCGCGTTCCGGATGAACCGGACCCAGGAAACATTCCCGCGCAGCTTGTTGGACTCGTTCACCGCGGTCCGGAACGACAGTCCCTCCATCACGATGCCGAGCAGCAGCACGGCCACCGGAACCCACTGCCAGCTGTCGATCCCGTGCGGATCGTGGACCTTATGGTACCCCTCGTACAGCGCGAACAGACCACCGACGCTGAACAGCACGATCGACACGACGAACGAGTAGACGTAGCGCTCCCGGCCGAAGCCGAACTGGTGCAACTCGTCGGCGGCCCGCTTGGCACGCTTGCTGCCGAGCAGCAGCAGGCCCTGGTTGCCGGAGTCGGCCAGCGAGTGGATCGCCTCGGCGAGCATCGAGGCCGACTGGGTCAGCGCCCAGGCGGCGAACTTCGTCACCGCGATCCCGAGGTTGGCCGCCAGCGCCGCGACAACGGCCTTGTTACCGCCACCAGCCATGGTTGTTCAGATCCTCCCAGGAAACCGATGCGCGATTCAGGATGCGGACACGACGAACGCCGTGCCGGAACCACGCAGGGTACAGGGTCCTTCGGGTCCGGAGAGGAACGCCGACTGTCCCGCGGACAACGTCACAGCGGATTCCTTGCCGACGGCATCCACAGTGCCGTCCACGCAGCACACGATCCGCGGACCGACGCCGTCCACCGTGCGCTCGTCGTTCGTCAGCTCGACCCGCTGTACGGCGAAGTACTCGCACCCCGTCTCGTACACACCGTCCGGCGTCGCGGTCAGTACCGGGTCGGCCAGCGGCTCGAAGTCCACCACCGAGACCAGCTCCGGTACGTCGATGTGCTTGGGGGTCAGGCCGCCGCGCAGCACGTTGTCGGAGTTCGCCATCACCTCGAACCCGAGCCCGTGCAGGTACGCGTGCACGTTGCCGGCCGGCAGGTACACCGCGTCGAACCGCTGCAGCCGCACCCGGTTCAGCAGCAGCGCCGCGAGTACGCCGGGATCGTCCGGGAAGTCGGCGCACAACGTCGCGAGGGTTTCCCGCTCCAGCGCGAAGTCGCCGGCCGAACCGGCAACAGCCTGACCGAGAGCAGCGACGAGCGGACGGATCGCGTCCCGGTCGCGGCTCATGAAATCGGTGAACACCTCGCGCAGCTTGCCGTTCCGGAGCAGGTCGGCGAACTCAGCGAATCCTTCGGGTGCCACTGCGTCCAGCAACGCGACGGTCCGGTCGAGGGGCCGGAAACCGACCAGTGCGTCGAACGGCTCGAGCGCGATCAGGATCTCCGGCTTCGGCCAGGCGTCCTTGTAGTTCCGGTCCGCGGCATCCCGCGGGATCCCGGCCGCCTCGTCGCGCTGGTACCCGTCGATCGCCTGCTCCCGCGAGGGATGCGCCTGGATCGACAGCGGCTGCGCGGCCGCGAGCAGCTTCGCCAGGAACGGGAACCGGCCGTCGAACCGCTCGGCCGTCTCCTCCCCCAGCACCGCGGCCGGATCGAACGAGACCGCGTCGTACAGCGTGTCCCCGGACGGCAGCACCGAGGGGGCGGACTCGTGCGCGCCCATCCACAGCTCCGCCTGCGGCTTGCCGGTCGGCTCGACGCCGAGCAGCTTCGGCAGCGCGGTCGGCGAGCCCCACGCGTAGTCGCGGATCGTGTTCTGCAGCGGGACTACCACGCCGGGTCCTCCGACGGGATACCAGGCTCGGCCGGGTCGGCGTCGGTCGCCGTACCGTAGCGGCCCAGGCCGAGACCGAGGTACGCCGCGGCGTACCGGCCGTGCTGGGTCAATGCGGCGTACCGGGCGATGTCCGTACCGTTCGCCTGCGTCACGATGTACACGCGGACGTCGTGTGCCTGCGCTTTATCCTCCAGCTTGCGGCGCTGCTCTGCGACGCCGCCGTCCTCCATGCCGTCGTCCAGCACGACCAGAGCGGGCCGCAGCTCCTCCTGCTTGTCGAACGGGTCAGCGAAGAGGTCCCGCGGCGGCTGGTTAAGTACCGGAAGCAGGTGCCCCGCGTCAGCAGCCAAGGCCGGCCGGCCACTCGCGAGCCGGAACGCCTCGACCACACGGCGAGCTGCCCGCGCCGCCAGCACAGAACCGCCCCAGACCAGCGGGAGCGCGTCAGCCAGCACCAGGGCGAGGTCCTTGGCCGGGTTGGACGCCACGTCCTTGTTGGGCGAGCACTCGATCGCTACGTCGTCCAGCATCGACGCAACGGCCTTGTGGTCGACCTCCGGGCCAAGCTCCATCTGGTGCAACGCCTGCAGTACTGCGACCGCGGACGCCAGCTGGTCGTCGGACTGCGACGGCAGCCGGATCGCGTGCCGCAGCCCCGCGGACGCGATCGCCACGGGTGAGTCCTCGGGCGCCGCGACCATCAGCCCGCAACCACGGCGTACCGCTTCACCGGCCGCCGAGACCGCGTCCGGGTCCTCGGTCGCACCACCCAGTACGACGACCAGGTCCAGCGGACCGGCCCAACCGGGCAGGCCCGGGCCGGGCCAGGCGAGGAACGGGACCGGGCAGACCGTCTCCAGCACGGCGCGGACCAGCCGGGCGTCCCGGCCGACGGCTACAACCGCCCGTGGGCGGAAACCGTCGGACGTCAGCTTGGACAAGACGTCCTCGGACGCCTCCAGCTCGGCCCGGACACGTGCCCCGGCTGTCGCCAGCCGGCGCAGCAGGTGGTCCGCCGCCGAGAGTGCGGCCGGGTCGTCAAGCCGCGTGTCGTCGAAGAGACTCATCAGTTGCTCGCGGACTCGGTTTCCGCACGAGTGTCCCGAGCCTCGTCGATCAGCAGCACCGGGATGTCGTCACGCACCGGGTACGCCAGCGCGCAGGCCGCGTTGGTGCAGATCAGCTCGTTCGCCTCGTCGTCCACGCGGAACTCCGAGCGGCACTTCGGGCAGACCAGGATGCTCAGCAGGTCCGGGTCCAGATTGACTGCCATTCAGTTCTCCTCCACCGATGCGCCGGTGATCAGGGCCAGTACTTCGTCACGGACGCGTTCCATGCCGGCACGGTCCGCGGCCTCGACGTTCAGCCGCAGCAACGGCTCCGTGTTCGACGCACGGACGTTGAACCACCACTGTCCCGCCGATACCGTCAACCCGTCCAGGTGGTCGATGGTCACGCCGTCCGTTTCGCTGCGGCCAGAATACGTATCCTCGATCGCCGCGACCGTCTCCGCCGCGTCCGCGACCTTGTTGTTGATCTCGCCGGAGGCGACGTACCGCTCGTACTCCGCGAACAGCTCGCCGGCCGGTCGGTCCTGCTCGCCGAGCGCGGCGAGTACGTGGAGCGCGGCCAGCATGCCGGTGTCGGCGCGCCAGAAGTCGCGGAAGTAGTAGTGCGCGGAGTGCTCGCCGCCGAACACCGCATCGGTCTCGGCCATCTTCTGCTTGATGTTGGAGTGCCCCACCCGGGTCCGGACCGGTACGCCGCCGTGCTCGGCGATCAGCTCCGGGACCGCCTTCGAGGTGATCAGGTTGTGCAGGATCGTCGCACCGGGGTGCTTGGCGAGCTCCCGGACGGCGACCGCGGCGGTGATCGCGCTCGGCGAGATCGGGTCGCCCTGCTCGTCCACCACGAAGCAGCGGTCGGCGTCGCCGTCGAACGCGAGGCCGAGATCGGCGCCGGTCTCGCGGACCTTGGCCTGCAGGTCGACCAGGTTCTTCGGGTCCAGCGGGTTCGCCTCGTGGTTCGGGAAGTTGCCGTCGAGCTCGAAGTACATCGGGATGATCGTCACCGGGCCGTCGGCGAAGACTGCCGGGACGGTGTGGCCGCCCATGCCGTTGCCGGCGTCGACGACCACGGTGAGCGGGCGGATGCCGCTCAGGTCGACCAGGTCGTGCAGGTGATCGGCGTACGCCGTGAGCAGGTCCTTGTGGGTGAGGTGCCCCGGGGTCGAGCCGGTCGCCGGGCCTTCGGTCAGGGCCTTCGCGACCAGGTCGGCGATGTCCCGCAGCCCCGAGTCGGCGCCGACCGGGGCGGCGCCGGCGCGGCACATCTTGATGCCGTTGTACTGCGCCGGGTTGTGACTCGCGGTGAACATCGCGCCGGGCAGGTCGAGCCGCCCGGACGCGAAGTACAGCTGGTCGGTGGACGCGAGGCCGATGTCGATCACGTCCGCGCCGGTCGAGGTCACACCCTCGGCGAACGCCGCCGCCAACGCCGGGCTGGACGGCCGCATGTCGTACCCGATCACCACGGCCCCGGGTCCCGCGAGCACATCCAGCACCTCGACGAACGCAGCCCCAGCAGCCCGAGCCACGGTCTCGTCCAGCTGCTCGGGCACAACCCCCCGCACGTCATAAGCCTTGAAGATCCCCGCAACATCAACCATGCACGGACCCTATCCGGCCCACCGACCAACGTGTATCTCAGGCCTTCTCGAACCAGCCCGGGGTGGCGCGGTGGTGGACGGTGGGGAGTTGGCGCGGGACCACCGGTGCGGCCCATTTGGTGGCGTTGGCGAGGATCTGGTGGATCTCGGGCTGGTGGTACGTCGGGTACTCCTGGTCGCCGGGGCGGAAGTAGAAGACCCGGCCCTGGCCGCGGCGGTAGCAGCAGCCGGAGCGGAACACCTCGCCGCCGGAGAACGAGCTGACGAAGACCAGCTCGTCCGGCTGCGGGATGTCGAACAGCTCGCCGTACATCTCCTCGCGCTCGATCACCAGCGGGTGCGGGACGCCCTGCGCGATCGGGTGGCCGGCGGCGACCGTCCAGATCAGCTCGCGGTCGTTCTCGGCCCGCCAGTCCAGCGAGCAGGTCGTCCCCATCAACCGGATGAAGATCTTCGAGAAGTGCGCGGAGTGCAGCGCGATCAGGCCCATCCCGGACAGCACGTGCTGCTGGACCCGGTCCACGATCGCGTCGTCGACGTCGCCGTGCGCGGCGTGCCCCCACCAGGTGAGTACGTCGGTGTCCGCGAGCACCTCCTCGGTGAGGCCGTGCTCGTCCTGCTGCAACCATGCCGTACGGACCACGACCTCCTGCCCGAGCTTGTCCCGCAGCGCCGCCGCGATCGTCTCGTGCATGGTGTCCGGGTAGACCTTCCGGACGGTCTCGTCGCGTCCCTCGTGGACGTTCTCGCCCCACACCGTGACGCGGATCGGACCCTGAGCTGTCCTAGGCATTGAGCACAACCTCTCGTCCCGCCTTCGCCGAGGCGTAGCAGGCGTCGATGATCTCGGTCCGGAGCAGCGCCTCGGACCCGTTCTGGCCTTCCCACTCACCGCTCCGCACGATCCGCACGAACTCCTTCACCACCGCGCGGTGCCCGAGGCCCCGCACCGGTGGCCGGCTTCACCTCGGCCGGGACCCCGGCCACGTCGGTGAAGATCCGCAGCGTGTCCGCGGTGGTGTAGTTCTGTACGTCGATCTTCGCGCCGCCCTCGGTGCCGAACAGCTCGATCCCGAAGTTGTCGCCGGGCGCCCGGTACGTCGCCCAGCTGGTCTCCAGCTGCAGCGCGCCGCCGCCCTTCAGCCGCAGGTACGCCGTCGCCAGGTCCTCGACCTCGAACTTCGACCCGAGGGTGTCGACGGTCGGGCGGTCCGGCGTACTCGCGCTGCCCTTGCCGCGCGGCCCGAGCTCCGCGAACGTGTCCGCGGACACCGTGCTGATCTCCGGCTCGCCGAGCAGGTGCAGCGCCATGTCGAGGATGTGCACGCCCAGGTCGATCAGCGGCCCGCCGCCGGACAGCTCCCGGTTCGTGAACCAGCCGCCCATCCCCGGGATGCCGTTGCGGCGCATCCAGTGCGCCTTCGCGTAGTAGATCCGGCCCAGCTGACCCTCGTCGATCTGGTGCTTCAGGGCCGCCACGTCACCGCGCTCGCGATGGTTGAACACCACCTTCAGCACCCGGCCGGCCTGCTTCGAGGCCTCGACCATCGCCGTACCTTCGGCGACCGTCCGGGCCAGCGGCTTCTCGGACAGCACGTGCAGACCCTTGCCGAGCGCCGCCAGCGCGATCGGGGCGTGCAGCTGCGTCGGCGTACCGATGCTGACCGCCTCCAGCCCCGGCGTCGCGAGCAGGTCTTCCCACTTCTCGTACAGATGGGGTACGCCGTGTTTCTCGCCGAGGCTGGTCAGCGTGTCCTTCTCCAGGCCCGCCAGCGCAATCACCTCGACGTCCGGCAACTCGGAGAACGCCTCCAGCGCGGTCCTGCCGGCGAAACCCAGTCCGACCACACCGACCCGCAGTTTTTGATCGTTCACACCCACGATCCTCTCCCGATGACAACGAAGGACACAACTGCTTCCCACACTACGGAACAGGTTTCAACATCGGTCAACCGGCGTTGAGTAACAGACCGGTAACGAGGCCTCAGTCGCCGTCGGGATCGAAGTCGGGGTCGATCTGCTCGGGAGCCAGCGCCAGTACGTCGGCCAGCTCCAGCACCAGGGCCGACCGGACCAGCCAGGACAGGCTGCTGCCGGAGCGTTCGGCGCGGAGCTCGATCGGGCGCCGGAACACCACGATCCGGTACGGCTCGTGCGACGTACCGCCGGTGGCGTGGGTGAGCGGGATCTCGGTCGCGTCGAGCTCCAGGTTCGGGACGTCCTCGATCGCGAACTCGACCCGGGCGATCACCTGCGGCAGCCGCTTCTCCAGCCGGGTCACCTCGATCGCGACCACCTCGTCGAACTGCGCGGCGGCGGACCGCTGCAGCGGCAGGCCACGCGGCGCGAACCTGCTCGGCCGGCTGATCGGGCCGAGCATTCCACGGCCGTGGCGGTCTATGTGCCTGCGATGACGGCGAGCCTCGGTCACGCACTCAGCCTAGTGGGCGTAATGTCTGTCCGTGAGCATCGCCAGGATCTGTTCGCGCGCCGGATGTCAGAAGCCGGCTGTGTCGACGCTCACCTACGTGTACGCCGACTCGACCTGTGTCCTCGGTCCGCTGGCCACGTACGCCGAGCCGCACTGCTACGACCTGTGCGCCGACCACGCCGACCGCCTCACCGCGCCGAACGGGTGGGAGGTCATCCGGCTCGCTCCGGACCCGGCCGCGGCCGGTCCGTCGTCGGACGACCTCGAGGCGCTGGCGAACGCGGTCCGGGAAGCAGCCCGCCCGCTCCCACCGCGCGGCGAGCCCCGCGCCGGCACCCCGGGCGCCCCGGTCGAAGTCGCCCGCCGCGGTCACCTCCGGATGCTCCAGGACCCGGGCGCCAACACCACCGAGGGTTAACGGAGCGCGGCGCTCACGTCAGGCTGCGCGCCGAGCTGGGCCTGGAACACCAAGGACGTCGACAGCGGCCACGCGGCCACCTGCGGTACGTCGTCCTTCGCGGGCTTCGGCGCCGGCATCAGCGTGACGCCCGCGACCACGGTCCCGCGGGTCTGCTGCACCATCAGGTACGTCGGCCGCGGCTGCGCCGGGAACGAGATCGGCGT
This sequence comes from Kribbella aluminosa, assembly GCF_017876295.1. Taxonomy (NCBI): domain Bacteria; kingdom Bacillati; phylum Actinomycetota; class Actinomycetes; order Propionibacteriales; family Kribbellaceae; genus Kribbella; species Kribbella aluminosa. The sequence continues at coordinate 2,165,467 of NZ_JAGINT010000002.1, read as the reverse complement.
CGTCGCACCGTTGAGGACGTCGAGCGCCCGCGTGACCAGCACCCGTCCGGCCGCATCGCGCAGCTCGAACTTGACGCTCCCGGTCTTCCCCGGCGCCGTCACCTGTAGAACGGCCGGCTGCTTGTGCACCGGCAGCACCAGGTACGCCGGGCCGGTCAACGCCTCCGCGGACCCGATCGACGAGAACTCGGTCTGGCTGGCGTCGGTGGTCCGCATCGCCGCGGTCACCGGCTGGTCGGAGTTGATCGTGATCGCGCTCGCATCGCCGTTCAGCACCTTGCCGAGCGAGATCGTCCGGACCGTACCGGCGGGCACCGCGACGGTCTCCAGCCCGGCCGGCTTGAACGGGCCGTTCGGGCCGTTGATCGTCAGGCTCGCGGTCGCCTGCAGGTCGGTCGGGTTCGCGATCGAGAGGATCCGTCCCCCGCCGCCGGGCGCCACCGCGGGCACGAACACCATGGTGGCCGGCGGTGCCGACGTGTTCAGCCAGTCCACACCGGCCGGACTGCTACCGGTCGATGCGTTCGACCGGACCGCGGCGGCGACCCGGCCGCCGGTCGACTCGACGTGCAGGGCGATGTCCCGGAGGTTCGGAGCGACCTGCCGGAGGAACACCTCCGACGTACCGCGGGCCGGCACCACGATGCCGCGGGCCGCGGGCAGGTCGGCGGAGCCGGCGCGGGAGTACACGCTGACGTTCACCTCGGCGTTGATGCTGTCCAGGTTCGTGAGGACCAGGACGTCGCGGCGATCGCTCGCCCCGGACGCGCCGACGAACCAGAAGTCCGATCCGGGCAGCTGGCACGGCACGCTGGCCATCCCGCGGTTCACCTCGCCGTCCGGCGCGGTCGTCGTACTCGTGCCGACCGTCCCGGCCGCCAGCGGACCGCTGCCCTGGATCGACAGCGGCACCGGGCTGACCGCCACGGGGCTCGAGCCGATGGTGCCGCGCTTGAGCAGGGATCCGACCGGGTTGGACGTGGCCGGCAGCGGCACGATCGACAACGGCTGAGCGGTCCCGGGCGAGGTCGCCGTACCTTCGGGCAGCGTCGGCGAGACCGCGTTCACCACGCTGGTCATCCTGCCGCCGGGCGCGACCACCGGGCACGCGAGCGCCGTCCGGTTCACGACGGCCCGCGCAGGCTTGGCGGCGGCCGCCTCCACGCGGGTGTCGGCCTTGCCCGGATGAGTGATCACTCCGAGCCCGGCCAGCACGGCCATGGCGGCGACGACGGCCCCGATCCGGAGGCGCGGGTCGGACAGCAACCGGCTCACCGGGGGTCCCTTCTCGCGTGCGTGCCTTGCGGTACGGCGACGGTACGGCGGACCGTCGGCAGGCAGAAGATCAGCGCGATGATCCAGCCGATCAGCCCGAGGATGCGCCACAGCGAATGCGTCTGGTCGACGATCGGCGTCCTGCCCTCGATCTTCGAGCGGTCCACCAGCCACGAGGCGTCGCCGTCGTTCGCGCTGGCCCGGGTCAGGCCCGGCAGCGAGTCGAGCGCCGCCTGCAACGTCGGGTCCACCGGACCGGGCAGGTACACGTAGTCGATCGCGAGGCCGGCCAACTGCCGCCCCTCCTCGCCGCTACCACCACCGCCGAGGGTCGCCAGGACGTCGGTGATCGGCTTGGTCTGCGCCGGGGTCGGCGCCGCCTCGAGCGCGCCCATCCGCGGGCCGCCGTTCTTCACCAGCGAGAACCGCATCTGGCCGCCGTCCGCCTTGCGTACGACCAGGATCGACTGGTTGTCCGGCGGATCCTGCGAGGCCACCAGGTACGCCGGGAGGTCCTGCGCCGAGCCGCGCCAGAGCGGACCGTCGGCGCCGCGCACCATCCAGAAGCCCGCCGTCACGATCGTCGTCACCAGCGCGAGCCCGAGCACGCCCTGGACGATGAGCTCCCGGGACTTCCCGACCGAGTCCCAGGCGACCGTGACCGACATGATCCAGCCGGCCGTCATCAGGAACATCAACGGCCCGCTGCCGCCGCCGAGCCGGCTCGAGAGCAGCGTCCCGGCCAGACCGGCCAGCGCGGCGAACCAGCCGAGCAACTCGTACCGCTGCCGCGACTCGCGCAGCAGCGCGACCAGCGCCACCACGATCAGCGGTACGGCGAACCACCAGGGCGTCGGGGCACCGATCGGCGTACCGGTCAGCAGATGCAGCAGGCTGTCACCCGGACCGACCGCGGCGGTCGGCGGGCCGCCCGCTTCCTGGCCCAGCTTCGACGGGTGCCGCACCAGGTCGATCGTCCACGGCAGCACCAGCAGCAGACCGAGCACGACCGAGAAGACCAGCTGTCGCCCCTGGCGCCGCCAGCCGAGGCCGAACACCGCGCCCAGCACCAGGACGACGGCGATCAGCAGACCGAGCGCCGGCGTGAACGCGAACAGCACGGCCAGACAGGCGCCGGCGAACCACGCGGCCCGCCAGCTGCCCTGCACAACCACACGTCGCCGCCGCGCGACGGTGTGGACGGCGGCACCGAGCAGCGGCAGCACGATCGCCGCCACACACGTCCCGAGCCGCCCCTGCGAGATCGCACCGTTCGTGAAGACCGCCAGCCCGTACGCCGATGCGCCCCAGGCGCGGGCCACGCGGTCGACGACGAAGGACCGGAGCAACGCCCACGCCGCGAGACCGGCCAGCGGAACCGCGCCGAGCAGCAGGATGTTCGTCGCACCGCCCGGACCGAACAGGATCGTGGAGAACGCCCACATCTGCCCCAACCACGCCGGCGGAGTGACGCCGGGCGGAGCGGACGCGGCCGCGTGCCACAGCGCCGCGAGGTTCTCCTGAGCCGGGAGCAGCAGGTGCGAACGCAGCGTACCGCCGCCGATCAGGCCACGAGCCGCCAGGACCGCCCCGAGCGCGAGCACCACCCAAGCGACCAGGAACGGCCGCCGGATCAGTTGCCGGCGCCAGCGCGGCTGGTCGACCGCGACGCGCGCGGTCGACTTCGCCCGGCGGGCCGTGGTGACGACCTGTTCGTCGGGCTCGTCCGCCCAGGCTTCGCGGATCCGCTCGGAGATCGTGCTGGTGGTCTCCTCCAGGTTGTGCCGCAGTGCGTGCACGGACCGGGAGAACAGGCCCTTGATGTCGTCGTACGGGACCTGGTTGAGATCCCGGCGGTTCTTCCGGGCCGTGGTCCAGCCGCCCGCGAGCAGCGTGCCCAGCAGCGCCGTCCACTCGTCGACCGCGCCGGACGGTGTCTTGCCGATCACGAACCAGATCGACCGCAGCACGGTGCCGAACAGGAACCGCAGGATCAGCAGCGGCAGCAGTTTGCCAGGAGCGTTCGCAAGAACGGTGTAGTACGCATGGGCGCGGTCGAGCTGGTACGCGTGCCGCCGGGTGCCGGCCAGTGCCCGCTCGCCGGTGGCCGCGGCCTGGGCGTGGTAGACGACCGCGTCCGGCGCGACGCCGACCTGGTACCCGGCGCGGCTCGCGCGCCAGCCGAAGTCGATGTCGTCGCGGAACATCGGCAGCCGCGGGTCGAACCCGTGCAGCGCCTCCCAGACGTCGCGGCGGACCAGCATGCCGGCCGAGCTGACCGCGAGCACGTTCCGCGGCTGGTCGTGCTGGCCCTGGTCGAGCTCGCCGTTCTCGATCCCGGTGTCGCGGCGACCGCCGAGCGACGTGGTGACACCGACCTCGAGCAGCTCGCGGTCCCGCGGCCAGAGCCGGAGCTTCGGACCCCACACTCCGGTTTCCGGCGAAATAGTGGCCTGGAGCAACAACTTCTCCAGTGCCTTCGGAGCCGGCGCGCAGTCGTCGTGCAGCAGCCACAGCCACTCCACCACCGGCACCTGGCCGTCGTCGCCGTACGGACCGACGGCGCTCGGGATCGGCGCGAAACCGTGCGTTTCCAGGCCGCGGGCGACGGCCACGCCGAAGCCGGTCCGCGCGGACACGCTGACCACGGGCTCGACGCCGGGCATCGCGGCCAGCAGTTCGGCGGTCTCGTCGGTGGAGCCGGTGTCGACCGCGATCAGCCGGTCCGGACGCGGGTTGAGTGCCCACAAGGACTCGGACAGCCGCGGCAGCCAGGCCGCGCCCTCATGCCCGACCACCACGGCGGTGACGACATGCCGGACCCGCGGACGGCGCATGTGGCCGCCAGTGTGATCGGTCGGGAAGTCGACGGAGTCGAAGAATTCCCAACCAGCCGGAGCTTCTTGTTCCATGCGGAGCTGTGACACCTCGATGCTTGCGGACGGTCACCGCGACCGCAGGTCCCGGCGAGGACTCACCATACAGCCGCTCTCGGAGTGTCTGGAAAGCCACGGCCTCACCTGTGGAAAAGCCGCGGGCCCCGGACGACGGATCGTCCAGGGCCTCGCGGAAGTCTCTGCTGTTGCGTTGTGCTCTCAGCCGGCTGTCAGACGGCCTTCTTCTTCAGCTTGCGGCGCTCCCGCTCCGACAGACCGCCCCAGATTCCGAAGCGTTCGTCGTTCTGCAGCGCGTACTCGAGGCATTCGCCCCGGACGTCGCAGCCGAGGCACACCTTCTTGGCCTCGCGGGTGGAACCGCCCTTCTCCGGGAAGAAAGCCTCTGGATCGGTCTGGGCGCACAGCGCCCTTTCCTGCCAGTTCGGCTCCTCCTCGATCGCCTCACCGTCGACAATCGCCATCAGCTCTGTCACGGTACGACCTCCTCGACCCTGTTCGTTCCCCTGTACATGTGGGTTTGCGGTCCACATGCCTGACCTCGTCCGTCCTACGCTCTGCAACGGTCCCCGATACCGAGTGTCCTAACGAACGACACGGTTGAAATTACATTCCTGCAATGCACGAAAGTCAAGCCGTGCTCTGCTATTGGGACCATCCGCAACACGCCCGCAAAAGAACGAGAGGCCTGCAGATGCAGGCCTCTCGCGCCGGGTACCCGGCTTCAAACCTCGTGGTGCCGCGATTTTTCCGCAGCCGCGGTAAGGGCTTGCTGCCCCAGCCGCCGACCGATCTGCTGACCGGTCAGGAAGGCTGGGACCACCAGCCCTGCTGGCCCTGGCCCGGCTGGTTCGGGTCGTTCTTGTCGCCCTCGACACGCGGGTCGACGCGGGTCTCGTCGGCCGATTCCGCCTGCTGTGCAGGCTCTGTGGCCGCCGGCTGCTCGGCCGGCTTGTCGTCGGCCTGCCAGGACTGCTCCTGCTGCCAGGCCTGCTGGCCCTGCTGGGCTTCGGGCTGCTCGTGCGAACCTTCAGCAGCAGCGTGTTCCGGCTGGCCCCACTCCTGGCCCTGCGGGGCCTGCTGGCCCTGTTGGCCGTAGTCCTGGCCACTCCACTGCTGCTGGCCGTGCTGCTGACCGGCGTCGCCGCCCCACTGCTGCTGCTCCTGCGGCCACTGCTGGCCCTGCTCCTGGCCACTCCACTGCTGCTGGCCTTCGGAGTTCCACGCCTGCGTCGGCTCGGCAGCGGCCTGGCCCTCGGCCGGCCACGCCTGCTCCGGCTGTGCGGCCGGCTGTGCGACCTGCGGGTCCGTGTGCTGACCGGCCTGCTGGGCCTCGACGTCACCGGCGGACCAGGCCTGCTGCTGCTCGCCCTGGTTCCAGCCCTGCTCCTGCGGCCACTGCTGCTGGTCGCCCTGACCCGCTGCGTAACCACCTGCCGCACCGGCAGCCGCGTAACCGCCGTACTGCTGCTGGCCCTGGTCGTACTGCTGACCGCCGTACTGACCCTGCTGGTCGTGACCGTAGCCCGGCTGCTGGCCGTAGCCCGGCTGGCCGTACTGCGCCTGCTGGCCACCGAACTGGCCCTGCTGCCCGTGCTGGCCCGGCTGCTGGAACTGCCCCGCCTTCGGGGCCTTCACCGGCGCCGGCAGCGCCTGGAACGTCTTCAGTGCGTACAGCCCGACACCGCCGTACAGCGCGAGGCCACCGAGCGAGGCGATGAAACCGACGATCTTCTCGCCGGCCGTGCCGCCGCCGTTGAACTGCGCGAACGTCGCGACCAGGCCGATCAGCAGGAACAGACCGGTGATGACCAGCGCGGCCAGCGTGACGATCCGGGCGTTCGGCGTGCGCTCGCCCTCGTTGACCAGCCAGACCGCGCCCACCAGCGCCGGGATCAGCGCGATCGTGGTGACGGACGGCGGGACGATGATGCTGTGCACGCCCGCGGATGCGGCCACGAAGCCGATCCCGCCGACGAACAACTGGAAGAGCGCTGCCAGTGCGAGCAGGCCGGTGAATGCGAGCAAGATGTACGCGACCGGCTCTCTGAGCTTCTTGGTTGCGTCGGTGACCACGAGGGCTCCTCGGATGTTGGGGGGCCGTACAACTGAGCTGTGCGGATCTGATGACTCACCGCAGCATAGTCGTGCGGTGGGCCGACGCATTGACGACTCGGGCAGACTCTTCCCATGCAAGTTCGCACCCACCTGCCCAAGCGATTCCCCGAGCGTGTCACCGTGCTGGCCGGCGGCATCGGCGGTTCCGCCTTCCTGCGTGGTCTGCTCAAGGCCCGTCCCGACGCCGAGATCACCGTCGTCGGGAACACCGCGGACGACATCACCCTGTTCGGCCTGCGGGTCTGCCCCGACCTCGACACCGTCATGTACACCCTCGGCGGCGGCATCTCGGAGGAGCGCAAGTGGGGCCGTGAGGACGAGACCTGGGTGATCAAGGAGGAGCTCGCGGCGTACGGCGTGGAGCCCACCTGGTTCGGGCTCGGCGACCGCGACGTCGCGACGCACCTGGTGCGGACCCAGATGCTGGACGCCGGGTACAGCCTGACCGCGGTCACCGAAGCGCTCTGCGCCCGCTGGAAGCTCCCGGTCCGGCTGCTGCCGATGAGCGACGACCGGATCGAGACCCACGTGGTGGTGGACGACCCGGAGCAGCCGGGCCGCCGCAAGGCCATTCATTTCCAGGAGTACTGGGTCCGCTACCAGGCGGGCATCCCGGCACACCAGATCGTTGCCGTCGGCCAGGACAAGGCCAAGCCCGCGCCCGGCGTCCTGGACGCGATCGCGGACTGCGACGTACTGATCGTCCCGCCGTCCAACCCGGTGGTCTCGGTCGGCACGATCCTCGGCGTACCGGGAATCCGGGAGGCGGTCCGGGAGACCGCCGCCCCGGTCATCGGGCTGTCGCCGATCATCGGGACCGGCCCGGTCCGCGGGATGGCCGACAAGGTGCTGGCCACGGTCGGCGTCGCGGCCACCGCGTCGGCGGTCGCGCGGTACTACGGCTCGCGCGCGTCCGGCGGCATCCTGGACGGCTGGCTGATCGACACCTCGGACGCGATCCAGGCGGATTCGATCGCCGGAGCCGGAATTCACGTCCAGGCGGTGCCGTTGTGGATGACGGACGAGACCACCACCGCCGCGATGGCTGACGCGGCACTGACCCTCGCGGAGGCCGTACGGCGATGAGGAAGCACCTGGAGATCTTTCCGGTGACCGGGCTGCCCGAGGTGGCGGCGGGGGCCGACCTGGCCGCGCTGATCGCGGACGGCACCGACCTGCGCGACGGCGACGTGGTCTCGGTGACGTCCAAGATCGTCAGCAAGGCGGAGGGCCGGCTCACGTACGGCACCCGGCAGGAGGCGATCGACGCCGAGCTCGTCCGGGTGGTCGCGCAACGCGGCGACACCCGGATCGTGCAGACCCGGCACGGCCTGGTGATGGCCGCGGCCGGCACCGACACCTCGAACACGGCGCCCGGCACGGTCCTGCTGCTCCCGGTCGACCCGGACGAGTCCGCGCGCTCATTGCGCTCGGCCTTGAAGGAGCGGTACGACGTGAACGTCGGCGTCGTCGTCACCGACACGCTCGGCCGCCCGTGGCGCACCGGCCAGACCGACGTGGCGATCGGCGCCGCCGGGGTCCGCGTGGTCGAGGACCTGCGCGGTACGACGGACAGCCACGGCAACGTCCTCGCGGTCACCGAGCCCGCGCTCGCGGACGAGATCGCGGGCGCCAGCGAACTGGTGAAGGGCAAGGCCGACGGCGTACCGGTCGCGGTGCTGCGCGGGCTCGAGGACGTCGTACTGCCGGTCGGCTCGGATGGTCCCGGGGCGCGGGCGCTGGTACGGGACGCCGAGCACGACATGTTCAGCCTCGGAACCCGCGAGGCGGCGCGGGCCGCCGTACTCGACCGGCAACCACCGGCCGGGCCGCGGGAGGCGGATACCGCGGTGTGGTCGGACCTGCCGGGTGTCGACGGGGTGCGGTTGGAGGTCGGTGGCAACGCTGTCACCGTGGTCGGTGAGGATCCCGTGACGGTCGGGGTGGTCGCGGAGCGGCTCGCGGTGCTGCTGCATGCGGAGGGTTACGGGGTCGCGGTGCGGCCCGGTCCCGGCAGTGCGGCGACGGTCACGTTCGGCTCACGGTCGAGGTAGTTTTCTAGGCAACTTCTTAGGGTCACCTCGTACACTGCCTTCGCACGGCGGCGCGATGGCCGCCCCTACCCGGGAAGAACAACACTGTGGGTAAAGCGTCGTCGCAGAAACATTCGCGCCGCCAGATGATCGAGAAGATGCAGCGCGAGCAGGCCGCCTCGGACCGCCGCCGTACCGTGATCATCGTGGTCTGCTCGATCGTGGTCGGACTGGCCATCATCGCCTACCCGGCGATCAAGCTCGTCCAGGACTCCCGGACCAAGAACCAGGCACTCACCGACTTCGGTGTCGCGGCCGGCTCCGCGTCCTGCGACCCGGCCACCAACGACACCGCCGGCGGCACCCAGGACCACCGCCCCGACGGCGAGAAGATCCTGTACTCCGTGTCCCCGCCGTCCTCCGGCCCGCACTACGCGGTCTGGGCGCCGTTCGGCAAGAAGTTCTACTCGATGACCGACCGGCCGCCGGTGGAGAACCTGGTGCACAACCTCGAGCACGGGTACACGATCCTCTGGTACCGCGACACCCTGCCGAAGGACCAGATCGACAAGATCGAGAAGATCGCCAAGTCGAAACTGCCGGACACCTCGCTGAACAAGCTCATCGCCGCCCCCTACAAGCAGTCCGAGGGCAAGGGCTGGCCGGACGGCAAGAACCTCGCCTTCGCCCACTGGAGCGGCCCCGGCACCGACCAGAAGTCCTACGGCCACCGCCAGTTCTGCAGCTCGGTGAGCGGCGAGGCCCTCAAACAGTTCATGGAGAAATACCCCGCCACCGACGCCCAGGAACCCAACGGCGGCTGACCCTCCCCGAACGCCCCCGAGAGCACCACTCCCGGGGTCGTTCCACATCACGCAGAGTCGCCAGACCCACCGGGCTCCTGCCCAGCGGCTTCCGCGGCGCGTCGCGCGGCCGCCCGGGCACGAATCTTCTCGAGCTCGATCCGGTCCCTCTCGTCCAGTACAGCCAGAGCTTCGGCGTCGATCGGGATCGGTGCCTGGGCGAGTCGCTTGCTGAGGCTGCCGTAGGAGGCGGTGGCGATGGGGAGATCGATCCCTCCCTGGCCCGGCCAGAACTGGCCACCCCGCTCCAGCAATTGCGCCATTGGCTCGTACGGATCATCGAAGTCGGGGAATCGTTCCTTCGGACCGTTGCCCAGCGACGCCCACCGGAACATGTCTGTCACCACCCGGCGGACCTGCGGCATCAACTCATGACCGACGGCGGTCTCAAGCCGCTCCAGCCACAGCGGATCGGTTTCGATCGACGGGTCGAACGCCAGAGCAACCTCAGCGAGTGGCCACAGTTTGGTGATGCCCAGTGCGTTCGCCCAGACGGCCTTCCGCCGGAAGAACTCGCTGGCCAACGCACCCCGCGAGGTCTGGTGCAGATCTTCGGCCTCTTGGTCGTCCCACCGCGCTGCGATCAGGCGTTCGAGCAACCGCTCACACGCCGCCGTATCCGTCACAACCCCAGTCCTTCCTTTGCCACCCGAACCACCTCGTCCAGGTTGGACAAATCGTCCGCCACTAGCAGCCCACCTCTCGATATATCCAGCTTCTCCCAGTGCGCGAGCAGGTCCACCCTGCGCTCCTGCAGACTCCGTGGTGCCATGTTGTGCGCCGTCGGATGTTCAGGAGTGACCTTCGACATCCCGTACTCGTTCCACGCATCCGCGTCCGCCGAGTTGTACGGAAGGCCGGCTTGCATCAGTTTTGCCTCGACGTACTCGTGCGCGAGCAGCGACCAGAACTGCGTGCGCTCTTCGTCTGTCAGCTCGGCACCCGATGCACCCCGGTCCCACAACAGACCGACTATTTCGAGCGGTGTGAAGGCGCCATGCTTGAGCACCCCCGGCCTCACCGCCACATCGTGCTCGCGCATGAAGAGGTGATCCTTCACAGCGTCGACGACCTCGCGGGGGAAGCCCGTGTTCTCGGCGACGGCATCCACGTCGTCGGTTTCGCGGATCCGGCGGTACGTCTCCATGTCCTTCGGATCCGCATCCTCGACGAACTCGTGCTCGGGTGCGTCAGCGTCGTCGACGGACCGATCCGCTGCGGGCTCGACCGCGGACGGCTCGGCGGTCTCGTCGCGGGTGTGCGGGGCCGGCGCTGTCGGCCTCGGCGTCGACGGCTCGGTGGATGTCATCGGGTGTCTCCGCACGTGCATCGTCGGATGGGTGTGCGGTGCTGTTGTCGTGGTCGGTACGGCGCTCTTGTCGGAGGTCCTCGGGCCGGATCGGATCAGTCGACTGATCGACGATGTCGTCATCGCGCGGGGTGTGCGCATCAGCGTCGTCCGTCGGCTTCTGTCCGGTCGGTGATTCCTCGATGAGGTCGACCGGCGACCTCGCCGAGCCTGAGCCAGCGTCTCCCAAATCCCGCGGCTCGTCTCCCAGATCCCGCGGCTCGTCTCCCAGATCCTGCGGCTGGTCTCCCAGATCCTGCGGCTGGTCTTCGGGATCCTGCGGCTGGTCTCCCAGATCCTGCGGCTGGTCTTCGGGATCCGCGTCGCGGACTTCGTGGTCTGGGCGGCTCCAGCCTTCGCGTGTGAAGACTGGATCCTTGGCCAGCTGCTCGCGGAGTTTCGCCGACAGCTGGGGCAGTTGATCCGCCGAGGCTTCGCGGACAGGTTCGGCAGCGTCGAGTTCGGCGCGGTCCGGAGCGTCGGGTTCAGGTACTTCGGGCGTCGTGGCTGGTTGCCTGGTGTCGGCTGCGCGGTCCGGTTCGGCGTCGCGGGGCGACGTGTACTGGAGTCTGGCGAACGTATCGTCTGCTGCGAGTCGGCGGCGTACCTCGAGCGGATACCGATCCGCCCACTCCGGCAACGGCTCGTCCAGCCGGCGGTCGGGTGCCGACGACTGGTCCAGCCGGCGGTCGGGCCCGGACGCCGCGCGGTCCGGGCGGGATTCCGAGGGCCGGTCGGGATCCGCCCGGTGGTCTGTGCGTTGGGCGGGTCCGCCCGGTGGTCTGTGCGTTGGGCGGGTCCGTCCGGTGGTTCGGGTGCGCGGGGCGGCGGTGTGGTCACCGCGCTGGAGCGCGCATGCCGGCGGCGGCCGTCGGCTGACCTCCCGCCTCGTTCGAGGGCTATCCGCTCGCGTTGGGGTTCTTCGCCAGCGCACCGCCGGAGAACCCCCAGCACGAGCCGATATCCGGCTCTTCTGATTGAGCCGTGGCGACTTGTCACGCCCGCGCGATACGGGTCGAAGGTCAAGTCCCGTGGAGTGGTGTACGACGGTTTGTGATTCGTCGTTGTCTGGTTAGGCGCTGATGGCGCTGGCGATGGTGGTTGTGGTGGTCTGGTCGGGGTTGGTGATGAGGGTGAGTCGGCTGCGGTGGAGGACTTCGAGGCCGAGGTAGCGGCGTCCGTCGGCCCATTCGTCGTGTTGTTCGGCCAGGACGGCGCCGACGAGTCGGATGATGGAGCCGCGGTCGGGGAAGATGCCGACGACGTCGGTGCGGCGCCGGATTTCGCGGTTGAGGCGTTCGTTGGGGTTGTTGGACCAGATCTGTCGCCAGACGTCGCGGGGGAACGTGGTGAACGCGAGTACTTCGCCGCGGGCGTCGTCGAGGTGGGCGTGGACGGCCGGCAGGGTGGTTTCGGTCTGGTCGAGGAGTTTGTCGTACTGGGCGTGGACGGCGGTGGTGTCGATTTGGTCGAACACCGAGTGCAGCATCGCTTTCACGCCTCCCCAGGCGTGTTTGGGGCAGATCGCCATCAGGTTGGCGGTGTAGTGGGTTCTGCAGCGTTGCCAGGATGCGCCGGGCAGGTTCGCACCGATCGCGTCGACCAGCCCCGCATGGGCGTCGCTGGTGACGAGTGCGACGCCGTTGAGGCCGCGGGCGACCAGGTCTTTGAAGAACGAGTTCCAGCCGGCCCCGGACTCGGCGGTACTGGTGGAGACGCCGAGGATTTCGCGGAACCCGTCCGCGTTCACGCCGGTGGCCACCATGACCGCGATCTTGATCACCCGGCCACCTTCGCGGACTCGCATCGTCAACGCGTCCGCCGCCACGAACGTGTGAGGCCCTTCGTTCAACGGTCGTTCGCGGAAGTCGCGGACCAGCTCGTCGAGGTCCCTGGCCATCACCGACACCTGCGACCTGGACAGGCCCGTGATACCGAGCGACTGCACCAGCCGGTCCATCCGCCGAGTCGACACCCCAAGCAGATAACAGGTCGCCACCACACTGGTCAGCGCGGCTTCGGCACGCCGGCGCCGCTCGAGCAGCCAGTCGGGAAAATAGGTTCCTTCGCGCAGTTTCGGGACCGCGACATCCAGCGTCCCGATCCTCGTGTCCAGCTCGCGATGGCGGTAGCCGTTGCGAGAGTTCACTCGTTCGGGGTCGCGGGTTCCGTACGAGGCGCCGCACACGCTGTCGGCATCGGCCGACAGCAACGTGTTCACGAAGCCTTCCATCAGCTCGCGCAGCAGATCAGGACTGGCCTGCTGCAGGTGCTCGTGCAAGAACTCGGCAGGGTCGATACTGGGTGATGCGGTCATCGCTGTGCTCTTCTCTTCGAGTGGGTTGTGAGAGATTCCTCGAAGAATCACGCGGTGACCGCACCCACGTCCACACCCGGGCCGGCCACCACCACGTCGTACACCACTCTGCGGGACGCAACTGGGTCGAACCGGATGGCTCGCCCGGTCCACCGTCCGTCGGCTCCGCTCGCCGGCCTGATTCACGCTTGGGTGGAGACTTCCAGCACATCGGTGGAGGCTGTCCGGCGCTATCCCAGAAAACCCTCCACCATCCACCATCCCGGCCACCAGCCGCGGCTTCGCCGGTCTCGCGGCGGGGTTGCCCGCTCAACGGGAGGGTTGCCCCCTCAAAATCTGAGCAGGCAACCCTCCAAACGACGGGGCAACCCCGGTGATGCGGCGGGCAACCCCCTGTCAAACCCCGCCGTCACGCCACAGGTCCTGCTGGTGCGAGCGTGTACGGCAGGGCGCGGCCCGAGTCGACGGCCCCCTGCCGGGGAGGGCTGCGCCGCGCCGCGTTCCGGCAGTGGGGAATCCCGTGGCGGGGTGTGCAGCAACTGCGGGGCGACGGTGGAGACCGGGAACAGGCACTGGTGGCAGGAGACAGGCAATACCAGGTCTCCACCCACCACAACCTGTCTCACGACCCCGAATCAGGACAACCACCACCCACACATCGAGCAGAAGAGCCGGACATCCCCTCGTGTTGTCCGGACATCCACTCGTGTTGCCCGGACATCCGCTCGTGTTGTCCGGATGTCCGCTCGTGTTGTCCGGATATCCCTCGTGTTGTGTGGGTCAGATGTAGTCGGCGTGGTCGGATTGGACCTGGGCTACCAGTTCTTTGACGCGTTCGCCGTCGGAGAGGGGGCAGACCATGGTGACGTCCTGGGTGTGGACGATGATGTGGCTGCGGAGGCCGACGGTGGCGACCAGGTGGTCGGGGTCGTCGGTGACGATGATGTTGTCGTGGGAGTCGAGCAGGCAGCTGAGGGTGCTGCTGTCGGTGCGGTTGCCGTTCGGGTCGGCGTCGTACGTGTCCGCGAGGGCGGCCCATGAGCCGACGTCCAGCCAGTGCACGGGCATCGGTACGACGACCACGTCCGCGTCGACCTTGCCCTGGGAGGCGGGCTCCATCACCGCGTAGTCGACGCTGATCTTTCGCAACCCTGGGTAGATCTCCGCGAGCGTCGCCTCACGTGCAGGGGTGTCCCAGACGGCGGCGACCTCGCGCAGCCGGGCGGCCGAGTCCGGCAGCAGGGTGTCGAGGACGTTCAGCACCGTCGACGCCCGCCAGACGAACATGCCGGAGTTCCACCAGAACCGCCCGGTGGCCAGGTATTCCTCGGCGGTCGCGCGGTCCGGCTTCTCCCGGAAGCGGTCCACGACGTACGCCGATGTGCCCTCGATCGGCTCGCCGCGTTCGATGTACCCGAGGCCGGTGTGCGGGTGGGTCGGCTCGATGCCGAATGTGACCAGTGACCGCCCGCGCGCCTCGACCACCTCGAACCCGTGCTCGATCGCGGTCCGGAACTCGTCCTCGGGGCTGATCAGGTGGTCGGACCCGACGAACGCGACGATCGCGTCGGGGTTGTTCCGCGCGACCACGGCCGACGCCAGCCCGACCGCGTTCGCGGTGTCCCGGCGGGCCGGTTCGCCGATGATGTTGTGCGGGCCGAGCTCCGGCAGCTCCTTGCGTACGACGTCCGTGATCGCGCCGACCGTACACACGTAGATGTTCTCCGGGGCGACCAGTCCCAGCAGACGGTTGTACGCCACCCGCAGCAGCGACTGGCCGGCCGCCAGCGGCAGCACCTGCTTCGGCCTGTCGTCTCTGGACATCGGCCACAACCGCGTCCCTGAACCACCCGCCAGGATCACCACGTTTCGCATGCGGAGACCCTACCGGTCGTCACTGGGCGGTTGCGGAATCCGTAGGTGCTTGAGGTCTGGCGGTACGGGTGAGTCCGCGGGCTGCCAGAACAGTTCGGCCTCGCCGTCCTGCGCTGTCGCCGGTGCGTCTGTCAGGCGGAAGCGGTCGCGCAGGCGGCCGTAGAAGTCGGTCGGGCGCAGCCGTACCAGCCGCAACCGCTGCGGCGATCCGTAGACCCCGATCCAGTCCCCCGGATCGAGTACGCCGCGCAGCTGCCCGTCGATGCTCACCGCCGCCTGCCCCGAATGCGGCAGCACCCGCACCGCGATCGGCTCGTCCGGTGCGGCGACGACCGTACGGTTGAAGGTCATGTGCGGTGCGACCGGAGTGAACACGATCGCCTCGGTGTTCGGCGACAGGATCGGCCCGCCGGCCGCGAAGCTGTACGCCGTCGACCCGGTCGGCGTCGCCACGATCACCGCGTCCGCGGAGTACGACGCCAGCAACCGCCCGGACAGGTACACGCCCAGCGCCACCTGGTGATCCCGCGCGAGCTTCTCCACCACCACGTCGTTCAGCGCGGTGACGTCGAGCGCCATCCCCCAGCCGTCGCCCTCGGCCATCTCGTGCCGGATCGGCGGCGGCGGCAGCGCCGGACCGTGGCCGTACCGCAGCAGCGACTCGATGCCCTGCGGGATCTCCAGCGGCCGCGACGCCCGCATCGTCAGGGTCATCCGTTCCTCGTACGTCGCGCCGCCGTGGTGCACCGCTTCCAGCGCGGCCTCGACGTCCTTGCAGGCGACCTCGGTCAGGAACCCGACCTTGCCCAGATCGACCCCGAGGACGGCGGCGTTGTTCTTCGCCGCGATCCGCGCGCCACGCAGGAACGTGCCGTCGCCGCCGAGCGTGACGACCAGGTCCGGGTCACCGGCATGATGCAGCTCGTCGGTGCCGGTACGCCGTTCCTCGTGGTCCTTCCAGACATCGATGTCCGTACAGCCGATGCCGTGCGCGGAGGCCCACCGGCGTACGGTCCCCGCGGTCTCCACCGCCACCGGACGCCCCTGATGAACCACCAGCCCAAGCCGCGAAATCGCCACACCACACGGTAACCCGGCAACCTTGAGCACCCACCAACCACGTCGAAGGCCTCAGAACGGTTGGTGCGTGCCCAAAGAACGTCACTCGGGACGGGCGGCCGTGACGATGGGGTCGGTTTCGTCGTCGAACTCGCCGATTACCTCTTCTAGGAGGTCCTCGAGGGCGACTACGCCGATCGCTTGGTCGCCGCCGCAGACTACGGCGAGTTGGGAGCGTTCCTCCCGCATGGTGCGGATCGCCGTCGCCACCGGGGTGTTGTCGCCGAGCTCGAGCGCGGCCATCATCAGGTCCGACGCCCGGCTCTCGGTGTCGCCGGCGGTGGTCGCCCGGGCCGCGTCGCGGACGTGCACGATGCCGCAGATCGACGTACCGGAAACAACGGCCAGGCGGGAGTGTCCTTCGCGACGGCTCGTCAGCTCGATCTCGCGAGCGGACGCGGTCACCGGGACCGTGGACAGCTCCGCGATCGGCGTCATCACCTGACCGACCGTGGTGTTCTGCAACGCGAGCATCGCGGTCAGCAGCTCGTGCTCCGGCTGCTCGAGCGTCCCGTGTTCGCGGGAGGACTCGATCAGCAGCCGCAGCTCGTCCGGGCCGTGGGCGTTGGCGATCTCGTTCTGCGGCGTCACGCCGACCAGCCGGATGCACAGGTTCGCGATCCAGTTCAGCAGGCTGAGCAGCGGCCGGAACACGTACGTGAACCCGCGGAACGGCAGCGCCAGGATCAGCGCGGACCGCTCCGGATCGCTGATCGCCCACGACTTCGGCGCCATCTCCCCGAGCAGCACGTGCAGCAGACCGATCCCGCCGACCGCGAGGATCAGCGCGACCACGTGCCCGACGCCCTCCGGAATGTGGGCCAGCTCGAACAGCGGATGCAGCAGATGCGCGATCGCCGGCTCGCTCAGCGAACCGAGCCCCAGCGTGCACAGCGTGATCCCGAGCTGCGCCCCCGCGAGCATCAACGACAACTCGCTGACCCCGGCGATCGCGGCCCGGGCGGACCGGCTGCCGGACGCCGCCGCCTCCTCGAGCCGGTGCCGCTTCGACGCGACCAGCGCGAACTCGGCCGCGACGAAGAACCCGTTCAGCGCCAGCAGTACGGCGGAGATGATCAGCGCCCACGTCGTACTCATGCCGTCTTCTCCATCAGGACGATGCCGGGCACCCGGCGCTCGATCGTCTGCACAGTGAGCCGTACGTACTCCGTCGGCACCGGCTTCCCGTCGTGGTCGATCCGTTGCGGCAACTCCACCACCAGCGTGTCACCGACGTCCGGAATCCGGCCGAGCCGTGCCATCACCAGCCCGGACACCGTCTCGTAGTCGTCACTTTCCGGCAGCGGTACGCCGGTGGCCTCGGCGACCTCGTCGAGCCGCCACCTGGCCGGCACCACCCACGACCCGTCGCCGCCCTGCACCAGGCCGGTCTCCGGCAGGTCGTCCTCGTCGCGGATCTCGCCGACCAGTTCCTCCGCGATGTCCTCCAGCGACACGATGCCCGCGAACCCGCCGTACTCGTCGACGACGATCGCGAGCTGCCGGCGCGCGGTCCGGAGCCGCTCCAGCACCGCGGGCAGCGGCAGCGTCGTCGGTACGGCGACCGGCTGGGTCGCCAGCGAGCCGACCGCGATCGTCGCGCGATCGGCCGGTTCGAGTTCGACGACGTCGCCGATCGCGACCACGCCGATCACCTCGTCGACCGACTCGCCGATCACCGGAAACCTGCTGTGCCCGGTGTCCTGCAGCTCGACCACCCGGGTCAGCGGCTCGTCGCGGTGCATGGTGACGACGTCGACGCGCGGCACCATCGCCTCGCCGGCGGTCCGGCCGCGGAAGTCCAGGCCGCGGTCCAGCAGCCGCATGGTGTCCTGGTCCAGCAGGCCCTGCTCGTACGACGTCTCGATGATCCGGTCGAGCTCCTGCGGCGTCGCGCCCTGCGGCAGCTCCTCGACCGGCTCGATCCCGACCCGGCGGAGGATCCGGTTGGACGCCGAGTCGAACAGGTGGACCACCGGCCCGGCCACCGCCAGGTACAGCAGCGTCGAACGGGACAACCGCAGCGCGATCGCCTCCGCGCGAGCGATCGCCAGGTTCTTCGGGGCCAGCTCACCGAGCACCATCTGGATGATCGTTGCCAGCAGCAACGCCAGGATCACCGAGACGGACAGGCTCACGGCCTCCGGTACGCCGGCCGCGCCGAGCAGGTGCTGCAGGCCCTCGCCGAGGTACGGCTCGGCGAAGTACCCGGCGAGCAGCGCGGTGATCGTGATTCCGACCTGCGCGCCGGACAGCACGAACGACAGCCGCGCGGTGACCTTCAGCGCCCGGGCGGCCGCCGCGTCACCGTCCTCGGCGAGGGTCTTCAGGCGGTTCCGGTCGACGGCGACGTACGCGAACTCCTGGGACACGAAGTAGCCGGTGGCAACGGTCAGCGCCAGGATCAGGCCCAGGCCGGCCAGGATCAACATGACCAAACCCTATGAGAACTCGAGCGACTGCGGTACTGCGGGGTCGGTGACGTCCAGGCCGTCCTCGGCCGCCCGGGTGTACGCGCGCATCCGGAGTGCGCCGCCGACCTCGGCCGCACACCACGCCTGCGGGCTACCTGGCCGTGGACGGCTTCCACGGGACGACTTTGCCGTCACGGATCAGTTCGCCGTACAAGGCCGGGTCGACGGCGTCGGCGAGGATCAGGTCGGCGATCGGGCGGACCGCGTCGGCCGGGGACTTCGCCTGGCTGAAGTCGTCGAACCACGGCCGGGAGGCGCGGGTGTCGACCAGCCCGGGGCAGACGGAGGCGACCAGGGTGCCGGCGGCGAGATCGTCCTCACGTCGCTCGCCGGCGACCGCGCGGACCGCCGCGACCTGGGCGACCTTCGACGGGAGGTTGATCCACTCCGGCCAGCCCTGCGCGACCGCCGTACCGTCGTGGACCGCCGTACGCCATTCCTCGACGACCTTCTCCACATCGTCCAGCGAGGCACCGTCGAACCGCCCCCACAGACTCTCCGGCAACTGCTCGAGCGTCCCGAGCGAACTCGCGACCACGATCAACCGGCCGCCAGGGCGCAAGATCGGTCCGAACGCCCGCAGCATGAACTGCGCCCCCACATTCGCCACATCCACGAACTCGTCCACCTGCTCCCCCGGCGCCTTCCCCGGCTCCAACGGACCAACCGCGTTGGACACCACGATGTCCACACCGCCAACCTCATCAGCCAGCCGCCGCACCGCCTCCCCGTCGGTGACATCCAGCACCCGCCCCTCAACCCGAGCTCCCCCACCTACGGCCGACCGGGTGGCGGCCGCGACTCGTTCGGGGCTTCTGCCGGTCAGCAGTACGAGGTCTTCGGGGTTCATGCGGTGAGCGAGTTCTTCTACAAGTGCGTAGCCGATGCCCTGGTTGGCTCCGGTGATCAGTGCGATTCTCATGGGGCAAACGTAGGTCTGCGAGAGGTATGACTCCAGCGAAAGTTCGGCACAGGTGGTATGCGTATACGTCATGGACTTCACCGATGTCTCGCTGGTGGCGTTGCGGGTGTTCCGGGAGGTGGCGGAGCGGGGTACGTTCACGGCTGCCGCGGCGGCGCTCGGGTATACACAATCGGCTGTGTCGCGGCAGATCGCCTCGCTCGAACGCGCGGCGGGCAGCCGGCTGCTGGAGCGGCGGCGCGAAGGCGTCGTACTGACCGCGGCCGGGCAGGTGGTACTGCGGACCGGGGCGGTCATCCTCGACCAGCTGGACGCGGCGGCGCGGGAGCTTGCCGGGTTGCCGGTCGCGGGCGGGACGGTACGGCTCGGGTGGTTCCCGAGCGCCGGGGCGGTGTTGTTGCCGCGGGCAATCAGCGCGGTACGGCGTACGCATCCGGCGGTGACCGTGACGACGCGGGAGGGGTCCACGCCGGCGCTGGTACGGGCGTTGCGGGCCGGGACGATCGACCTCGCGGTGATCGCGTCGGCGCCGCCGTTCCGGCCGCCGGACGCGGAGACTCCGGCATTGAAGCTGGAGACGCTGGCAGAGCGGAGCCTGATGCTGGCGGTGCCGACCGGGCATCCGCTGGCGGCGTACGACGCGGTGGACATCGGCGAGCTGCGAGGTCAGCGATGGATCGCGGGGCCGGCGTCCAGCGGGGAGCTGCTGATGGGGGTGTGGCCGGGGCTGGACGAGCGGCCGGTGGTCGCGCACACGGTGCGCGACTGGTTCGCGAAGCTGCAGCTGGTGGCGGCCGGGGCCGGGATCACCACGATCTCCGCGTCGATGGCACCGGCCGTGCCGGCTGGTGTCCGGGTGATCACCGTACGCGGCGGCCCACAGGAACTCCGCCGCACCATCCTCGCCCGCCTCCCCGGCCGGCTGCCGGAGCCAGTCGCCCTACTAGCGGCTGCCCTCCGAGCCGCCACCACCGAACTCCCCCTCGCCTGACCCCTCCGCCTGCACCGGACCAGCAGAAGGCGCCGACACCTCAGGCTGGCTGGGGGTGGGAGAGGGAGTGGGTGCCTGTGGCTCGGATGGAGCTGTTGCCTGGGGCTGAGCTGGGGCTGCTGTCTGGGTTTGGGTCGGTGCCTGGGACGCAGCTGGGGCTTGGGTTTGGGTGACCTGGGCCGGGGGTTCGTCGTCGCCTTGGCGGGCCTTCTCGAATTCCTTCATGGCCTTGGCGGCGTTGCGGGTCAGTTCCGGGAGTTTCTTCGCACCGAACAGCAGTACGACGATGACCAGGATGACGATCCATTCGCCGCCTTCGGGCAGCGCGAGCTCTGGCACCATGACTTGCCCTTCTCTCCACTCATTCCCTCCCAACGTACGCCGATCCGCGAACCGTAGGGTGGGCCATATGTCACAAGTCCTGCCCGAGCTGTTCGCGGCCGCGGTCCGCCGGGACGGCGCCCGGCCGTTCCTCACCTACTACGACGATGCGACCGGCGAACGGATCGAGCTCAGCGCGGTGACCACCGCGAACTGGGTCGCCAAAACCGCCAACCTGCTCACCGACGAGTACGACGTCGAGTCCGGCGACACCGTCGCGATCGGCCTCCCCCCGCACTGGCTCGGCGTGGTCTGGGCGCTGTCCACCTGGTCGGCCGGCGCCGTCCTCACCAGCGGCACCGGGACGATCGCGATCACCGGCCCGGACTTCGCGATCCGCGGCGAGCGCGAGACCGTCGCGTCGGCTCTCCTCCCGCTCGGCGGCCGCTTCCGCGAACCGCTGCCGGACGGCGTGCACGACTACGGCGCCGAGGTCTACAACCACCCGGACGTCTTCTCTCCGTACGACGCCCCCACGCCCACTTCCCCGGCGTACGACGAACTCACCCACGAGCAGCTGATCGGTACGGCGGACCCCGTCGCCGACCGGATCCTCGTCACCCGCACGCTCACGGACCGGGACGGTCTGGGCCTGCTGGTCGGTGTGATCGCCGGAGGTGGTTCGATCGTGCTCTGCCGCAACCTGGACGCCGCGAAACTGGAGCGCCGGGTCGCGGACGAGAAGGTCGACCGAATCCTGGAGGGGTAGTGCGACGGTTCGAGGGCAAGGTAGCGCTGATCACAGCGGCGGCGCAGGGAATCGGGTCGGCAGTCGCGCGCCGGCTGGCCGACGAGGGGGCGTCGGTCGTGGTCACCGACCTCCAGGAGGACAAGCTCGCCGAGGTCGCGAACGGCATCGGCGAGCAGACGCTGCCGGTCCGCGTGGACGTGACGAACCGCGACGACGTGGACGCCGCCGTCGCGGCCGCGGTGGACCGCTTCGGCCGGCTGGACGTCGTGGTGAACAACGCCGGCGGCTGCATCGTCCGGTCGGTGCCTGAGGACGCCACCGCCGAGGAGTTCCACGCACAGCTGGACCTGACGCTGGTCGGCGCCTCACGCTGCATCCAGGCCGCACTCCCGCAGCTGGTGAAGCACCGCGGCAACGTGGTCACGATCAGCTCGGTCAACGGGCTCGCCGCCTTCGGCAACATCGAGTACGCCGCTGCCAAGGCCGGCCAGATCGCGCTGACCGTCAACTACGCCGCGCGGTACGGCGAGCTCGGTGTGCGCTTCAACGTCGTTGCCCCCGGCACCATCAAGACCCCGAACTGGGACAGCCAGCCGGAGACCCTGGAACGCTTCGGCAAGCTGTACCCGCTGGGCCGGGTCGGCGAGCCGGAGGACATCGCCGCCGCCGTGGCCTTCCTGGCCTCGGACGACGCCTCCTGGATCACCGGCCACACCCTCCCGGTGGAAGGCGGCGTCCTCACCGGGCCGGGCGGGATGAACCTCGGCCCGTCTGGGTTCTTCAAGAAGGAGTACTAGAAGAAGGAGTACTGGAAGGCCAGGCTTCCCACGCGGTCGCGAACATCTGGTCGACCGTGTAGGTGTTCCGCCAGCCGAGGTCGCGGGCCGCGAGGTCGCCGTTCGCCACCACGCGGGACGGGTCGCCGGGCCGGCGCGGGCCTTCGGCCGGGGTGAAGTCGATCCCGGTCACGCGCCGGGCGGCGTCCATGATCTGGCGGACCGACGTACCGGTGCCGCTGCCCAGGTTGTAGACGCGCTCGAGGGTCTTGCCGGCCTCGAGCGCGCGGGCAGCCGCGACGTGCGCGCGGGCCAGGTCGGCGACGTGCACGTAGTCCTTCACCGACGTACCGTCCGGGGTCGGGTGGTCGGTGCCGTAGATCTGCGGGGTCTTGCCCTGGGTCAGCAGGTCGCAGACGATCGGGAACAGGTTGTACGGGCTGGCGTCGTACACGGTCGGGTCCCCGGAACCGACCACGTTGAAGTACCGCAGCGAGGTGTGGTGCAGGTCCGCGGCGGCCGCCTCGTCGCGGAGCAGCCACTCGCCGATCAGCTTCGACTCGCCGTACGGCGACTGCGGGTCCGGCGCGGTGTCCTCCGTCACCACCTCGTCGCGCGGCGTCCCGTACACCCCGGCGCTGGACGAGAACACGATGTTGCGCACCGACTGCTCTGCCATCGCCTCGAGCAGCGACACCATCGCGGTCACGTTCTGTGTATACGTGTGCAACGGCCGCTCGACCGAGACCCCGGCGTACTTGAACCCGGCGAGATGCACCACGCCCTCGGCCCCGTCGAGCGCCTCGCGCACCGCCTTGCCGTCGAGCAGGTTCGCCCGCACGAACGGCACGCCGTCCGGAACGAACTCGGCCTTCCCGCTCGACAGGTCGTCGATCACGACCACGTCGATCCCGTCGTCGCGGAACGCCCGCACCACATGCGCTCCGATGTACCCGGCACCACCAGTCACAAGCCACGTCATGTCCCAGATCCTGCCACCCGCACCCCGCCGAACCCTCGCGAACGGGCCGAACCTGTACCAACTACCAGTTAGCTGCCAGCAGACCCGAAGACTTTGAGCTTCGGTGTCAGCAGGAAGGCGCCGGCGTACAGCAGGGCGGCGATGATCAGTAGGCCGTGGAAGCCGATCACCAGTGCGGCGTACTCGAGGCAGCCACCGAGCATCGCGCCGAGCAGGTTCGCGCCGAACGACGCCGTGCCGTCGGCGGTGTCGGTGAAGCGCTTCGCGAAGATCACGTTCGCCGCGAAGATCGGCGTGAACGCGATCAGGACAGCGACAACTACCCGAAGGCCGAGCGGCATCCCGAGCAGCCAGCTGTCCGGGAACACCCACGACAGCGCGAGCCCGCCGAACAGCACGGCGAACATCACCTTCACCGGTGGGGTCTTGAACCGCCGCGTCACTTCGACCGCGGCGAGCACCGCCACCAGCACGCCCGCGAACACGATCGCGTTCACCACCCACGTCGTACCGAACAGCAACGCGAACCCGGTGATGCTCTTCGTCTCCAGCAGCGTGAAGCCGGCGCCGAGCAGGAACAGGTCCGCGTACGGACGCATCCGCCGGTACGACGCGCCGCCGCCGGCGATCCCGACGCCGACGAGGCCTGCGACCAGGATCAACCCGAGCGTGATGAGGTACAACGACGGGATCCGGTCGGTGAACAGGTACAGGAACGGGCGGTTGTCGGTCGCCGGCGGGGGCGTCGCCGAGGTCGCCCCGGCCCACTCGGACGCGCAGGACTGGTCCTGCTCGGTCAGGCCGACAGTGACGACGGCCTGCTGCAGACCGTCACCGATCTTGTCCACGCACGGCTTGTGCCCGAACGCCGCCTGTGCGGTCGAGGCCAGCCGGTCGATCAGCCAGGTCTCGCGGTAGTAGTTGTACATCGCGAACGCGCCACCTGGGTTGAGGTGTTCGCGCGCCGACTCGAACGCCTGCTTGGTGAACAGGTAGCTCTCCAGCCGCAGCGAGCTCGCACCGTTGACCAGGGTCAGCGAGTCCGGCAGCGCCAGCAGGATCATGTCGTACTTCTTGTCGGTCCGGGACAGGAACGCCCGCCCGTCGTCGATGTGCGACGTCACCCGCGGGTCCTGGTACGGACGGTCCGGGTTCAGCTGCTTGCCGAGGTCGCGGATCCGCGGGTCGATCTCGACCGCGTCCACGTGCGTCGCGCCCTTCTTCAGCGCGATCGCCACGTCGGAGCCGGAACCCGCCCCGATGATCAGCACGTTCTTCGGCGTCTTGCCGGTGGTCGCCCGCTCGTACGGCAGCCCGTACTGCGGCTCCCACTGCAGCCGCGCGTCCGCGGGGATCGCCTGCTGGTGCGGTACGCCGTTCACCGTGATGGTGAGCAGCGGGACGTTCTCCCAGGTGTACTGCTTGGTCTGCACCTTGTAGTACGGCGACCAACTGAGGTCCGACTTGGTCGACTCGTGGAACAGCACGCCGAGCATCACGATCAGCGGCGTCAGCACCAGCGCAGCACTGACCGCGGTCGCCACCACACGCTTCCCCGGCGCCGTCACGGTCCGCGGGATCATCAGCACCGCGAACACGATCGTGACGATCAGGCCCCACCAGATCGGCGGCGCCCCAAGGAACGACAGCGCGGTGAACGAGACGATCCCGACCAGACTGCCGACCAGGTCGAAGCGGTACGCCGTCAACCGCGGCAGCTCCGCGAAACAGCGGCCGACGAGCTCCGCCGGGCCGGCCAGCACCACGGCGGCCGCGACGAAGATGATCGGCAGGATCACCCAGACCGGCGGGCCGGTGGTGTTCAGGCTGGTGAAGTAGATGACGCTCGACGAGCTGCCCCGGTCGACCGTGACGGGCTTCCAGGCGATCACCAGGACCAGCAGTCCGAGCATGATCGGCGAGTAGTACGGCAGCCGCTTCGCGCGGCTGGAGCGCAGTACCCCGATCCCGATGCCGAGGAACGAGCCGAGCAGGACGAAGTTCGAGAAGTAGCTCAGGTGGACGACGTTCGAGCCTGTCCAGCGGATCAGCGCGAGCTCGGTGAAGAGCATCAGCGCGCTGGACGCGACCAACCGCGTCCGTACTCCGAACGGGCTCGGCCAACTGGGCGTGGAGACGTGGTCTGTAGCGGAGTCGACAGCCATGCGGGGGGACGTTACCGGATTTCCAAGTGGTGTGCGTCACCCCGCAGGCAACTTTACGAAGCGTCAGCGGCGGCTGGCCGGCTTCGGCAGTTCGCAGCCGGACTTGTTCAGGTCGATCGTGCGGCCGGCGGTCAGGCAGGTGTACAGCCACCAGGTCTGCTCGCCGTACGCCGCACCCTGCTCGACGGTGACATTGCCGCTGGCGTCCACCTCACACGGGTTGTTCACGGTGCAGCGCTCGCCGTTCTCGTT
Source organism: Kribbella aluminosa (assembly GCF_017876295.1). Lineage (NCBI taxonomy): Bacteria > Bacillati > Actinomycetota > Actinomycetes > Propionibacteriales > Kribbellaceae > Kribbella > Kribbella aluminosa. Next base: position 2,139,991 of record NZ_JAGINT010000002.1, on the reverse strand, counting down.
GCCGGTGTTGTTGATCCCGATCATCTCGCCGGTGGTGGTGCTGACCACGGGCGATCCCGACGTACCGCCGATCGTCTCGCAACCGGGCTGGTGGTACTTGATCGAGTTCTGCCAGGTCCAGTCGCCCTCGCGAAGCTGCGGGATGGTGGCCTGCACCGAGCAGGTGTAGATCCGCTTCCAGTACCCGGAGACGACCGCCATGCCGGCGCCGTCGGCCGGGGCCTGCTTGGCGAGGGTCAGCGGGGTGACGCTCAGCCGGCTCTTGATCGAGGCGTAGGTCTCGTTCACCTCGTACACGATCAGGTCGGTCTTGGTCATGGTGCCGAACAGGATCTTGTCGGCGCGGACCGTACCGGCCCGGCTGGAGTCCGGGTTCAGCAGCGTGATCGACCGGGTCGAGGCTTTGTTCACCAGCACCTGGCCGGGCTGCAGGAACCCCCCTTCGTAGCAGTGCCCGTTGGTCAGTACGAGGGCCTTGTCGGTGTCGACGGATTCGGTGTACCGGACGAGGGAGGCGGAGCAGTTGCTCAGCGCGGCGATGCCGGTGAAGTCGGCTCCCGGCGCGGCCGCCTGTGCGGACGTCGTACCGAGAAGTGTCGTGGTGGCGACCGCGGTGGCGGCCAGAAGCGTACGGAACAGTTTCATGGGGGCGGTTTCCTCACTGGTTGTACGTAAAGGACTTCGTAACGCATCTGTCCGCCGCCGACCATCACAGCTGTGTCAAGCAGGGTCAGAGCAGGGGATTTCCTGCGCTCCGTGTCCGGGCTGCTACCCTTCGTCTCCGGATCCGCCCGGGTGCGAACCATCGGTGCCACCGGCACGTCGTACCAAGTGATGACAAGCAACCAGGTACGGTCGGGAGCAGACCGCCCGGAGGGAACTGCCTGGGATTTTCAGGGGAAGGACGTCATGCCGCAGGAGAAGCCAGACCTGCGCAGTCTCCGCGAGCCGGTCCGGTTCAAGCGGGCACTGACACTGCTGTTGATGACGCTGATCCTGCCGGGATCGGCCCAGATCGTCGCGGGCTCCAGGACGGCCGGCCGCTGGGCCTGGCGGGTGGTCGCCGGGCTGATCGCGATCATCGTCTTCTTCGTCGTCCTGGGCCTGATCTGGCGCTCCGGGACGATCAACATCCTGGCCCGGCCCAGCACTCTCCGGCTGGTGCAGATCCTGCTGATCGTGCTCGCCCTCGGCTGGGCGGCGCTGTTCGTGGACGCGTACCGGATCAGCCAGCCGCTGACGCTGGAGCGCAACCACCGGCTGATCACCAGCATCCTCGACGGCGCGCTGATCTTCGTCGTGGTCGGGGCGCTGATCTACGCGAGCGTGATCGTGAACACCCAGCGCGACTTCGTCGCCAGCGTGTTCGGCAGCGGCAAGTCCTCGAAGGCCGACAAGGGCCGCTACAACGTGCTGCTGCTCGGAGGCGACTCGGGTGCGGACCGCGTCGGCACCCGGCCGGACAGCATGACGATCGCGAGCATCGACGCGAACACCGGCCGGACCGTGCTGATCGGGGTACCGCGGAACCTCTCCAAGGTGCCGTTCCCGGAGGGTACGGCGATGGCCAAGCAGTTCCCGCAGGGCTTCCAGTGGAAGGGCTGCACCCCGAACTGCTGGCTGAACGGCGTGTTCACCTGGGCGACCGATCACAAGCAGCTGTTCCCGGGCGACCCGCATCCCGGCGTGACCGCGACCAGCCAGGCCATCCAGGCGACCACCGGGCTGAAGCTCAACTACTACGCGCTGATCGACCTGACGGGCTTCCGCGACCTGATCAACGCCGTCGGCGGGATCACCCTGGACATCAGTGTGCGGGTACCGATCGGCGGCGAGAGCACACCGATCAAGGGCTACATCGAACCCGGCAAGAACGTCCATCTGGACGGGTACCACGCGCTCTGGTTCGCCCGGTCCCGCGCCGACTCGTCGGACTACGCACGGATGGCACGGCAGAAGTGCGTGATCTCGGCGATGCTCAACCAGTTGTCGCCGCAGGTCGTGCTGACCAAGTTCCAGGGCATCGCGTCGGCCAGCAAGGAAGTGGTCCAGACGAACATCCCCGCCGGCGAACTGGGCACCTTCACGGACCTCGCACTGGACGCGAAGAAGCTACCGGTGTCAAGCTTCTCCGCGGTTCCGCCGTTGATCAAGGGCAGCGACCCGGACTTCGCACTGATCCGGACCAAGGTCGCGGAGGCGATCGCCAAGTCCGAATCGCTGGACAACGACGGCTCGGGAGGAGACGGTAAGACCTCGACCACTCCGCGTAGCACCGCGGGGAGGTCCAGCAGCGCCCCGAGCACCAGCACCACGAAGAAACCGAGCAAGAAGCCGACAAGCTCAACGACCACACCACCCGCCAACGGCGTCGACGACGTCGCCTCGATCTGTAAGGCCTGACCTGATATGCCGCTGTCCCACTGGCCGCCCGTGTCCGTCGTGATGCCCGTGCTGAACGAGGAACGTCACCTGGAGGAGGCGGTCGGCCGCGTCCTCGACCAGGACTATCCGGGTGAGCTCGAAGTCGTCCTCGCGATCGGCCCGGGCAAGGACCGGACCGAGGAGATCGCGGACAAGCTGGCCGAGAAGGACCACCGGATCAGCATCGTGCCGAACCCGACCGGCAAGACGCCGGCCGCGCTGAACGTCGGGATCGCGCACGCCAAGCACGACATCCTGGTCCGGGTGGACGGGCACGGCGCGCTCACCGACGGGTACATCACCCGCGCGGTCGAGGTGCTGGACGAGAGCGGCGCGGACAACGTCGGCGGCGTGATGGCGGCCGAGGGTCGGACCCCGACCGAGATGGCGGTCGCCTGCGCGTACCGTTCCCGGCTCGGTCTGGGTGCCTCGACGTTCCATCAGGGCGGCACGGCCGGCCCCGCGGACACGGTGTACCTCGGCGTGTTCCGGCGGGCCGCGCTGGAGCGGGTCGGCGGCTTCGACGAGACCATGCACCGGGCCCAGGACTGGGAGCTGAACTACCGGATCCGGAAGACCGGCGGGCTGATCTGGTTCAGCCCGGACCTTTCGGTGACGTACCGGCCGCGGTCCTCGCTGTCCGCGGTCGCGAAGCAGTTCTTCCACACCGGCCAGTGGCGCCGCGAGGTGATCCGCCGGCACCCGGAGACCGCCAGCAAGCGGTACCTGGCACCGCCGGTCGCGGTCATCGGCCTGGCCGTCGGCACGATCCTGGGGATCATCGGCCTGGCCACCGGTGTCAGCTGGCTCGACATCGGCTTCCTGGCCCCGCTGGGCTATGCCCTGCTGCTGATCTTCGGCTCCGCGATGGAAGGCCGCTACCTGCCCTGGAAGGCGCTGTTCTGGATGCCGCTGGTCTGCGCGACCATGCACGTCTCCTGGGGCCTCGGCTTCCTGGTCGGCCTCCCCGAACGCCCGAAGGCCGTCTGACCCACCGGTTCCCAACCGAGTGGTTATCCGTTCGTGTTGAGGGTTCTCCGCTGGTATGCGATGGAAGAACCCCCAACGCGGGTGGATATCCAGCGACCCGGCTGGGGTGGCGGTCAGGCGGGGCGGCGGTAGCGGTTCAGGACTCGGAACATGCCGGCGGCGAGCTCGGCGGGATGATCGAAGTCGGACCAGTCGGTGCGGATCACGGACAGGCCGCGGGCGCGGAGGCGGTCCTCGCGGCGCTTCTCCCGGATCAGGACCTCGGGTGACCCGCCGCCGTACTTCAGCGCCCCGTCGAACTCGACCACCGTCTCGTACCCGTCGAAGTCGAAGTCGACCCGGGCGATGAGGCCGAGACGGTCGTAGTACTCCGTCTGCAGCCGGGGTCGCGGCAGGCCATGCTCGTACATCAGCACCCGGAGCCGTGACTCACCGACCGACTCGGACAGTCCGTTCCCGAACAGCAGCGCTTTCCGGGCTGCGGCGGATCCGGGCCAGAACGCCGTCGCGCACCGCAGACGCCGTACCTCGTCCTCCCCGAGGCAGCCGGCGCGCAGCGCAGCGTCAACCCCGACCACCCCCACCTCGAACGACGTCGTACAAGCGGATTCGAGGGTCGCCCGCGCCATGCTGGTCACGAGGAGGCCGTTGACGACGCTCAGGTCGGCGTCGGTCAGCACTCCGAGGTGATGCTGTACGCCGGCGACGACACCACCGGACCGTCCGTCAACCCGGGTGACGTGCACGCGGCTCAGGTCGAGGCCCCAGATCGGCAGACCGTGCAGGACCAGCGCCGACTGATGGCTGACGGCGACGGAGCGCGGGCGCATCGCGTTCACCACCGCATGCACCTGCCGGAGGTGCAGCAGACGGGCGCGTTCCCACGGCGGCAGACCCGTCAGGTCAAGCATCTCGGCGTACTGACCGCGTCGGACCTGTTCCCAGCTACCGTCCCGCAGGCAGCGGACGATCTGCTCGTGGGTGCATCCACTGGCAAGGGCCTGGCGACGGCTGAAGACGCCACCTTGTTGCTGCGCGATGAGTCTGAGCCGCTGGTTCACCCATCAAGCATCCAACGAACAGCCAGCGCCGGAGGCCCCCGACCAGGCATCTGTGGACAACTTCCTCGCGAGTGGATATCCCTTCGCAGTGGGGGTTCTTCACTCCAGTACCGGTGGAGAACCCCCAACACCAGTGGATATCCACTGGTGTGCGACCGCGCTAGCCTGCCCGGGTGGAGCGGATGTAGGCGGCGATGACCTCGTCGACCGGGCCGTCGAGTTTCAGTACGCCGGCGTCCAGCCACAGGGCGCGGTTGCAGGTCTCCTGCACCACGTCCAGGCTGTGGCTGACCAGGAACACGGTGCCGGCCTGGTCGCGGAGGTCCTTGATCTTGCGCTCCGACCGGACCCGGAACTCGGCGTCACCGGTCGCCAGCGCCTCGTCGACGAGCAGGATGTCGTGCGTCTTCGCGGACGCGATCGCGAACTTCAGCCGGGCCTGCATGCCGGTCGAGTACGTCGACATCGGCAGGTCGATGAAGTCGCCGATCCCGGAGAAGTCGACGATCTCGGCGTACCGGCGCTGGGTCTCGGCCGGGGACATGCCCATCGCGAGACAGCCGAGGACGACGTTCCGTTCGCCGGTGAGGTCGTTCATCATCGCCGCGTTGACGCCGAGCAGCGACGGGCGGCCGCCGGTGTAGACGGCGCCGGACACCGGCGGCAGCAGGCCGGCGATCGCGCGCAGCATCGTCGACTTGCCGGAGCCATTGCGGCCGATGACGCCGATCGCGTCGCCCTTGTAGGCGGTGAAGCTGACGTTCCTGACCGCGTGCACCTCGCGGATCGTCGGCCGGTCCTGGCGGTTGACGATCCGCCGCAGCGCGGTCGCCGCCGTACCCTTGCCGCCCTGGCCGGCGATCACCTTGTAGATGATGTCCAAGCGGTCCGCGATGACCGTCGGTTCAACCCCTGAACCAGCCACCGAATCAGCCACGCCCATAACGGTCCTCCGCCCGCCAGAAGTACCAGAGTCCGCCGGCCAGCATCACGAACGCCCAGACGACCGCGATCGTCCACGCGTACGGCAGCTGGTTCTTCTGGTGCTCGGTGAGCAACGAACGCCGGACGATGTCGATGTACGCCGAGATCGGGTTGAACGCCAGTACCTGGACCACCCAGCCCGGGGCGTGCAGCTGGGACAGCTTGTACGGCAGCGAGAAGAAGATCCCGGACGCGTACAGCCAGGTGCGGGTGATGAACGGCAGCAGCTGGCTGATGTCGGTCACGAACGTTCCGATCCGCGCGAAGACCAGGGTGATGCCGATGTTGAACATCACCTGCAACAGCATCGCCGGCACCACCAGCAGCCAGCGCCACGCGGGCCCGTCGGTGAAGCCGACGACCAGGAACAGCAGGCCCAGCGAGATGAGCATCTGGTTCAGCTCGTTCAGCACGTAGGCCAACGGCAGTGTGGCGCGCGGGAAGTGCAGGGTGCGGATCAGCGACAGGTTCAGCGCCAGCGAACGCGACCCTTCGGTCATGCAGCGCTGGGTGAACGTGAACACGAACACCCCGCTGAGCAGGAAGGCCACGTAGTTGTTGATCCCGTTCTTGGTCCCGAGCAGGACGCCGAACGCGAGGTAGTACACCCCGGCGTTCAGCAGCGGGGTCAGGATCTGCCAGATCGAGCCCAGGCGGGCTCCGGCGTACATGGCGTAGGTGCGTGCGGTGGCGTAACTGACGACGAACTTACGACGGCTCCACAGCTCGCGCAGGTACGAGCCGAGCGGCGGGCGGATCGAGCTCTTGGAGAGTCCGTAGCGTTCGGCCAGTGCCGCGGGGTCCACGGATACCCCGGTCGGCTCTGTCGGCACTGCGGCGGTCGGCATTGCAGCAATGTACTGCGCTGTGTGACGCCGTCGTGACGCAGGTCAGCCCACTAAGCGGGCTTTCAGGTTGCTGAGGTCGTTTTCAGTGATACCACCGTGCAGCAGGTATGCCTCCGCCCCGCCGTACTTCGTGTCCAGATGGCGCAGGATCGCGACGATCGACTCCGCGCGGGTGTCGCGGAACTCGATCATTTCCGGGTGTTTCGAGGTGTCGGGCTCGGCCGCCAGCTGCTCCTCCAGCCAGCCCGCGAGCCGCGCCTGGGTGAGGTAGTAGTCGGCGACGATCTCGTCCTCCGGTACGCCGGCGACGCTCAACGCCAGCGCGACCACCATGCCGGTGCGGTCCTTGCCGCCGTGGCAGTGCACGACGACCGCGCCCTCCGGCTCGTCCGCGATCGCCTTCACCGCGGCCGCGAACAGCTCCGGCCGCTGGTCGAGCATCCAGGTACAGGCGTCGACGATGGTCGGCTGCCCGTGGTCCGGGTCGGCCGGGTCCTGCAGCGACTGCCGGACCGCGAGCGGCGTACCGGTGAACGGCGTCGGCGAGGCCGCCACCTCGCCGTCGCCACGCAGATCCAGGATCCGGCGCACACCGGACCGCCGGACCTCCTCGACCCCGTCCGCGGTCAGGTACTGCAGGCTGTCGGAGCGGATCAGCACGCCGTCCTTCAGCACCCGCCCGTCAGCGGTCGGCAGCCCGCCGACGTCCCGTACGTTGCGGCACCCGGGCCAGTCGAGATCCATCACTGCCCCTGGGGGCGGTCCGGGTTCTGGCCGGGATTGTAGGGCGGCGGCGCCGGGAAGGTGTTGGACTGCTGGGGCGGCATCGGCTGCTGGGGATAGTTGCCGGGAGGGTAGTTGCCGGGGGCACCTGGTTGGGTGGGGAAGGTGCCGGTGGGGCGGCGGCCGCGGTTCTTGCGGACCAGGCCGATGGTGAGGAACGTGACGCCCAGCCCGAGGAAGATCAGCAGCGAGAGGACGGTCGCGAAGATCGACAGCACGAACGCGCCGATCGACGACTTCGGCCCGGCCGCGTACGTCGCACTGGTCCCACTGTCGGTGCACGAGATGCTGTAGTCACCGGCCGGCACGGTCGACGCCGACCGCGCCACGACGTACCAGGTGTCGCCGTTGATCGTGATCGTCTCGGACCCGCCCGGCTTCTTCGTCGGTACGTCGTTGCCGCTCGCGTCCTTCACCGTGCACGGCGGCGTCAGCACCGGGACGGACGAGTAGATCGTCAGGCCCTCCTTCTTCAGGTGGACCGTGCCACCCTCGATCGGCTGCGGCGTACTCGGGGCGGTCACGACGATCCGCCAGACGAAGAACGCGGTCAGCACCGCGCCGACCACGAAGCAGACGATCGCGAGCGTGGGCAGGATCGACTTCTTGGGCGCTGCGGACATCCCGGGCATGCTCATGACTGCACCGTATCGGGCGTCAGGGTGCGCCGAGCAGACGAAGACCCGCGGCGGTCGCGGCGGCCGCCACCACGACCAGCACGAACGGCACCTTCCGCCAGGCGAGCACCCCGCCGACCAGCACCCCGGCGGGCCGGGCGATCCCGGCCGGACCGTGCCCCTGGGTCAGCGCGGAGGTGGCGACCAGCGCGGTCAGGAGCACGATCGCGGCGGCGGCGAGCAGTTGCTGTGCCTTCTCCGGTATCTCGATCCGGCTCCGCAGCGCAGGCCCCGCGAACCGCAGCGAAAAGGTGCCTACGGCAAGTACTGCGATGCCGGTCAGCAGCAGCGGCGTGTTCGTCATCGGGCCACCTCCAGCGCGGGTTTGTCCGCGCGGTAGAACAAGAGGCCGGCAAGGGCCAGCAATACGGGCACGCCGGCCGGCAGGAAGGGCGTCGCGGCGAGTGCGATCACGACGCCGACGAGGGCCGCCGTCCGCGTTCTGCGGTCACGCAACGCGGGCAGGACCAGCGCCAGCAGGACCGCCGGGAACGCCGCATCCAGCCCGAAGACGTCGGTGTTCGTGATCACCGAACCGGCCAGTCCACCGATCACCACGCCGACGTTCCAGCAGACGAAGATGCCGATCCCACCTGCCCAGTACGCCGCGCGCCGCTGCCCCGGCTCGTCCTGCCCCATCGCGAACGCGACGTTCTCGTCGGTCATCAGGTGACTGCCCGGCCACCGCCGCCAGCCGCCGCCGATGACGTCACTGACCGCCAGACCGAACGCGACGTGCCGGCTGTTCACCAGCAGGCCGGCGATCATCGCGGCGATCGGGCTGCCGCCGGCCGCCACGATCCCGACGAACAGGAACTGCGACGCCCCGGCGAACACCACGATCGACAACAGGATCGGCACCCACAACGGCAACCCGCCGCCGACACTGATCGCGCCGTACGACAGCCCTACGACACCGTCGGCCAGGCAGACCAGGGCGATGTCGCGGGCGAGTCCCCGATCGAGTGTTCGCCAAATCGAACGCATGGGCATTATGATGAACAATCCACTGCCGGTTCGTCAAGCCGAACGATCAGACCGATGGAGCGAACACCGATGGACAGCAAGGCACCACTGGACGTGATCGCCGCCTCCCTGCGCCGGCACCGGGCCCGGGCCGGCCTGTCGCTGACCGAGGTCGCCAGGCGGGCCGGCGTCGCGAAGTCCACGCTGTCCCAGCTGGAGTCCGGCACCGGCAACCCGAGCGTGGAGACCCTGTGGGCGCTGGCGGTCGCGCTCGACACGCCGTTCGCCGCGCTCCTCGACCCGCCGCGCCCGAAGGTACAGATCATCCGGGCCGGCGAAGGCCCGGCGATCTACTCCGACCACGCCGACTACAGCGCCACGCTGGTCGCGTCCAGCCCCCCGAACGCCCGCCGGGACATCTACCGGATCGTCGCCTCCCCCGGCCCCGGCCGGAAGTCCGACCCGCACATGCCCGGCGTCGTCGAGCACGTCATCCTCGGCTCCGGACGGGCCCTCGTCGGCCCCACCGACGACCCGGTGGAACTCGGGCCGGGCGACTACATCGCCTACCCGGGCGACCTGCCGCACGTCTTCCAGGCGCTCGAGGAGAACACCGCCGCGACCCTGGTCTCCGAGCACGTCTGACCCAAAAAAAGTTGCCCGGGGCACTTGATGCCCCGGGCAACCGCAGTCTTGCGCTACCGCTGACTCAGATCTTGCGGCCGACTGCGCCGACGATGCACTCCTCGACCTGGTTCAGCGGCTTGATCCGCGGCCCGTCCGGCCACCAGTCGTCACAGAGCACCAGGCCCGGCTCGACCAGCTCCTGGCCGGGGAAGAACGACAGCAGCTCCTCCCGGGTGCGGAACCGGCCGCTGCCCATCGGGCTGTGCACGAACTTCTCCTCCATCTTCCGGGCGACCTCGGAGTGCTCCGGGGTCTCCGGGTCGTAGAAGTGCGCGATCACCGTGTACGACCCGGGCACCACGGCGTCGACGTACTTCTGCATGATCTGCGCGCCCTCGTCGCCGATGTAGTGGTGCAGGGTGCCGTTCTGGATCACGGCGATCGGCTCGCTGAAGTCGAGGAAGCTGCGCACCTCCCGGCTGCTCAGCACCTCGTCCGGGTCGAAGATGTCGGCGCTGACGAACAGCGTGTTCTCGTTCTCCTCGAGCAGCGCCCGGCCGTGCGCGAGCACCACCGGGTCGTTGTCGACGTACAGCACCTTGGCGTCCGGCTGCAGGCGCTGCACGACCTGGTGGGTGTTCTCGGCGGTCGGCAGGCCGGACCCGCAGTCGAGGTACTGCGTGATGCCGGCGTTGTCGGCCAGGAAGCGGCACGCCCGGATCAGGAACTTCCGGTTCGACCAGGCCAGGTCGGCGACCTGCGGCGCGACGGTGGCGACCTGGCGAAGCACCTCGCGGTCGACCTCGAAGTTGTCCTTGCCGTTCAGCGCGGCGTCGTACACCCGGGCGATACTCGCCCGAGTGGTGTCCACGCCCACCGGGTTGGAACTGGGTGCCTTGGTGGCATCTGGCACGGTGGACCTCGCAGAGAGTGATCGGGAGTCTGTTCCGCCGACTCTACTGACTGTACGGGGCGCTGAACACACCGTGTCTGCGGGTCGGGGTGGACGCGTTCCCGATCTGTTGTGAAATGATCAGCTGTTCCATCCGGTGTCAGCTGCTGGGAGGCGAGAGGTGACCGAGCCGGGGGCGTACGGCGGCCCGACCGCCCTGCGCATCATGCTCGGCGTGTACCTGCGCCGAATGCGCGAGGCCGCGGGCGTGACACGTACCGACGCGGGCTGGGCGATCCGTGGCTCGGAGTCCAAGATCAGCCGCCTGGAGCTCGGCCGCGTCGGCTTCAAGGTCCGCGACGTCGACGACCTGCTGACGCTGTACAAGCTCGACGACCCGGACGAGCGCGAGCGGCTGCTGACGCTGGCCCAGGAGGCGAACAACCCCGGCTGGTGGCAGCGGTACGACGACCTGACGCCGCAGTGGTTCCACTCGTACCTCGGCCTGGAGATGGCGGCCGACCTGATCCGTACGTTCGAGCTGCAGTTCGTGCCCGGGCTGCTGCAGACGCCGGACTACGCGCGGGCGGTCATCCAGATGGCCCGAAAGGACATGCCGCTGCCGAAGGCCGAGGTCGACCGCCTGGTGTCGTTGCGGATGAGCCGTCAGGACGTGCTGACGCGGCAACGACCGGCGCGGCTGTGGGCGGTCATGGACGAGGCGGTGCTGCGCCGCCCGATCGGCAGCCCCGAGATCCTCCGGACGCAGCTGGAGTACCTGCTGGAGGCGTCCCGGCGGCACAACGTGACGCTGCAGATCATCCCGTTCGAGATGGGCGGGTACACCTCGACCGGCGGCGCGTTCACGCTGCTGCGGTACAACGACGCCGACCTGCCCGACATCGTCTACATCGAGCACCTGAGCAGCGCGGTCTACCTGGACAAGCGCGACGAGCTCGACACGTACGTCGTCACGATGGACGCCGTCTCGATCACCGCGGCCCAGCCCCGCGAGACCGAGGGCCTGCTACGCCGCGCCATCGAACGGCTCGACGAGCTCTAGCGGCGTTGCGCCCCTGGGCCGGGGCGGAAGGCGACCTCGCGGGGGGTCGGCTGGTGGCCGCCCTCGCACTGCAGCACCACGCTGACGCGCTCGCCGCAGTCGCCGCGGTGGCGCGGCTCGAGCGGCGGGCCGGCGTCGAGCGGGAGGTACTGGTCGGCCCACTGCACCATCGCGACCAGCACCGGGTAGAGGTCCAGGCCGGCCTGGGTGAGGCGGTACTCCGAGCGTTCGCGCTGGCCGGGCAGGCGGTACGGGTGGCGGCGGATCAGGCCGCGCTCGATCAGGGCGGCGAGCCGCTCGGTCAGCACCTGGCGCGGGACACCCGCCCGGGCCCGGATGTCCTCGAAGCGGCGCACGCCGACGAAGACCTCCCGCAGTACGTGAAAAGTCCACTTGTCGCCGAGGATGTCCATCGTCCGGGAGATCGTGCAGTTCTCCGTGGACCAGTTCATCGCTTCCGGAACCCGTTCGCTCACCGCCGTATCCATGTGATCGATGATAAGTCTGCTTGACAGACTCAGCCAAGCCAGCAACGCTGAATCCGTGAACCAGACTCAGACGGGACCGCCACTCGTCCGCCGCGCCGGCGAACCCGACACGGACGAGCTGGCCAGGATGCTGACCGGGCTGACCGAGCTCAGCCGCTACTTCCGGTTCCAGACCGCGATCGGGTCGCCGCCGCGGTCCGCGCTGCTGCTGCGGATGCTCTGCCCGGCCGGCGCCGCGTTCGTCGCCACCCGCGGCCCGGCGATCGTCGGGCACGCCATGTGGGCCTGGGCTCCAGGTGAGGCGACCGCGGAGCTCGCGGCGGTGATCGCCGAGGACGATCAGCGCCGCGGGCTCGGGATCCGGATGCTGTCGATCGCCGCCGCGGACGCGATCGCCGCCGGGGCGACGCACTTCCTGTTCGTGGTCAGCGCCGCCAACGAGCGCTCGCTGCGGATGGTACGGCGGCGCTGGCCGGACGCGACGGTCGACCGCGACGGGGCGCTGCTGAGCTTCGTCGCACCGGCGCGGCTACCGGACCAGCCGGAAGAACGCGCGGATGTCGTCCACGAGCAGACCGGGTGCCTCGAGTGCGGCGAAGTGCCCGCCGCTGGTGAACTCCGACCAATGGACGATTCGGTGCCGGCGGTCTAGCACCCGGCGGATCGCGGGATCGGTCCACTCCCAGAATTTCTCCAGGATCCACGCCAGCTGCCCGACCGGCGAGTCGCTCAGCCCGAAGGAAACCGTTTGCGGACGCGTTCCCTGCAGGTCGGCGTACCTCGCCCACGGCTCGGCCACGCGCCGCAGGTAGTCGACCGGCACCCCGCGTTCCCACCCGCCGGGTAGTTGCCGAGGCCAACGAACCCGCGCCGGCCGCTCCCGCAGCTCGGCGACCTCCGCGTCGGCGATCGCGATCCGGAACTCAGAGATCATGCGCCCGCTCGTGCAGCGGTTCGTACAACCCGACCTCGCCGCCGCCCGGCAGCCGGAACGCCGTCAGCACACCCCACCGCTGCCGCTCCACGGGTCGGACGAACTCCACTCCCCGCGCCGTCAGATCGCTCATCGTCTGCTCGAGGTCGTCGCACATCAGCAACAACTCGTGCGACGCCGCCTCGGCCGGATGCACCGCGACTTCGGCAGGTGGGAGTTTGAAGATCAGCCAGCCGTGGCCGGCGTCGACGGACGGGTACTCCAGCACGTCCCGGAAGAACGCCCGGTCCGCGTCCGCGTCAGTGCTGTAGATGATCGCGTGCGCTCCGTTGATCATCTACAGCACTGTAGCCGCGTTCTCAGTCCTCGACGACGATGGCCAGCGCCGGGCAGACCGCGGCGGCCTGGTGGATGTCGGCCGCGCGTTCCTCGGGCGGGTTGTCGGTGAGCAGTACGACGATGCCGTCCTCGTCGCGCTGGTCGAACACGTCGGCCGCGGCCGTCACGCACTGGCCGGACGCGACGCACTTGTCCTGGTCGATGATCACCTTCATTGAGAGTCCTTTCACCACGTCACGGGAAGCGAGTAGACGCCGTACACGGCGCCGTCGTGCTTGAACGGGATCTCCTCCAGCCCGACCGCCCGGCGCAACGTCGGGATCCGCCGGTACAGCGTGCTGTAAACGACCTGCAGCTCGAGCCGCGCCAACGGTTGCCCGAGGCACTGATGTACGCCGAACCCGAACGCCACATGCCGGCGCGCGTCCCGGCTCAGGTCCAGCGCGTCCGGATCCGCGAACACCGACGGGTCCCGGTTGCCGATGTCGTTCGGCAGGATGACGCCGTCGCCGGCCTTCAGCACGTGACCGTGCAGCTCGATGTCCTCGAGTACCGCACGCCGCCGGCCGTTGTGTGTGATGTTCAGGTAGCGCAGCAGCTCCTCGACCGCGCCCGCCACCACCTTCGGGTCGTCGGTTTCCCGCAGTACGGCGAGCTGGTCCGGGTGCTCCAGCAGCGCAAGGGTGCCGAGGGCAATCATGTTCGCGGTCGTCTCGTGCCCGGCGAGCAGCAGCAGGACGCCCATCCCGGCGGCGTCCTGGCGGGTCAGCTCGCCCGCCTTCACCCGCTCGGTCAGCCCGGACAGCAGGTCGTCGGCCGGGTTCTCCAGCTTCTCGCCGACCAGGTTGTCCAGGTACGTCGCCAGGTTGCCGTGCGCCGCCGCCCGCTCCTCCGGGGCCGCGGACATCCGGATCAGGTTCTTGCTGTTCTGCTGGAAGAAGTCGTGGTCGGCGTACGGGACGCCGAGCAGCCGGCAGATCACCAGCGACGGCACCGGCAGCGCGAACGCCTCGACCAGGTCCACAGGGTTCGGCCCGGCCAGCAGGTCGTCGATCAGGCCGTCGACGATCTGCTGTACGCCGGCACGCATCGCCTCGATCCGCTTGATCATGAACGGCGCGGTCACCATCCGCCGCAGCCGGGCGTGCTCCGGGTCGTCCATCAGGATGAACCCGATCCCGACCCCGTCCTTGCGCGGCGGCTCACCGGTCGGGCTCGGGTAGCCGGGCTGCCGGACGTCGGAGCTCAGCCGCGGATCGGCGAGCAGCGTGCGCTGGTCGTCGTACCGCGTCACCAGCCACGCGTCCTTGCCGAAGATGTTCACCTTGGTCAGCGGCTCCTCCGCCTGCAGCTCACGGAGTTGCGGCGGCGGATCGAACGGACAACCTGTTGCCCTGGTCATCGGATAGGCCGGCGTTGTCATATGTGTCCTTCCCCAGAGAGGTTTACGTACGTACCAGGTGCTGCCGGTGCGCACGGGTCTGTTTCGGTGCGTTCCAGCCGAGGACACCGACGATCCGGCCGGCGTCGCGGTAGTGCGCGACGAAGCGCTCGCCGATGTTGCCCTCGGCAATCGTCAGGTCCGCGGACGGGCGGCCGTGAACCTGGAGCCGGGTGCTGAACTGGTCTGTCCAGAAGTACGGGATCGGGCGGTATGGCTGCCTCTCGCCGAGGATGTTCGCGGCGACGCACAGGGCCTGCTCGGTGGCGTTGGTCCGGTTCTCCAGCCGGACAAGCCTGTCCTCGGCACGCCAGCGCGCGACATCGCCCGCGGCGTACACCCCGTCCGCGGCGCGGCAGTACTCGTCACACACCACACCGTTCTCAACCGTCAGCCCACTACCTTCCAACCACCCGGTAGCCGGCGCAGCCCCCAACGCAACCACCACCACGTCAGCCGGCAACAAGTCCCCGTTTGCCAGCCGTACGCCGCTCACCCGCCCGCCCACACCTGTCAGCCCATCAACCGCAACACCCAACCGAAGCTCAACACCTGCAGCCGTGTGCAACTCCCCCAGCAATCCCCCCACAACAGCACCAAGCTGAGCCTCCATCAGCGCCGCCTGTGGGCCGGCAAGCGTCACGGAGAGGCCGAGCTTGCAGACGGTCGCAGCAATCTCCGCCCCAAGCACCCCGTCGCCCACAACAACCACCTGCACCTCAGGGGTGAGGGATCTGCGCAGTGCGGCCGCGTCGTCGAGGGTGCGGAGTACGTGGACGCCTTCGAGGTCTGGGCCCGGGAGACGGCGTGGGGTGAGGCCGGTGGCGATCACCACGTGGTCGGCGGTCAGGGATCGGCCTGAGGTGGTGTGGACGGTGTGTCCGTCCAACGCGACCGCAGGATCGCCGAGCACGAACTCCGCGTCGAGGGCTGTCAGCATCGTGTCCGGCCGCAAGCGAGTACGAGTCTCGTCCCAGTCCCCCAACAGAAACTGCTTGGACAACGGCGGCCGGTCGTACGGCCTGTGATACTCGGCCCCGAGCACAGTGATCGGATCCCGGAAACCCTTGCGCCGCAGGGCTTCCGCGGTCGTCAGCCCGGCCGCGGAGGCACCCACCACCAGCACGCTCACGAAGTCACCGGCGCGGTCAGCAGCCCGACGATCCCGTCGATCAACCCGTCGGCCATCTCCTCCCACGTCGCCCGCGCGGTCGGCCGCCCTTCCGCGCGCGCCAGCTCGAACTCGGCCGTCATCTGGACGATCAGGTGCCGCGCCATGTCGCCGCGCTCGATCCGCACCGCCGGCGGCAGATCGGCGAGCCGCGACGCCAGCCCGTCGACGACCCGGGTGAGCGACGGCGAACTCCGCGACTCCAGCAACTGGATCTCCCGCAGCGCCGGGTCGTTCATCAGCTGCGCGCTGAACCGCGCCAGCCAGCTCTGCGTACCGAGACTGCCCATGTGGTCCGTCGCCGACCGCACCAGCACCGTCACCCAGTCCCGTACGTCGGGCTCCGCGCCCAGCTCCGCGAGCAGTTCCCGGCGGCGCGCCTCGACCGGCTCCGCGTGTTTGCGGACGATCGCCCGGACCAGGTCGGTCTTGGTCCCGAAGTGGTACCCGACCGCGGTGTTGTTGCCCTGCCCGGCCGCCTCGCTGATCTGCCGGTTCGACACCTCGTGCACACCGCGCTCGGCGAACATCCGCTCCGCCGTCGCCAGGATCAGCTCCCGGGTCGCGTTCACCCGCGCGCCCCGCACCTCTTTCGCCATCATCACCAGATCACCCTTACCTCCCGCAGCCCGCCGACGAGCAGCCCCTCGACCAGTGGCAGCTCCGCCGCCGGCACTGCGAGTGCCAACGTCGGCAACCGACGCAACAACACTTCCAGTACGACCTGCAACTCGGTCCGCGCCAGCGACTGGCCGATGCAGGAGTGCGGCCCGGCGCCGAACGCCAGGTGCACGTTCGGGGTCCGGGTCAGGTCCATGTCCGCGGCGTCCGCGAAGATCCGCTCGTCCCGGTTCGCCGACGCCATGCTGCACACCGCGGTCGTTCCCGCGGGCAGGACGCCGCCGGACAGCTCGAGCTCCTCGGTGACGTAACGGATCATCCCGAACCCGGCGTTCGCGTCGTACCGCAACGCCTCCTCGACCGCCGTACGGACGAGGGCGGGGTCGGCGAGCAGCTGCTCCCAGCGCGACCGATCGGCGAGCAGCATCGCCATCATCTTGCCGATCATGTTGGTGGTGGTCTCGTGCCCGGCGATCAGCAGGCCCATCCCGGTCGAGACGAGCGCGTCGTCGGTCAGCTTCTCGCCCGCCGCGTCGGTGCCGGTGATCAGGTCGCTCAGCAGATCGGTGCCCGGCTGCGCGCGCTTCGCCTCGATGTGCCCGGTCATGTACGCCGCGAACTCGGCGTGCGCGGCCTCCATATCGGCGGCCGAGTACCGGCTGAGGTTGAGGAACGTGTCGGACCAGTACGAGAACCGCTCCCGGTCGGAGGCCGGGACGCCGAGCAGCTCGCAGATCACCCAGACCGGCAGCGGAAACCCGAGCGCCGCCTTCAGATCGGCCGGCTGACCGGCCGCGACCATGCCGTCGACGAGCTGGTCGGCCATCGCCTCGATCGACGGCCGGAGCGCCGCCATCCGCTTCGCGGTGAACCACTTGGTGATCATCCGCCGCCAGCGCTGGTGCCCGTCCCCGGACTGCGGTACGCCGGGGCGCCGCCGGTCGAAGACGCCGGCGCCTTCCGCGGACACCCGCGCGGACCCCTCCGCCGTCCGGCTGAACCGGGCGTCGGACAGCACCTGGCGGACATCGTCGTACCGGGTGAGCAAGGCGGCCTCGTCGCCGCTCGGCAGCTGCACCTGCGCCACCGGGCACCGTCGCCGGAGCCGCTCCCACTCGGGCGGCGGTTCGATCGCGTCGACGGGTGGGATCGGGTACTGGACGAGCTGCTCACTGTCGGTCACAGGCCATCACCTCCGTGTGGTTGTTCCTCCAGCTTGCCTCGCTCGCTTGTTTAAGTCAACTGCCTGACTTAGGCTATTGGTTGCAGAAACCAACTATCTGTTCTCAGCCCAGGAGGCTGCTGATGTCCGCTGCTCCATCCGTGCGCGCCGGGACCGTCGTGCCGGTGCTCGCCTCGGCCGGTATCACGGTCGCGCTGATGCAGACCCTGGTGATCCCGCTGGTCCCCACGCTGCCGCGGCTGCTGCACGCCTCGGCCGCCGGGACCGCCTGGGCGATCACCGCCACGCTGCTCGCGGCCGCGGTCGCGACCCCGATCATGGGCCGCCTCGGCGACATGTACGGCAAGCGCCGGATGCTGCTGATCAGTGTCGGCATGCTGGTCGCCGGCTCGGTCGTCGCCGCACTGAGCAGCTCGCTCGTGCCGATGATCGCCGGCCGCGCACTCCAGGGCCTCGCCGCCGGCGTGATCCCGCTCGGCATCAGCATCATGCGCGACGAACTGCCGCCCGAGAAGCTCGGTACCGCGACCGCGCAGATGAGCGCCTCCCTCGGCGTCGGCGGCGCGCTCGGCCTGCCCGCGGCCGCGCTGCTCGCCGACAACTTCGACTGGCACACGCTGTTCTGGCTCTCGGCCGCACTCGGCGTGATCGTCTTCGGGCTGGTACTGCGCTTCGTCCCGGAGTCGTCGGTGCGCTCCGGCGGCCACTTCGACCTGCTCGGCGGGATCGGCCTGTCGGTCGGCCTGATTTCGTTGCTGCTGGCAATCTCCCAGGGCGCGAGCTGGGGCTGGACCGGCGGCCGGACGGTCGGCCTGTTCGCGCTCGCGGTCGTCGCACTGCTCACCTGGGGCTGGTGGGAACGCCGTACCAGCGAACCGCTCGTCGACTTGCGGATCACGGCGCGCCCACAGGTACTGCTGACGAACCTCGCGTCGATGGTGTTCGGGTTCGCGATGTTCGCGATGTCGCTGGTGCTGCCGCAGCTGCTGCAGATGCCGAAGGCAACCGGTTTCGGACTGGGCCAGTCGATGCTCGCGTCCGGTCTGGTGATGGGCCCGTCCGGTCTGGTCATGCTGGTCACCGCGCCGTTCTCGGCGAAGATCTCCAGCACCCGCGGCCCGAAGGTCACGCTGATGCTCGGCGCGCTCGTGGTCGCCGCCGGGTACGGCGTGGGCAGCGTGCTGATGAGCTCGGTCTGGGAGCTCGTCCTGGTGTCGCTGCTGATCGGTGCCGGTATCGGCCTGGCGTACGGCGCGATGCCGGCGCTGATCATGTCCGCCGTACCGGTCTCGGAGACCGCGGCCGCGAACAGCTTCAACACGCTGATGCGGTCGATCGGCACCTCGGTGTCCAGCGCGGTGGCCGGCGTGATCCTGGCCAACCTGACGGTCAGCCTGGGCGGCTACACCCTGCCATCGCAGAGTGGCTTCCGGGTCGTCCTGCTGATCGGCGCCGGCGCCGCGCTCACCGCACTGGCCGTCGCGTCGTTCATCCCCGCCCGCCGCGCCGCCGAGCCGGTCCCGGCCGGAGGATTCGCGGAGCGGTCACTCGAGGACCGGGTCGGGCTCACGGACAGCTGACTCGCGGGCGTGGTCGGCGGCGTGGTCGACGTCGCTGTGCGTCAGGCTCAGGTAGGCGACCAGCACGGCGAACAGCAGCAGCCCGACCAGCGTGACCGGGCCGATGCCCCAGCCGAGGCCGCCCTTGTGGATGTCTTTGCCGAACCAGTCGGCGATCGACGCGCCGAGCGGCCGGGTCAGCACGTACGACGCCCAGAAGGCGATCGTGGCGTTCAGGCCGAGCTTCCAGAGGCCGAGCGGTACGACGATCAGCACGGCGAAGAGCACGATCGACCAGGTGAAGCCGAGGCCGAAGTCGATGGCGGTGGCGTCGCCGACCGCGGTACCGAGGCCGAACGTGAGCAGCACGACGCCCCAGTAGAACCGTTCGCGCCGGGCGGTGGTGATCGAGTGCACCGAGATGGTGCCCTCGCTGCGCTGCCACCAGGTCAGCAGGCCGCAGAGCAGGCCGAGGTAGACGATCGAGTCGAACCAGTACGGCGTACCGAGCGCGATGTGCGGTCCGTCGGCGACCATCGTGCCGAAGAGGGCGACGCTGAGCACGGTGGCCCAGTAGCGCACCGGATGGTAGGTGTCGGCCTTCAGTTGCAGATAGATGGCGGTGCTGAAGCTACCGAGCCCGATAACGGCAGCCAGCGGGATGCTGACGGTGCCGAGGTAGTCCGCCGCGGTCTCGCCGATCCCGGTGGTCAGCAGCTTGACCGCCCAGAACATCAGGAACACCGCTGGGACCTTCGGGGCCGGGAAAACTCGTGTTCGCATGGCCCCGAAGGCTAGGCCGAACTAGCTGAGAGCTACCTGATCGCGGCGAGGAAGTCGAGGGTGCGCTGCAGCAGGAGCTTCGCGGCGCCCTCGTCGTAGCCCGGCAGCGAGGAGTCCGCGAACAGGTGCTCCTTGCCGGGGTAGAGGAACAGTTCGACGGTGTCGGCCGCGGCGGTCAGGGCGCGGGCCGCGTCGATGTCGCCGCCTTCCTCGGCGAAGAACGGGTCCTCCTCCATCGCGTGCACCTGCGCCGGTACGCCGTCCGGCCAGCTGCCGAACTCCTCGGCCGGCAGGCACGAGTAGTAGAACAACCCGCCGGCCGCGCCCGCGCGGGTCTGGGTGAGTTGCTGCGCGGGCACCACGCCGAGCGAGAACCCGGCGTACACGACGTTCTCCGGCAGGCTCTGCGCGGCCGCGACACCGCGCTCCGCGATCGCGCCGAAGCCCGTCGCCCGGGCGTAGTCCATGCCCTCGTCGAGGGTGGCATAGGTGTTGCCCTCGTAGAGGTCCGGCGTGTGGACGGTGTGCCCCGCCTGCCGGAGCTCGTCGGCGAACGCCTTCACCCCGTCGGTCAGCCCCTGCGCGTGGTGGTACATCACGACCTCAGCCATCATCAGCTCCAATGATCCAAATATCTCGAACAATCCGCGATGCTAGTCTATTCGAACCATGTCGATCAACAAGCTCTCGGGAATCCCGGACTATGAGCTCGCGGAGACCGTCGAGCTGACCACCGCGGAGCAGGTGCGGGCGATCAGCGACCCGCTGCGGACCACGATCCTGGGGCTGCTGCACGAGCGGGCGGCGACCGTGACCGAGCTGTCCACCGCGGTCGGCCGGCCGAAGAGCACGGTGGCGCACCACGTGAAGGTGCTGACCGACGCGGGCATCCTGCGGGTGGTGCGGACCCGGCGGGTGCGGGCGATCGAGGAGCGGTTCTACGGGCGCGCGGCGCGGATGTTCTTCGTCGGGCTGGGCCGGCAGGGCGCGGAAGGGCGACTGCCGGACGACTTCAACGACTTCGAGGTGGCGGCCCAGGAGTCCAAGCCGGCGTACGACGCGGGCGAGCTGCGCTCGTTCATCCGGCACGCCCGGATCCCCGACGAGCGGGCCGCCGAGTTCTGGCAGCAGGTGGACGCGTTGATCCACACCTTCGACCAGCTGCCCCGCGCGGGTGGTACGACGTACGGCTTCACCGTCGGCCTCTACCCGATCGGCGACTACCCGACGCTGCCGCCGGCCGCGGACGAGGCCTGATCCGCTTCGGACGCGAACCGGTCGAGGACGCCGACCAGCCGGTCGAGGACGTCGCGGACGACGGCGTACTCGTGCTCGCCGACCCCGCCGACCGATTGCTGATCGCGGTCCGCGCCCATGGGCACCTATCTGGTCGGGATCGCGCTCGGCGTCACCGCGCTCGTGACGATCTGACCGCGGTCGGCGTACTGCCGGTGAGCTGCCGGAACACCCGGGCGAAGTGCTGGCTGGAGCTGAAGCCGAGGCTCAGCGCGAGGGCGGTGATCGTGACGTCGCTGGACTCGAGCAACTGGCGGGCGCGGTCGATGCGGCGTTCGTTGAGGTAGCGGTGCGGCGGCTGGCCGAGCTCGGCGGCGAACAGCTCGGCCAGGTACGCCGGTGCGAGCCCGGCCCGGTCCGCCAGCTCCTTCAACGTCCAGCGTTCGTGGAACTCCTGGTCCAGCAGGCGTTTCACCGTCCGCACGGCGGGATGCATAGCGAGCTGCGGTACGGCGGTCGGCGCCATCGACCGCGAGAAGGCGAGCACCAGATGGTCGACGGCGAGCGTCAGACCGGTGTCGGCGTACTCGTAGCGGGTCGTCAGCTCCCGGACCAGCTGCGCGAAGGCGTACGCGAGTTCCCCGGCCTCCCGATGGACGACGGCCGCCGGCATCGCCAGACCAGGATGGCGCCGGCCGACGGCGTCGAGGTCGATCGCGGCGAAGAAGAAGTGGTGGTTGCCGGACCGGCCCGCGAGGTGGTGGGTGACGCCGGGCGGTACGGCGAACACGTGGCCCGGGTGCAGCACGTAGCTCTCGCCGCCCGCGACCCAGTGCGTGGTGCCGTGCTGCTGCAGGTAGATCTCCCAGACGGGATGCTCGTGCGGCTCGATCAGGAACTGCTCGGGCACCCACTGCTCGCCGGCGTGCAACAGGCCGCTGCCCGGCGCGAACCCTTCGGCGTGGAAGCCGGCGCGGAGCCCGTCGGGGCGATAGAGGGACACCTGAAGATTGTGTCCATCCGGCTGAACATCGGCAACGCCCGAAGCGGTCGCCGGTTTCTACCGTGGTCCCATGAACGCTGACGACATTGCCTTCTACCAGGAGCACGGGTACTGGATCTCGCCGGTGATCGTGCCGCCCGACGTACTCGACGCGGCCGAGCGCGGGATGGACCGGTTCTACGCGAACGACCACGATCACGTGCTGCCCGACGTACCGGCGACGCGGGGCTGGCAGCCGGAGCACGGCGACGTACTGCGGAAGAACGACTACTCGTCGCTGCGCGTCGACGAGCTGGCGGCGCTGGTCCGGCATCCGGCGATCGCGGAAACGGCCGCGGCGCTGTCCGGGGCGGACGGGATCCGGCTGTGGCACGACCAGCTGCTGTACAAGCCTCCCAGCGAATCGGCACCGGGCGGGCCGGCGGCGACGGTCGGTTGGCATACGGATCGGCAGTACTGGCAGTCGTGTACGTCGGACAACATGCTGACCGCGTGGGTAGGGTTCCACGACGTCGACGAGGTGAACGGGGCGGTCGCGTTCATGCCCGGCAGCCACCGCTGGCCGGTGACCGGGCTGGACTTCTTCTCGCAGGACGCGGCCGGACTCGAGGCGTCGATCGTCGCGCAGGGCTTCGACCCGGCTCCCGTCGTACCGCGGATGAAGCGTGGGCAGGTCAGCTTCCACCACTGCCGGACAGTGCACGGCAGCTCGGCGAACCTGAGTACGGCGCCGCGCCGGTCGCTGGCCATCCACCTGCAGCCTTCGGACAACCGCTGGCGCCCCGGCTCCGGCCATCCGAACGACGACCTCGTCCGGCGCAACCCCGACCCTGACTACACCGACCCGGCGATCCAGCCACAACTCTGGTAACTGGCTGTTCTTGGCGGCAGCACTCAACCTGATTGTCGCCGGCGACAGTTTCCCGGAGTCCCCGGCGTACCTTCCGAATTTTCTGGCAGACCCGCGTCATGCTTCGCCAGGACGAGCGTCTCAGGGCGTACGAGTTGCCTGCCGGCCAGGTAGGTGACCACGATCGGTAGTCAAACGGGGATCCGCCATGTTGATCGACAAGCTGCGCAGACAACCGCCCACCACCACTACTCCGGAGCCGGAGCCGGAGATCTCGGAGCCGACGCCGGGCCGTGGGCGGCATCGGTTGAACGGGCCGAGCAACGACACCGTTTTCCGGCCGTTGCTGCAGTCGCTGGCGGCCGGGTCGGACCCGGTTCCGCACGCGGCCGCGGCGGGGCGGCGGCTCGCGGAGCGGGAGGTCCCGCTGACGGTGGCGCTCGACGAACTGCGGAAGACGTACCGGACGGTCGGCGAGGACCCGGCGTTCGAGGCGATCCGGATCCTCTGCCAGAGCTGGACCGAGTGCACGCTGACCTACCTGCACGCGTCGTCCTGCGAGGACCACGGCACCGGGCTCGCCACCACGCCGCACCTGCGGACCCGGCTGACCGAGCTGTACCGGATCGCCGAGCGCCAGGGCCGGTACCTCCCCGACACCCACATCCTGGTGATCGCCGAGCCGGTGGCCGCGCAGCCCTGCGACTCCCAGCTCGCGAACCTCGGCGGTGCGATCCGGACCGCGTTCCGCGACCCCGAGGTGGTCGCCCGGCTGGGCGCCGTCCGGGTCGCCGCGATCGTGCCCGGCGACGACCACTTCGGCGAACACCTCGGCACCCTGCGGTCGATGATCGGCTACTGGCCGGAGAACGGCGAACCCAGCACCGCCGGCACTCCCCGGACCAAGGTCTGGTCCGAACGGCTCCCCACCCTGTCCGACTGGTCCGACAGCTTCGTCAACGACCTCGCGATGGGCTGAGCCGGAGATACCCTGCAGGAGTCCACTCACCGTGACGAAGGAGTTACCAATGGCTGACGGGGATGCCTGGAGCGGGGTTGTCGTGAAGAAGTCACGAGCCATGTACGACGGCGCGAACCTCTACCGC
Organism: Kribbella aluminosa; assembly: GCF_017876295.1. Lineage (NCBI taxonomy): Bacteria > Bacillati > Actinomycetota > Actinomycetes > Propionibacteriales > Kribbellaceae > Kribbella > Kribbella aluminosa. The sequence continues at coordinate 2,115,962 of NZ_JAGINT010000002.1, read as the reverse complement.
AAACTCGAAGTAGAGCTGGACGGCGGAGAGGTCCGCGACGTCAAGGTGAACCGCGACCTGTGGAAGTCCCTCGAGGTCGGCGACCGCGTCACCAAGGCCGCCGGCGCCGACCCCGAACGCGGCTGACCGTCGCGTCCTGCCCGAGAGCGGGTCGGGCAGGACGCTCAGCGGTCTTAGTGCTGCCGGCTCGTCCGGCGCTTCCGGCTGATCAGCAGGAACACGCCACCCGCGGCCAGCAGGACCCCCGCCAGGATGAACACCAGCGGTGAGACCTCCGCACCGGTGGACGCCAGCGGCCCGCCCGGCTTGGGCGGGTTGGCCGGCGGCGTCGTGGACGGCGCCACGGTGGGCGTCGCACTCGGCGTCGTGCTCGGCGTCGCAGACGGGCTGGGCGACGGCGACGGCGTGGGAGTCGGCGTCGGTGTCGGCGTCGTCGGAGGGGTCGGCGGCGGGAGGTAGACCCCCGCGTCGATCGTGTGGTCGACCCCGCCCGGCGTACTCGGCGCGGTCACCTGTGTGGATCCCTTGCAGAGCTGCCCACTCGTCGGCGGTGTGACGTTCGAGTCGTGCGCACGATCCGCGCCCGCGACCGGGAGCGTGAACCGCAGTTCCGTGGCCGCCGGCTGCCGCGGCACGTTACCGGTGTCCGCCGTACACACGTTGAACTCCACGGTGTACTTCGCTCCCGGTGTCAGCTCGTACTCCGCCCCGACGCCGCCGAAGTAGTACTCGCCCGCCGGGTCGGTCTTCGTGCCGGCAACCTGCTTCCCGGACGCGTCCAGCAGGTTCACGGTCGCTCCCGCCAGCGGAACCTCGTCCTCGTGGTACGGATCCTGGATGCCGTTGTGGTCGCCGTCGAACCAGACGATGTTGCCGATCTGGATCGGCGCGTTCGCGGCGGCGTAGGCGACGTCACCGAGACCGCCGGCCTTCCCGAAGCTGTTGGTCGCACCCACGAACTGGTACCCGTGCGCCGGGTTGTCCTGCCCGGGGCCGACCCCGGTCTCCACGTTGTAGAAGCCGGCACCGTTCGAGCTGACGTCCCGCGCCGGGTCCAGTTCGGTGCTGACCACCCACTGCTGCTGCGGGATGTACGCCACCGAACCCTGCGACGTCTCCTGGTGCAGCCCGTTGCCGGAGCGGTTCGGATCGAAGAAGTCGCCGTGGAAGTACTCCTTGACGTCGCCCGGCTCGTGACCGTTCGTCGCGAACGTGCCGTGGTTCGGGCAGTCGCCCGTACCCTCCCAGTCGTACCCACCGCCCGGCTTGGCGCAGGCCATGTTGATGTCGCCGCCGGACATGCCCGCCTGGATCGTGTCGTTCCCCGGCCGCGGGTCCATGCCGTTGCCGATCACATCCATGAACCGGTCGCGGAAGCCGACGATCATCGACCCGTTCCGGGTGAAGGCCAGCGTGGCCAGCTCCGGCTGCGGGTTGACGTACAGGTTCACGCCGATCGCACGGCTGTCCCAGTTCGACAGCCGGGTGTCCCAGGGGTTCCAGTGATCGGCCGTCGGCTGGGTCATGCCCATCAGGACCTGGCCGCGCGTGAAGGTCAGCGGCTGCGTCAGTACGGGCGCGAACGTCGTACCGTCGTAGGTGTAGACGACAGCCTTCAGGTCGGCGCGCTGCTGGGTGCTCTCCGCGGAGCACACGCCACCGACGTACAGCTTGCCGTCGTGGGCGGTCAGCGCGAACGGCCGCCAGTCACTCGCGGACGCGCAGCCCGGATCGGGGATCCGTACGGACTTCGCCGGCAGCGCGGCCTTGGCGCCGGTGGCGTCGAAGCTCAGGAGTCGCCGGCTCCGCAGGTTCACCGCGTACAGGGTCGTGCCGTCCTCGGAGAGCGCGAGACCGCCGAGGCTCTCCTTGCCCGGCGCGTCCGTGAACAGCTGGTCCTTGCGCATGTCCCCCGGGCCGTGCGGCGTCAGTGCCGCGCCGGTCACCTTCGCGAACAGCGTCGGCGTACCGGAACCGTCGAGCGGGGTCGTGTAGATCGCGCCGCCGCCCTCCGGACCGTACTCCGTGAAGCGCTTCGCGAACGCGGCCTGGAAGATCCGCTTGCGGTACTTGTCGTAGGCCAGGCCCCACGTGGTCCCCACCTGCGACTGCGTGTTGACCACCGCCGGGCAGGCCAGCTGGTCAGGGCAGGTACCGCGCGCGTCCTGGCCGAACGACACCAGCGCGCGGGCGTTGGGGTCCGGCGCACTGCCGTCGGCGTTCACGGCCGGGCTCTGCACCGGTACGTAGTACTTGGAGTCCGGCAGCGTGTAGTCCGCCGGGTTCCAGACTGCGGTGATCACCGAGTCCGCCTTGCCGTTCCGGACGTCCACGAACGACGTGAAGCTGTCGAAGTGGTTGTCCTTCGTCGACGCGGGCGCCGCGCGCAGGTACCCGTCGTACGGCGCGGGGATCGACACGTCCACCCGGTACTGCCCGCCGGCCAGCGTGGACGACGGCGGTACGACGACCTTGCCGGTCGCGTCCGTCGTACCCCGGACGTGGTGGCCCGCCGTGTCGGTGACCTCGACGGCCATGCCCTGCTGCGGCGTGTCCATCGCGGCGTTGATCACGCCGGTGCCGAAGAAATCGCGCAGCACCTGGACGGTCAGTGTGCCGTCCTGGTCCTGGATGGCTGCGGCGCTCGCCGGAACCATCGCGCCTGCAGCGCCGCCGGCCAACAAGAGGGCCGACAAGCCTGCACGCAACAGCCGTCTTCTCATAGTTGTTGCTGTCCCCTTTGGTTGGTGCACTCAAATCGACTCAGCCAACCAGAACGGCGCACTCTGTGACCGTCCGTATCGGGTGAATTACTGGGTGAATCTGCCGGCCTGTTAGCGTGCGGCGCCATGCGGAACCTGCGAAGTCTCACCCGGCGCGCCCGATGGGTGATCGCGGCCGGAGTCACGGCCTGCGCCGCGGTGGCCACCGTGCTGCTCGTCGTCAGCTCGAACTCCGACGCCTCCGCGCCGCGGGCACTCACCGCGGACGAGGCGAACCGGCTGGCCATCACCCGGTTCCGCAACTACGCATCCGGCGGGCGCGCGGTCCGGATCACCGTGCCGGACACCGCCGGCGGGCTGACCGTCACCGCGTCCGTCGACTTCCGGGCGAAGCGGGCGTACGGCGTACTGCGCGGCGACGGGCGCAACTCCTCGAGCGACGGGCCGATCCGGTGGACGTCGACGGAGCTGTCCGCCGCGTCGGCGACCGTGGGGTGGACCAATCGTCCGCTGCAGACGGCCGGCAGTGCGCTCGACACCGCGTTGCGGATCGCGCTGGGGCTCGGGGCCGACCGGCCGGACAACGCCCAGCTGCTGCCGCAGAACGGCGCGAGCCGAATCGGTCAGGAGACGGTGAACGGGCACCAGACCGACGTGATGGTCGGGCCGGGCGCGCGCGATCGCCCCGACACCGAAGGGACCGTGCGGTACTGGATCGGCGCCGACGGCACGATGTACCGCGTGCAGGTCGCGGTCGCCTCGGAGCCGCAGCCGGTCGTCATCGACTTCGACACCCAGCCGTACGTCGCCCCGAAGTAGTCCTCCGAGCAGCGCAGGGCGCAGCGCAGGACACGGCGCAGGGCGTGGGGCAGCGCGGGGGGTCAGCTGGCGTTGGCCAGGGCTTGGGCGGCTAGTAACGATGGCGCCGGAGGCGTTAGCTGGGCGAGGTTCGGCAGCGCGGGGACGGCCGGGACGGTTGTGGCGCCGGTGGTTGTGGCGTTCGGGAACTGCGGCTGCGCCGGTGGCGGCGCTACCTCGTTGAACGGGATGCCGGGCGGCGGGGTGGGGCCGGTCCACGTGCCGGACGGCGACACAGCCGACGAGGACGAGCGGCCGGGCGGGGCGACAGCCGACGGGCTGCCGGACCGCGGACATGGGGAGGTGGTCGCCAGCCCGGCCGGCACTGTTCGGGCCGTCGTGGCGGTCAGGCAGTTGCCGTGGCCCTTCGTCGGGGTCGGGAACGTCCAGCCGACGTCGACGGCGTTACCCGCGAACGTGTTGCCGGCGATCGTGTTGCCGTCCGGCGCGATGTCCTGGGTCGCGGTGAGCACCACGCCGGCGTTCACGTTGCCGGTGATCCGGTTGCGCACGATCTGGTTGCCGCTGCCGCCGTCGACCCCGACGCCGATGCCCCAGCCGCCGTCCGCCTGCTCGGGCGTGGCGGCCTGCTGGTTGCCCGCGATCAGGTTGCCCGCGACAACGGCGCCCTGCTGCGGCAGCAGTTTCTCCTGGTGGTCGGAGCCCGTGGTGAGCCCGACCCGGTTGCCGGTGATGCGATTGCGGACGAAGTACATCTCGCCGCTCGCGTTGGTGCCTTCGACGCCGACCGCGTTGTACTCCGCGACGTTGTCCTGCACCACGACGTGGCACGGCTTGCACTGGCCGACGTAGATCCCCGAGTCGGCACCGCCGGACGTGTACGAATCGGTGATCACGCCGTTCCGCGCGGAGAACGCGTAGATGCCGTACAGGCCGTTGCGGGTCGACGTCACGTGTGACACCAGGAACGAGTCGAGGAACCGTACCGGCTCGTCACCGGTGTCGTATCCGCCCTGCCCGGGCTGCGTGTCGGCGGCCTTCACCGAGCCGGTGACGAGGACGCCGTTCTGTGTGTTGCCCCGGACGGTCAGGTTCTCGACCGCGACACCCGGTGCGGTGACCACGACGCCGTTCGGCTGCCGCAGTTCGCCGTCGATGACGACCTTGTCCCGGGACTCCCCGCGGAGCGTGACGTGCGCGGTCGTGATCCGCACCGACTCGTGGTACGTACCCGGCGCGACCAGGACCAGATCCCCTTGCTGCGCGACCGATACCGCGGCCGAGATGGTCGGGGCGTCGGCGGGCACCCGGATCGTCACGTGCGCGCCCGCGGGCCGCCGTACCTGATCTGCTTCCGCTCCACTGCACCCCGCCAGTGCCAGGACCCCCAGGACCAGGACCATTGTCAGAACTTGGGCCCGGCAACCTCCACGTGACATGGCGGCAGTGTGGCACGGACGACCGATTCGCGAGTACTGCGGGTGATGTGGCACTCTCGCTCCGTGATCCGAGCAGACGACCGCCCGTCGCGCCGCACACTCCTCGGCGCCGCCTCCGCGGCCGTCCTGACGGCAGGCTGTTCCGCTGACTCCAACGGGCAGCCCGCAGCACCGGCAGCCACTGCCTCGGCACCCGGCCAGGTCACGCCGACCGGCACGCACCAAGCAGGCATCGCAACACCCCACACCCCACAACCCAACCTGCTGGCAATCATCGCCGACATCACCCCGTCCCTCGCCCCATCCGCCGTTCAGTCGGCCGCCCCCTCCGCCGCCCCGTCCGCCGTGCCGTCGGGTGCCCCATCCGGGCCCCTGTCCGCCGTTGGGCGGCTGCTTGCTGAGCTTGGGGAGACGATCGTTGCGCTGTCGGCGGGGACGGAGCCGCGGCTGGTCGGGCTTGTGCCGGGCGATCTCACCGTGACGGTCGGCGTCGGCCCGCGGCTGGTGCGGATGGCCGGACGTACCCTGCCCGGCGCGACCGACCTGCCGGCCTTCGCGCACGAACAGATCGCCCCCGCGGCGCGCGGCGGCGACGTACTGCTGCAGATCTGTGCGAGCGACCCGCTGGTCCTCTCGGTCGCGGCCGCCGCCCTGCTGGACCGGGCCGGCGATCGGCTGCGGGAACGCTGGCGCCAGTCAGCACGACGAGGGCCGGCCGTACAGGTGGCCGAAGGCCTCACCGCGCCACGCAACCAACTGGGATTCGTCGACGGCATCGTCGGTCCGCACACCGAGGCGGAGCAGAGCCTGAACCTCTGGCTCGACGAACCCGCGCCGGTGGCCGGCGGCACGATCGCCGTACTGCGCCGGATGGAGCTGGACCTGCGCCGCTTCGCCGGGCTGTCCGCCGCGCACCAGGAGGCTGTGATCGGCCGGCACCGGGACACCGGGATCCCGTTGTCCGGCGGAGTTGTTGCCGACGGCCCCGATCTTGGTGCGAAGACGCCCGACGGTCGGTACCTCGTGCCGGCCGACGCCCACGCCCGTCGTGCGCACGCGGCCGTGGTCGGCGTCCGGCTGATGCTCCGTCGTTCGTACAGCATCGACGAACCGGCACCGGGTCTGCTCTTCGTCAGCTTCCAGAACGACCTGCGGACGTTCACCGCAACCCTTACCCACATGGAGAACGGGGACGCGTTGCTGCCGTTCACGAAGACGACAGCCAGCGCGACGTTCCTGATCCTCCCCGGGTTCGATCCACGGCGCCCGTTGGGCAGCACGTTGTTCTAGAGCAGGCCGAGCTCGTATGCACGCAGTACCGCGTCCTCGCGGGTCGAGGCGCCGAGTTTGCGGTAGACGCTTTTCACCTGGGTGCGCACGGTGTTCACCGAAACCACCAGTTTTCCGGCGATTTCCGGCGTACTCCCGCCGGCGTCCAGTTCGGTCAGTACGGCGTGTTCCCGGCTGGTCAGCTCCACCAGATCCAGGCGATCCGGAAACACTCCCCGCGCCCGGGCGAGCCGTTCGCGGGCCTCGTCGGTCAACGGAAATTCCTTGATTTCCTGGATTTCCGCGCGCTCGGCCGGAGACAGCGACGCCAGCGAGAGCACCTCGTCCGGCGTCCGGAGCCGATCAGCCAGGTCCGCGGCCGCCCGCGCTTCCGGTACGTCGCCCATCCGCGATGCCGCAATCGCCTTGAGCAGCAGGAGTTGCCGCAGATCCCGGTACGACGTGACCGTGTCCCACGGCAGCCGGGACGCCAGCGCACGGACCGCGGCGTACTCGCCGTTGAGGAACCGGATCCGTGCGGTCGAAAGCGTGAGCCACGGTTCGTGCGCGCCCGTTTCCTTGATCAGCCGCAACGCGCGCGTTCCCTGGCCGGTGGCGATCAGCAGGTCGATCCACGCACGCCGCAGTACCTGCGACGCCGCGGTGAGTTCGGTGAGCTCGGGCGCGTGGCTGAGGCGGAGGGTGCCGAGATGCGCGAGCGCCGACGCCTGGTCGCCGCGGTACAGCCCGTGGGCGAACACCAGCGCCGCCGCGAACGGCCAGACCTCGATCCGCCGGGTGCCGTCGCCGACGATCTCCAGCAGGCTCGCCAGTTCGGTGTCGTCGTACCGGTCCAGGGCGTCCCAGCCCTCGGCGATCGATCCGCCGGCGGTGAGCAGGTACCGGACCCGCTGGGACGGCACCTCGAACTCCTGCATCCGCTGCAGCCACTGCTGCGCGGACCCGGTATGGCCGAGATTCGCGAAGATCATCGCGAGGTTCGCGGCGGCGTTCAGCGCGGTGGCGGCGGTGGCCGGCTCGAGGGTCGCGAGCTCGAACGCGTGCCGGAACAGCTCGACCGCGGCCGGCCGGTCGTCCATCAACGTCCGGGTGAGGCCGCGCTGCAACGGCAGCCACCCCGGCCGCCAGGCACCGTCGACCCCAGGCAGCGGGCTGAGCTGCGCGGCCCGCGCACTGAGCCGCTGCCCCAGCTCCTCCGCCTCGACACATCGCCCCTGCTCCCGCAGCGCGATCATCGCCGCGACCCCGACCGTCGTCAGTGTCGCCACCGACGTCTCACTGTCGATGTCCATCGACGCCGCGAGCCGGGTCCCGAGCTCGGTGTAGTGCCGCAGAAACGGCCGAAGCTCGACGGCGTCCGGCTGCGTCGCCGCGTAGTACACGCTCAGCCACGACAGCATCAACCGCGGGCGGGCCCGCAACTCGTCGTCCGGCACCAGCGTCAGCGCGTCCAGCAACCGTGTCGCCAGCTCCCCCTCCACCGACAGTAGATGCTCGTCACAGACACGCTGCAGCGCGTCCCAGTCCCCCTCCGCCGCGATCCTCCCCAACGCCTCAGGCAGCCCGGCCAACGCACCACGAGCGACCTGGGCACCACCTGGCGCCACCTTCTGGTCCTTCCACCCCGGCAGTCACAGACTGCAACGCGCAAATCATGCCGCATCCGGAGAGTTCTTACGCAATCACCCAGCGTGTCGCCGCGGGGCGGATCGCTGGATTACCAGACAGGACCTAGCTCCTGGTGCTCTCGGCGATCTGCTCGTGGTGCCGGATGACCTCGCTGATGATGAAGCCGAGGAGCTTCTCGGCGAAGGCCGGGTCGAGCTTCGCGGTCTCGGCGAGGCCGCGCAGCCGGGCGATCTGGTTGGCCTCGCGGGCCGGGTCACCGGGCGGCAGCGCGTGCTCGGCCTTCAGCCGCCCGACCTGCTGCGTGTACTTGAAGCGTTCGGCGAGGATGTGAACCAGAGCCGCGTCGAGGTTGTCGATACTGTCGCGGAGACTGTCCAGCTCGGCGCGGACCGCCGGGTCGATCGTGGTCATGACGGTCAGCCGATGCCCTTCAGGAGTTGGCGGGCCATCACGATGCGCTGGACCTGGTTGGTGCCTTCGTAGATCTGGGTGATCTTGGCGTCGCGCATCATGCGTTCGACCGGGTAGTCGTGGGTGTAGCCGTAGCCGCCGAGGAGTTGGACGGCGTCGGTGGTGACGGCCATCGCGGTGTCGGAGGCGAAGCACTTGGCGGCGGCGCCGAAGTAGGTGAGGTCCTCGTCGCCGCGTTCGGACTTGGCCGCGGCCGCATAGGTGAGCTGGCGGGCCGCCTCGATCTTCATGCCCATGTCGGCGAGCATGAACTGCAGGCCCTGGAACTCGGCGATCGCCTTGCCGAACTGCTTGCGTTCCTGGACGTAGCCGAGCGCGTAGTCGAGCGCGCCCTGCGCGATGCCGAGCGCCTGCGCGGCGATCGTCACCCGGGTGTGGTCGAGGGTCTGCATCGCGGTCGCGAACCCGGTGCCCTCCGCGCCGATCAGTCGGGACGCGGGGATCCGGACGTTGTCGAAGTACACCTCGCGGGTCGGCGAGCCCTTGATCCCGAGCTTCTTCTCCGGAGCGCCGAACGACACGCCCTCGTCGGACTTCTCGACCACGAACGCGCTGATGCCCTTCGAGCGCGCGTCCGGGTCGGTGACCGCGAACACCGTGTAGAAGTCGCTGACGCCGGCGTTGGTGATCCAGCGCTTCACGCCGTTCAGCAGGTAGCCGTCGCCGTCGCGGACCGCGCGGGTCTTCATCGAGGCGGCGTCCGAACCGGCCTCCGGCTCCGACAGGCAGTACGAGAACATCGAGTCACCTGCGGCCACCGGCGGCAGGTAGCGTTGCTTCACCTCGTCGGACGCGGCCAGCAGCAGCGGCAGCGAGCCGAGCTTGTTCACGGCCGGGATCAGCGACGTCGACGCGCACGCGCGGGCGACCTCCTCGATCACGATCACGGTGGCGAGCGCGTCCGCGCCGGCACCGCCGTACTGCTCCGGGATGTGCGGCGCGTGGAAGTCCGACGCCTTCAGCGCGTCGTACGACGCCTTCGGGAACTCGGCCAGCTCGTCCACGTCCCCGGCGTGCGGGGCGACCTTGGCGTCGCAGACGTCGCGAACGGCCTCGCGGATCGCCTGGTACTCCTCGGGCAGCGCGTACAGCTCGAATGGGTTACTCACGAGTTGCACTGTACGACGAACAACCTGCGCGTGGGGTGCGTCGTACGCCGAAAGTGAGCAAGTACGCACTCTCCAGACATGAGCCGGTCACCGGCTGCTAACCACGATGGGTAGAGTCCCGGACATGAGTGAAGCGACCTCCCGCCCCCTGCGGATCGCCGTGATCGGTACCAACTACCTCGGGGCGAACACTGCCGCCGGGATGGCCGAGTTCGGTTTCGACGTGATCGGGGTCGAGATCGACGAGCACCGGTTGAAGCTGCTCAACGACGGCAAGGCCCCGCTGTACGAGCCCGGGCTGGACCCGCTGCTGAAGAAGCACGTGGATTCCGGCCGGCTGCGGTTCACCAAGGACTACCGCGAGATCGCGGACTGGGCCGACGTGCACTTCGTCTGCGTCGGCACGCCGCAGCTCGAGGGCAGCGAGGCCGCCGACCTGAGCCAGGTCAACTCGGTCGTCGACATGCTCGCGCCGCTGCTCACCAAGCCGACCCTGGTCGTCGGCCGGTCCACGGTCCCCGTCGGTACGTCGAAACTCGTCGAGAAGCGCTTCCACGCCGAGGCCCCGGCCGGTACGACGGTCGAGGTCGCCTGGCAGCCCGAGTTCCTCCGCGAGGCGCACGGCGTGGACGACACGCTGCACCCGGACCGGCTGGTGTTCGGCGTCCAGTCCGAGGCCGCGGAGACCCGGCTGCGGGAGGTTTTCGCGACCCCGATCGCCGAAGGCTCGCCGGTGGTGGTCTGCAACCTGCCGACCGCCGAGCTGGTGAAGGGCGGCGCGAACGCCTTCCTGGCCACGAAGATCTCGTTCATCAACGCGCTCGCCGAGCTGGCCGACGCAACCGGGGCGGACGTCACCCAGCTGGCCGACGCGCTCGGGTACGACAAGCGGATCGGCCGCGGGATGCTGAACGCCGGCCCCGGGTACGGCGGCGGCTGCCTGCCGAAGGACCTGCGCTCGTTCATGCACCGGGCCGGCGAGCTCGGCGTCGAAGAGGTCATCACGCTGCTCCGCGAGGTCGACGACATCAACCACCACCGGCGCGCCGGGATCGTTGACATCACCCACAAAATGCTCGGCGGCGAGTGGGCCGGCAAGAACGTCACGGTGCTCGGCGCCGCGTTCAAGGCCGGTACCGACGACGTCCGCGAC